>JBGTIZ010000379.1:0-2974 GCA_041745395.1 Promineifilaceae bacterium (SeqCode) | reverse complement strand
CGCTTCCCATTTGTATATATGGGTAGCGGCTTTTTTGTTTGTTGTAGTGAAAAGGCTTGCCTTTTCCCTACAACTCTACGACTGGCAAAGGCGTGCCTTTGCCCTACTTACACAAGGCGTGCCTTTGCCCTACTTACTTACACAAGGACAAACAACAACATGCTCACAGGTGAAATTCGTTCACAAGTAGACCGCATCTGGGATGCGTTTTGGACTGGCGGCATCTCCAACCCGCTCGAAGTTATCGAGCAGATTACCTATCTGCTGTTCATCAAACGGCTGGACGAGTTGCAGACCGTGCGGGAGCGCAAGGCGAACCGCACGGCCGTGGCCATCGAAAACCCCATCTTCTCCGCCGACCAGCAAGATTGCCGCTGGAGCCGCTTCAAGAACTTTGACCCGAAAACGCTCTACAAAACGGTAGACGAAGACGTTTTCCCCTTCATTCGCGGCTTGGGGGCGGAGGAAAGCGCGTTTTCTAAACATATGGAAAATGCGCGGATGACCTTGCCGCCCGAGAAGGCGGGACTGCTGGCAAAAGTGGTGGAACTGCTCGACAAAGTGCCCATGGATGACAAGGACACCAAGGGGGATTTGTACGAGTACCTGCTGAGCAAGCTGAGCACGGCCGGGCAAAACGGCCAATTCCGCACCCCGCGCCACATCATCAAAATGATGGTGGCGATGAGGGCCCCTACGCCCCACGACGTGATTTGCGACCCCGCCTGCGGCACGGCCGGGTTCCTGGTGGCCGCCGCTGAACATTTGTACGACCATTACCGCACCGACATCTTTGGCGACGACGCTCTGCGCCAAAAATATAGCGGCGAGATGTTCCACGGCTTTGACTTTGATTCGACCATGCTGAGGATTGCTAGCATGAACATGATTTTGCACGGGGTGGAGGAGCCGGTCATTCAGAACAGGGATAGCCTTTCGGAAGACCATGGGGAAGTGGAAGATTTGTACAGCCTGATTCTCGCCAATCCCCCCTTTAAGGGGTCGCTTGATTACGAGACCACGGCCGTGGATCTGCTCAAAATGGTCAAAACCAAAAAGACGGAACTCCTCTTTTTAGCCCTCTTCCTGCGCCTGCTCAAGCCCGGCGGGCGGGCGGCCGTCATTGTGCCCGACGGCGTGCTGTTTGGCTCCAGCCGGGCGCACAAGGGGATTCGCCAAGAGATTGTGGAGAACCACAAGCTGGACGGTATCATTTCCATGCCCAGCGGGGTGTTTAAGCCGTATGCGGGGGTCAGCACGGCCGTGCTACTCTTCACCAAAACGAACAGCGGCGGCACCGATACAGTCTGGTTCTACGACATGCAGGCGGACGGCTATTCGCTGGACGACAAACGGCAACCATTAGGGGATGGACACGAGCAAAACAACATCCCCGACATTGTGCGCCGCTGGGCGGAACGGGCGGGCGCGGAGCGGGAACGGCCGCGCACGGCACAATCGTTCACCGTGCCCAAGAAGGAGATTGTCGCCAACGGGTATGACCTGAGCCTGAATCGGTATAAAGAAATTGTGTACGAGGAAATCGCGTATGACCCGCCGCAGGTCATTTTGGATGAATTGGAAGCGTTGGAGGCGGAAATTCAGCAGGGCATGGCCGCATTACGCCAAATGTTAACCCCCGTACCGTAGGGCAAAGGCATGCCTTTGCCCTACGGTACGAGGGGTCACGTGCATGTCAATCGAGGTGATTTAATGCTAACAAAATATAAGCTACCGATTAGCTGGAATTGGTCAACGCTAGAAAATATCGCAATAAATGTTGTAGATGGGCCTTTTGGCTCAGATCTCAAGACTAGTGATTATAAACCTAGTGGTTTACCCGTTTTACAAGGAAAAAATATTACAAACAACATCTTCCAATGGTTTGATATCCGATATGTCTCGGAGGAAAAAGCAAAAAGCCTAAAACGTAGTCATGCTTACGAAAATGACCATTTACTGATAAAAATAGGTTCAATAGGCTATTCTGCGATTCTTGATGATTTACAAGGCTTCCCGTTTGCAATTATTCCTGCGAATATGGCCAAAATCACGCCAGATAGAAATAAAATTGATGATAGGTTTCTGCATCATTGGCTAACGGGTCTGAATGCCAAGCGACATTTTCTTGAAGTAGCATCAAAAACAGCACAACCAGCACTTAGTTTAAAAAAAATCAGGCAATCGCCAATTCCCGTGCCGCCGCTGGCGGAACAGAAGCGGATCGCGGCCGTGTTGGACAAAGCGGCCGAGCTACGCGCCCAACGCCAGCAAGCCCTCGCCAAACTAGACACCCTCCTCCAATCCGTCTTCCTCGACATGTTCGGCGACCCCTTCCATAATCCCAAAGGCTGGACAATTCGACCCTTGGACGAAATATGTGAATCCAAGGGAAGTTATGGATCAGGAGCTTCGGCAATTGATTATGATGAAACCAAACCTAGATACATTCGGATCACTGATATTAACGATGATGGTAGCCTCAATAGTGATTTGGTATCTCCTAGCACAGACGCAAACGATTGGCAGAAAAATACACTTCAAGACGGCGACATTGTTTTTGCCCGTTCGGGTGCAACTGTTGGTAAAACCTATTTATATCGGAAAGGGGATGGCTTCTGTGTTTATGCAGGTTATCTGATCAAATTTAGTGTTGACCGAAAAATCATGCGCCCAGAATTTCTATTTAGTTACACTCAGACAGAACCGTACAATATCTGGGTTCGGTCAAAGCAAAAAGTTGTTGCTCAACCGAACATAAATGCAAAACAGTATGGTCAAGAGCTTCTTATTCCTGTCCCTCCTTTAAGATTACAGGATCAGTTTGTTGAGGTTGTGAATGCAATACAGTCTCAGAAAGCACAACTAGCGGATCAGTCAGATAAGTTCGACAATCTCTTCAACTCCCTCCAACAACGCGCCTTCCAAGGCAACCTTTAACCCCGCCCCCGTACCGTAGGGCAAAGGCATGCCT
>JBGTIZ010000378.1:0-10666 GCA_041745395.1 Promineifilaceae bacterium (SeqCode) | reverse complement strand
CGTGATGAGTTGCTTTGCGTCACAACGGCCTGTGGCGGCGGAGCGACGGGGGCGGGCGGTGGGGGGGCAAGGGTCGGAATGGGGGCGAGGTCTAGTTCTAAGGTGAGGGGTGGCGGGGCAAACACGGCCGTGTTTTCGCCTGTCAGGGGAGTCGTGTTTTCACTGCCTATCAGCGGACTAGCTACCGTCGGAATGGGCGGCAAGTCAAGCGTGAGCGGCGCGACTTCAACAACAGGAAAGGGGGTCGTCAACAAAATATTCGGGTTGGTGTCGGTCGTACCCGTCTGGGGCGGGTTCGCTGAGGGCGGGTTCGCCTGCGCCAGCAGGTGTGCCCCTAGCAGGGAAGCAATCACGCCCCCACTGGCTAACGCGGTGCGTAGCGGCCAATAGATACTTACTTCAGAGGTTTGCTTGGTTCTAGCCATCGTTACACTTTGTATCCTTTTTCAATTCCCAATTCAGCAATGATCTCAGTTAGGAAGTGTGGTCCACTGATAACCCCTTCGCCTACAAATCCTGCGGACAATTGGCTGACTTGCTCCAAATAGCCGCTTTCAGATGCTTCCTCAATCATCGTCATCGTCGTCGTCATCATCATCGTGATCGTCGTCGTCATGATCGTCGTCATAATCGTCGTCGTCGTCATCGTCGTCATAATCGTCGTCGTCATAATCGTCATCGTCATAATAATCATCGTCATCGTCATAATTATTACCAGCAACGTTATTAACGGCGGGTTGTGCGGCGTCGCTTGGCTGTACTAACTGCTGGCGTTGCGCATTGGCCGCTTCCAGTTGGGCTTGATACTCTGCTTCGCGGGTTTGCATGACGGCGAGGGCCTCGCGCAACTGCTGGTTTTGCGCTTGATAGGCTTGCAGTGACGCATCCTGTCCTGCCGCAGGCTGGTTACTGGTGAGGCTGGGCGCGGCGGGCGCGTTGCTCAGAATGGTGCCATTCGCTTCTCGCAGACGGTTCTGATATTCAACTTCTCGTTGAACCATTTGCTCGAGCAGGGCTTCCATTTCGGCGTTACGGTTTTGCAGGGCTTCGATTTGTGTCTGTTGTGCCAGCTTGGGGTCATTGGCGGGATCCGCCACCACATTGCCCACGACATCCATAAGAGACGGAGCCTGTTCGCTCACTGCCGCTTCCGCGGCGGTGGTGTCTGAGCTGAACAAACGGTCACTAAAGCTAAAGCCGATGAAGGTTAGGATAACAATGCTGGTCAGGCTAAGCGCGGCCATAACGTTGATAAGTTTTGTGCGATCCATGATCTTTTTCCTTGAGTTGGTTGGTTGGTTGGTTAAAAAAACCTCACCCCACCCCTCCCTCGAGGGAGAGGGGTGGGGTGAGGGGGTTCTATTGACTAGGGTGTGCTACTTAACAAGGGCAGGTAAACGTCTAACGAAGCGGTGATGCTGGTCAGATAGGTTTGGCCGTCTAGCCCGTCGTAACTGCGGTAAATCACCCGCTTGTTGGTCTCGGGCTGGCGATTAACGCTGATAGCGGGGGACGCTTTGAACGTTTGGCCGCTAATCGTCCAATCTTGCCAACTGTCGTTGCTGTCAAAGCTGTTGACGATGCCGACGCGCTGGTTCAGGGCGGCATCGGGCGCGACGTGGGTCTCTATTTTGGTCGCCACGGCCGTGTTGCCATCTCGAACATACTTCACCTCGACAAACGCCCCCACGCCAAACAAGCCGTACTGTTGCTCAAGTTGGGTAGTTGTGGTGACTTGAATCGTTTGCCCCGCCACGACCCATTGCCCCACAAATGGCGCGGGTGGAAGCTGGTTGACCGTGCCATAGAGCTTGGACACGGCCGTGCCGTTGTCGTTACATTTGTAATCGTCCTCTGTTTCTACCTCATGCAGAAGCAGTTGATTGTTGTATTCCGCCTGCACACATTGGCCGATGGCAAAATCACCGTCATCATCATCATCAAACTCAGTATTGACCGTTGCCGTAAACGTTTGGCCGCCAATTACCCATTCACCCACCAAACCAGCGGGGAAACTGTCAATGGTGGCATACAGTTTGTTCTGGTAAACGCGGTCGTCGTCATCATCGTCACGACCATCACAATCATCGTCGTCGTCATCTTCGTTTTCCAACTCAATGACCTTGTTCACCCCGTCTAGGTTGAAATATTTGACCTCGATGCAGTCGCCGATTTGGTAATCTTCGTTGTTGTCATCGTCATCAAAATCGGTGCTGGGGTCGGTCATAAAGCTGAGGCCATCAATGACCCACACGCCGTACAGGCTGGGTGGGAAGCTCTCCAGACGGCCTTCGTAACGGTTGGCGGCGGAGCCGTTTTGGCATTTGTAACCATCTTCCGTTTCGATTTCGCGGGCGAGATTGCCGTTGAGCGTCACGCTATACTCGACGCTGAGGCACGCCCCAACCACGAAGTCGCCGTCATCATCGTCGTCATCAAATTCAGTTTGGGCATCGGCCGTGTAGCTCACGCCGTTAACCACCCAATCACCGAGCAGGGTTCCCTCCGGACGGCTTTCGAGCTGGCCGTAAATCTTGCGCTTGGCGTTGTCATCGTCGTCGCAGTCGTCATCTTCCGTTTCGATTTCGTAGGCCAAATTATTGTTGTTGGGGTCAAATTTGACCTCGACACAGCCACCCACAAAGAAGGGGCCGTCGTCTGTTTCAAATTCGGTCACGGCCGTGGCCTGATAGGTCACGCCGCTCACAATCCATTCGCCCACCAAACCAGCGGGGAAGCTCTCTACAAGCCCTTCGACTTGGCGCAAACTGCCGCTACTTTGCCCATCACATTTGTAATCATCTTCCCGCTCAATCTCGTAAGCGCGGTTGGTGAGGGGGTCGTATTTAACTTCGACACACGCGCCGACAAAAAAGTCGTCATCACCGTCATCGTCGTCGTCATCAAATTCGGTCTGGCTGTCGGCCGTATAGGTCACGTCATCAACCACCCATGCGCCAATCAAACCAGCGGGAAAGCTGTCAAGGCGACCATAAATCTGCATTTTGTTGTCGTCATCATCGCTATCGTCGTCACAATCATCGCCATCGCTGTCGTCATAGTCCGTTGCGATTTGGGTAGCGATTTGCTCCCCGTTGACGAGGATGTAATCAATGTCTACGCAGGCATTGACGGCGAAGGGGCCATCTTCGGTATCAAATTCAGTGCCGTTGTTGGCGATGAAGGTTTGTCCGTCCACAACCCATTCGCCGATGAGACCAGCGGGGAAGCTTTCAAGGATGCCTTTGAAGTCGAGGTCATCATCAGACACGGCCGTGTCTGGCGCGGCCAGCACCAGCCCAGACCCAGCTAAGCCGAGCATGACCAACAGGGCGGCTAACGTGAATAAAGCGGTTATTTTGTTCATCGAGGGCTATCTCCTTACTTATGGTTATGTTGATGAATAAACGTGGGAGCGTGGGCGTTAACGATTAACGTCCTGCTCTATTACCTAAGTCGAGCTTCGCGCCAAAAAGTAACGGGTCAATTTGTGAAATGGGGAAATTGGGAGGGAAACACGGCCGTGTTTCCAGAGGTAGACAAGAGCATAAACATTGTGTTAACGGCCGTGGGAAAACAAAAAGCCCGACTTGCTGAACAAGTCGGGCTTTGGAAAACGAGGACTTACCCTTACTTTAATCCGTAGGCGTAGCGGTAAAGTGCATCGTGCCGCTATCAGCAGGCAGGTCTAAATAGAGGTCGCCCCCTTGGAAGAAGTAGAGCGCGGCGCGGCTGAGGCTGTCTAAAAAGGTGGTGTCGAGCGAATTGGGGCTACAAACCACGGCCGTGTTAAAACCCAATTCGATGTTGATAGCCCCGTTCTCTTGCGTAAACGTCCCGCCCACCTCCTTGCAATCCGCCTGAAGGTTAACGGTGCCATCTTCGTTAAAGGCCAGGGTGTACGCTTCGGGATTGGGCACGTTCACCGTCACCACGGGGGTGGTGATGCTCTGCCACGCCCACACCGTATCGAGGAGCATGTCGCTATCATCGGCGACGGGCGCGGGGGTGAAGCGCATCGTGCCGCTGTCCATGGGGCGGTCAAAAAAGAGGTCGCCGTCTTGGAAAAAGAAAATCACGGCCGTGTCCAACTGCTCCAAAAACAGCCCATCCAGCGAATCATCGCCACAGTACGCCCTCGTAAACGCTCCCAGTTCAATAACAATCCCCGAGCCATCTATCTCGTAACTGCCCCCGCCCACGTTGCAGTCTGCCTGCACATTGAGCGAGCCGTCTTCATTAAAGACAACTGTAAACTTCTCGGAAGCCTCTACGACCAAATCGTCGCCGTCCATTGCGCTCGATGTGCCCATCCATTGCCACACGGTGCCGACCAGCGTCGGTTCAACTGGCGCGGCCTCTGGGTCTGATGCGCTCGAGGATTGCTCGGGGCTAGCCGTGGTCACCCCCGGGCAGTCAGCAACGGGCAGGACGTTGGGGGTAAACGGCACATAGACAAGGCGGCTATCGGACAGGGGCACGCCAAAGAATTGGTCGTTCGCCTCGTTTTCGAGTTGGACAAAGCTGATTGTGCCGTAAGTGCCCGCCTCGAGCGTGCCTTGCACCATGTCCAAATTGGCGGCGCGGTAAGTCGTAGCTGGCTCGGTGAGTTCGATGAGGCATTGACCGGGGTCGAAGTTAACGGTAGTAAAGGAGGGTGGCTCGTCAATAGTCGCCGTGGTTGCTTCTTCCACGGTCACTTCCGCCTCTTCTTCGACGACCTCATCCGCTTCTGCCGTTGGTTCTTCTTCAGGTTCAACCTCTAATTCAGCTTCTGGGGTGGGTTCGGCTTCACGGGGTTCAACCACGGCCGTGTCCATCACAGCCCCTTCCGTCGCCCTCTCTGGTATGGGCGGCGCACCACACGCCACCAGCAACAAGGTCAGCGCGGCTAGAAAAAAGATTAACAGTCGTTTGTTGTTGAGCATAATACTCTCCTGTGGGTCACTCTGTCAGTCGGCCTCCACACCTCTGGCATGGGCAGACCTCTTTACTCATTACTAATTATTCATTATTCATTATTCATTTTTAGTGCCAATTGCACCCAGATGGGATAATGGTCACTTGCTTGCGCCTTGGTCACGGTTCCTCGAGCCAGAACCGTCGCCCCACGCACAAATAAATGGTCGGCGGCGATGGCCGTGGGGCCAAATTTGCTAATCGTCGAGCCAGCTCCTTTGGAAGCGCGTTCTAACACGGCCGTGGCAAACTGCCCCGCCATGCGCCGAATACCCCGCCGACTAGCCGTATTAAAATCCCCCCCCACAATGACGGGTACATCCGCCCCCTGCTGTTGAATATCGGCCACAATCGTCGCCACTTGGGCGCGGCGATAATGGCGCGGGACGGCATACACTTCTGTATGTGCCGTATAAACCAGCAAGGCGACCCCATCTGGCAAACACACACGGCCGCGCACGGCAATGCGCATCTGCTGATTGTACCAATTTTTATGGGGCAAAATGATTTTTTGCGGCTGGTCAAGCGGCCAGCGCGTCAGAATTGCATTACCAAAGTTACGGCCGTGTTGATTATGCACCGACGCTGGATAATATACATAATTCATGCCCAATTCCCGCGCCATCACGGCCGTGCCCTCCTCATCCATCTCCTGCAACAGCAAGATGTCCACATCATTCAGCACATGAAACGTTTGTATCTCAGCGATGGCTTGCACATAAGTCCGGCCAAAGTTAATGTTGTACGAGACAACCTTCAGCCGCCCATTATAAACAGGCGGCTCCCCCGCATACGTCCCCGTGAAAATGGGGCCGTGCGGGTCTTCATAATTGTCAGACGAAGGCAGGAAATTAAACATTCTGGGGTGTGCAGGCATATCATGTAGCAGGTACTTTGTGTCAAGTGGGTCAAGCGGTGACGCATAGATGTATTATGACAAACTTAGCGCATCATGTCACAGATAGCGGAGATTTTCTCAAGAAGACCCACCCCTTTTCTTCCTTCTCCCCTCGTCCTTCGTCCTTTTTTCAGGTCGCTCATCGCTCAGCACTAGAAAACCATGCTCCCCGATATTTGGCTCCACCACGGCCGTGTCTGGCACCATTACACCAACCCCCGCCACATCATCCAAGCCACCCAGCTCGACCAAGTGCGCCCCGCCCTGGCCGCCATCCAAACCGCCGTCGATGACCAGAATCTGACCGCCGTCGGCTACCTCAGCTACGAAGCCAGCCCCGCCTTCGACCCCGCCCTCGTCACCCATGCCCCCCGTCCGGGCCTGCCTCTGCTCTGGTTTGGTCTGTATGATGGGGAGAACACGGCCGTGGTCAACCACCTCCCCCCGCCCCAAACAGCGTATCAACTCAGCGACTGGCATGCCAGCCAAACCGCCGCCGCCTACACCCACGCCATCCAGCACATCAAACAAGCCATCGCCCAAGGCACAACCTACCAAGTCAACCACACCTTTCGCCTCACCGCCGATTTTGCGGGCGACCCCTACGCCCTTTTTTACGCCCTGCACCACGCCCAAAACGCCCCCTACGCCGCCTACCTCCACCTCGGCCCCTACGCCATCTGCTCCGCCTCCCCCGAGCTTTTTTTCACGCTCGATGGCGCACACATAACCACTCGTCCGATGAAAGGCACGGCCGTGCGCGGCCTCAGCACCCCCGCCGACCAAGCCCAAGCCGACTGGCTGACCCACTCCCCCAAAAACCGCGCCGAAAACGTCATGATTGTTGACATGATCCGCAACGACCTCGGCCGTGTGGCTCAACAAGGCTCCGTACGCGTTCCCCATCTTTTCCAAACCGAACGCTTCCCCACCCTGTGGCAAATGACCAGCACCGTCACCGCCGACCTGCGCCCCGGCACCACCCTCGACGCGCTTCTGACCGCCCTTTTCCCGTGCGCCTCGATAACGGGCGCACCCAAAGTCCGCACCATGCGCCTCATCCGCCAGCTTGAACAGACCCCGCGCGGCGTCTACTGCGGCGCGATTGGCTTTTATGCGCCCGGCCAGCAAGCCCAGTTCAACGTCGCCATTCGCACCGTTTTGCTCGATTTAACCACGGCCGTACCGCAAGCTATTTACGGCGTCGGCAGTGGCGTCGTCTGGGACTCCACAGCGGGAGATGAGTACGCCGAATGTCACACCAAAGCGCGGGTGCTGACCCATCGCCCCCCCCCGTTTGACCTGCTAGAAACGATGCGCTGGGAGCCAGCCACGGGCTATTTTTTGCTGGCGCGGCACTTAGCTCGGTTAGCCGCCTCGGCCGCCTATTTCGGCTGGGAGCTAGACATAGACGAGGTGCGCCAGCGGCTTTTCGCCGAAACAGCGGGCTGGCCCAGCGAACACCCCCAGCGAGTGCGCCTCCTCGTGGGGCAAGATGGACAGCTAACGGTCACGGCCACCCCTTTGCTGGCGCCAACGGCCGCCAATGCCCCAGTCCGCCGCCTGGCTCTTGCCCAGCATCCTGTCAATAGTCAAGACCCGTTCCTCTACCACAAAACGACCCGCCGCGCCGTCTATGAAGCGGCTTGGCACGGCCTCGACCGCGCCGAGGTTGATGATGTCCTGCTGTGGAATGAACAAGGGGAATTAACGGAGACGACCATCGCCAATGTGGCCGTGAAGCTGGGCGGGGTGTGGGTTACGCCGCCGTTGGGCAGTGGTCTGTTGCCGGGTGTGTATCGGGCGGAACTGCTGGCGCAGGGGCGTGTGGTGGAGCGGGTTTTGTATAAGGGGGATGTGATAGGAGCGGGGGCAGAGGGGGCAAAAGAAGGAAACACGGCCGTGTTCTCTGCCCTACGCGGCTGGCTCCCCGCCCGCCTATCATAAACAATTCCACTGGTGCAACCCCACTCAACATTGTAAACTAATAAAGCTCTTTGAAAATTTACGGGGTCAATTAGCGATCATCTTGGCAAAACAAACCACGTGACACCTGACCCCCTTGAAAACCCCACTCACAGGAGACACCCATGATCTTCAAAAGCCCTTACCCAGACGTAGACATCCCCAACAAACCACTCGCCCAGTACATGATCGAGCGCATGGCCCCCTACGGCGACAAAACCGCCCTCATAGACGGCCCCACCGGACGGAGCTACACCTACACCCAACTGTGCGGCATGATCCAGATGGTCGCCACCAGCCTCGCCCAGCGCGGCATGGGCAAAGGGGATGTGTTCGCCATTTACAGCCCCAACCTGCCCGAGTACGCCATTGCCTTCCAAGGCGTCATTCTAGCGGGGGGCATCGTCACCACGCTCAACCCGCTCTACACCCCTGACGAAGTCGCCCACCAACTCGAGGACTCCCAAGCGAAATTCCTGCTGACCATCCCCATGTTCCTCGAGAACGCCCAAAAAGCGGCCGACATCTACGGCCACATCGAAGAACTCTTCGTCTTTGGCGAAGCAGAGGGCGCAACCCCCTTCGCCGCTCTCCTGCAAAATGGCCTCGACGTGCCCCAAATTGATTTTGACCCCGCCGAGGACGTGGCCGTTCTGCCCTACTCCAGCGGCACAACGGGGCTACCCAAGGGCACGATGCTGACCCACACCAACCTCATCGCCAATGTGCGCCAATGTGAGGGTGCGCCCGACGATTTTGAAGTGGTCAGCGAAGATGACACCATTATGGGGGTGCTACCCTTCTACCATATTTATGGCATGGTGGTCATTATGCTGCTCAGCTTGGCGCGGGGAGCGACCATCGTCACCATTCCCCGTTTTGACCCGCCCCAATTTTTGGAGCTAATCCAACAGCACAAAATCACGCGCATGAACCTCGTGCCGCCTATCGTGCTTTTCTTGGCCAAGCATCCTTTGGTGGCTAACTATGACCTCTCTTCCTTAAAAGAGATGACCTCCGGTGCCGCGCCGCTCAGTGCGGAATTGGCTGATTCCGTCGCCAAGCGGCTAAACGCCAACGTCTGCCAAGGGTACGGCATGACGGAGATGAGTCCCGTCACCCATTACAACCCCAATCGGCCGGGACATATCAAACGCGGCTCGATTGGCCCCGCCATTCCCAACGTGGAAACGATGATTGTGGACGTGGCAACGGAAGAGCCGCTGGGCAGAAACGAAAGTGGCGAGCTATGGGTGCGCGGGCCAAATCGCATGAAGGGATATTTGAATAACCCGGACGCCACGGCCGCGACCATTACCTCTGAAGGCTGGCTCCGCACGGGGGACATCGGCTACATAGATGATGAGGGGGATTTTTACATCGTGGATAGGCTCAAGGAGCTTATCAAGTACAAAGGGTTCCAAGTCGCCCCGGCCGAGTTGGAAGGGCTGTTGCTGACGCATGAGGCGGTTACAGATGTGGCCGTGATTCCCGTCCCTGATGAAGTCGCCGGCGAGCTACCCAAAGCGTTCGTTGTGCTCAAACCGGGCGCCGAACTCACGGCCGAGGCGTTGCAAACATGGGTGGCCGAGCAAGTCGCGCCGCACAAGAAGATTCGCTTGGTCGAGTTTGTGGACAGCGTGCCCAAGTCGGCCTCAGGCAAGATTTTGCGCCGCGTGCTGGTTCAGCAGGAGCGGGAGAAGTTGGCCGAGAGTAAGGGAGAAAGTGAGTAAGAGAGGAAGGGCGATTGGTTGACATACTTCCCCCGGCACTTTTTATCCAGAACGATTAGCTAACTCCCGCTGAGTGCCGGGGGTTTCCACCACGAATTTTTGAGAAGATACAAGTGAGGTGTATATGAGTACCCAAGTTGTTTTAGATGTACCCGATGAGGTTTATCAACAGGTTCAGCAAGTAGCCAGGACGATGCGGCAAGAGGTGTCTGAGGTCATTGTAGAGCGGCTGGCAGAAATGTTCACGCCCCCCATTACCCATCCCGACCGCGCCGCCATGCTAGCCAATGTCGAAGCATACAAAGCGTTGCATCCCGAATTGGTGCAGACACATCTGCGCCAGTTTGTAGCAATTCATGACGGGCAACTCATAGACCACGACCCAGACAAAGAAGCTCTCTTTGCCCGTATGCAAGCCAACTACGCGGGCGAAATCGTCCTGCAACGTCAAGTCTTACCTAATGCCGATCCTGTTTTGCATATGCGCTCTCCTCGTTTTAGCACCAGCTAATGTACTCTTTTGATTACGACCGAGATTATTGGCCGCCAGCTCCTGTCTTAACAGTGGCCGTTGATGGTTATTCACCACACAAAACCGCTATCGACGTTAAAGCATTGGTAGATTCTGGCGCGGACGGGACAATGATACCGAACCATGTTTTAGATATGGTGGGTGCCACCTATGTTGATTCGGTGAAAATGCGTGGCGTCACGGGCACGACTGAAATTCGGGATAGGTTTCGGGTGCGCTTAAAGTTGGGCGATTTAGAAATCAATGGCATAGATGCCGTTTCTATCAGCCACAATGACGAGGCGATTTTAGGGCGTGATGTGCTGAATCAATTGCTGGTCATATTGGATGGCTTAGCTCTGGAAGTCAAAGTTGGACAATAAGTGCGCGGTCGAAAACGATTTCAATCATTTCCCCGGCACTTTGGAAGTGCCGGGGAAGGCGGGGGGCAGTCAGCGAAGTATAATGGCCTAGTAAAAATCGGACAGAAAAACGAGCGGCTTTAAGGTAGACTTGAAGCCATGAGAAAACAATATTCGTCCGATTTTAAATCAAAAGTTGTCCTCGAAATATTACGTGAAGAAAAGACGTTAAACGAAA
>JBGTIZ010000377.1:0-3820 GCA_041745395.1 Promineifilaceae bacterium (SeqCode) | reverse complement strand
GAAGGCCACGCCGAAGCATTTTATCGTTACTGGAAAGCGACACAGTGACATCTGTTTTAGCAAGCCGTGACCAATACATTATCGAGCTGAAAAAATCAAGTTTGGTACGCAGTTTCTCTAGCTGACTAGCTGAACGCTTACCTAAACTCTACCCGGTTGGCCGATGACGTGCCTCAATAGCCTCTGTATAGTTAAGCTCCTGCCCAGTACCACAACTTACCCTTGGGACAGCGTGCTAAGGTGCAATTGTAGATTAAAAAATGAATCGGGTAATAAGCTGAGTAAGAAGTAAGACGTGAAAAGTTAGAAGTGGGCGAATGGTTGCCCAGCTACTTCTTACTTCTTACCTTTCACTTGTTTGCCTGATTTGTTTCTTAACTTGCAAACGCATCTATTGAAAACAAACGAGGCAAAATTGAATAAAACAAAATGGAAACACCCCGCCCATATCCTGTGGCTGGTGGTCACCCTGATATTAGTCGGTTGCGGTGGCGCAATAGAGTCACAATCCCCATCACCATCAAATCAAGCAGAAACCGTTCAGGTGGAAACCACTCAGGCGGAAACAGTGCCCGCGCCGAACCAAGAAGAGCCAGACACGGCCGTGGCCAATAACATGGAAACATGGCTTGCCCAAATTCAAGCGGGCGACCTAGAAAGTTATAATGTCTCGGCCGCTGACGGAGCCGAGCAATCTTTTCGCTGGGGCTTGGGCTACCTAACTTATTACGGCTCCATGGAGAATGTAGGGCTGGATAACCTCATCTACAACGCCTTACGCGCCCACATGCGCATCGCCAATGGGGATACCCCCGTCGATAATCTGCCACGCAATAGCACCAACTTTTTCCAAATAGCTGAGGGTCTTCAGTTTGACCCACAGACGCCTGCCGAAAACCAAATCGGACAAACGCCCGCGCTCAGGCAGGCTATTCTGGACCGGGTAGTGGCCGACCAACACACCCTGTCGCCGGAGGAGGCCCTGGCTTCGGGCGAAATTATGGGGGTGATTGCCATTCCTTCGCCGGAAGATGTGGGGGCTAAATACTTGGTCTATGGGCAGGATTTGCCGGGCGAGCCGTTTGTCTTTGTGGGGGTAGTGTTGGTGGTGGATGCGATTCCGCGGGAAGGCGCAAGTACGGACACGTTTAGCTCCGAGAGTTGGGATCGCCTGCCCTGGCTGGGGGATGCGGCTGGCCCGTTTTGGGAGAAAATCCCCGCTGGCGGCTCTGGGGATCCCACCAAGGTAAATGAGGGACGACCTGGCATTTTATTTGTCCACGAGGGACAGTACGAAGCGGTCAAGTAGTTGCTTGGTAGTAGCTCCCCTATAGGCTCTTTGGGACGACATTTAATTGGCTCCTGCCCGAGGCCGTGTTCAATTTAATTGGACACGGCCGTTTTTTTATCCCCCCACTAACCAACTCCCGCCGCCGCCTTCCACCCCTGCCCATACCCCGACCGCCCTGTTTTCGACTGGCCCCCTAACGACCCACCCCGCTTCCAACTCCGTTACGCCGTCCTGCCCTCTTCGGTGCTGGCGCGGCTGATGGTGCGCCTCCATCGCCATATCTGGCAAGAAGCCCGCTGGCGGGATGGCTTCGTCCTCAGCCGCAATGGGGCACGGGCGCGCGTCCAAGCCCTGCGCGACCAAAACCAAATCCACATCTGGCTCGACGGCGACGCGGACGCCCGGCGCACCCTGCTCACCCTCATCCCCACCCAGCTAGAGGAAATCCACGCCAGCTTCGCCCAGCTAAAGGTCACAGAATGGGTTCCCTATCCCAGCGGCCCCCAACATGGCGCAACCTACACCTCCCTCCTGCGTCGTTTACAGGTGGATGACCTTAGTTATTACGATTATGATGCGGAAGTGAAAGTGGATGTCTTAGCTTTATTGGATAGTTTGGAAACGCCCGTAGATAGGTTACAGCGTCGTTTGCATAAAATGTTGAGCCACCGCTTCGATTCAGGGGAGTTGCGCACGCTGGTGTCCATGGATTTGGGGCTGGATTGTGATAATCTCCCCAAGGAGAAGGAGGGGTTTATTCGGGAACTGATTTTGCAATGTCAGCGCACGGGGTTGCTGGGGCGGTTAGAACAGGTCACCAAGAGGCGCTGGTGACGCGCCAGCCACTCCACAAAAAGATTGACAAGACCCACGGCCGTGGAATAATCAAGCGCGCAGGCATCTATTAGCTCCTTTCTTGCCACCAAACAGGCCAACCTTATGCCATACCGCACCCTGAACGCTGAAATTTTGGTAGAACGCATCGCCGCTCTACAACAACGCATTGCCGAGCGTTTCCCAGAGCGCAATCTGAATAAAGTTTGCGCCGAACTGCTGGCCGTCGCCGAGGAGACGCGCGCACGAACCATGGCCATCCGCCAACCCATTTGGCCGTTGCGGTTGGGGGTGGGAACCTTGGTAGTAGTGTTGACCACGGCCGCGATGTACGCCATTCCCCGAGTGGTGTTGTTAGAAAGCACCCAATTTGGCCTGAGCGAGTTTTTGCAAGTGCTAGAGGCGGGGACGAATAACATTTTGCTGATTGGGGCGGCTCTGCTCTTTTTGGTCACGGCCGAGCGGCGCATCAAGCAGAAGCGCACCTTATCGGCGTTGCACGAGTTGCGGGTGTTGGCCCATGTGATTGATATGTACCAACTGACCAAAGACCCGGAGCGGATTCTCGGCCGTGGCTCCCGCACAGCGTCCTCACCCAAGGAAAACATGACCGCGTTTGAGTTAACGCGCTACCTTAATTATTGTAGCGAAATGCTCTCGCTGATTGGCAAGGTAGCCGCTTTGTATGTGCAGGATTTTGACGACGGAGTGGCGGTGGCGGCCGTCAATGAGTTGGAGGATTTGACGACGGCTCTCTCCAGTAAAATTTGGCAAAAGATCATGATTTTGCACAGTTTGGAGCCAGATGCCGCATCGCAGATTGAAATTGCCAAACGGTAAACGGAGCAGGTTGCGCCCACCCCCGAAGAATTTACCGCCATTGTCGAACTGGCTCGCCAACACAATATCTGGCTTTTATGCGACGAAATGTATCGAGGGCTAGAGCCAGCAAGCCACCTGACGCTCCCCTCAGCGGTCACGCTCTATGAACGGGCCATCATTTTGTCGGGACTATCCCAAGTACACGGGTTGCCGGGTCTGCGGCACGGGTGGCTGATTGTGCGTGAGGCTCCGGTACGCGCCCAACTCATCAACTGGAAACATTACACGACCATCTGTCCCCCAGCCCCCAGCGACTGGCTAGCCTTGGCCGCGCTCGAGGCGGAACCAGCCCTGATTGCCCGCAATCGGGGCATCATTGCCCAGAACTTAGCCGTGGCGGAAGATTTTTTTGCTCGCTGGCCTGACCTCTTCACTTGGCGGCCACCCTTAGCTGGCTCCGTAGCCTTGGTCGGTTTGGCTATGCCCTCAGCGGCGGCTTACTGCCAGCAATTGGCAGAAGAAGAGGGGATTTTGCTATTGCCCAGTAGCTGTTTGGGGTATGGAGATGGACATATTCGCCTTGGATTGGGGCGACGCAACTTCGCGGAGGGATTGGCGCAGTATGAGCAATATCTCCAACCGAGTTAGGGGCAACGACATTAGAGCTTGAACCATCCCTCAAGTGAACCAATGATGGGGCGGCCGTGCGGGTGATGCCGAACGTTTGTTGGGTACTAAAATACTATGCACTGCAAGTGCATAGGTTTGGCACTAAAGTGCCTTCGGTGACTTTCGCACCGACTGAAAGCTGAGGGACTAAAAGTCCATAGCTTTCACTATCAATACGCTTAAGCGCACTGAAAGTCATTCGAA
>JBGTIZ010000376.1:0-9776 GCA_041745395.1 Promineifilaceae bacterium (SeqCode) | reverse complement strand
GCTACCGTACAGGCGTTGCAATTAAATCGCTCGCTTATCGTTAAAAGCCCGCAGGCGGTGGGTATTGGTTGGTTGGCATCCACCGCATGATTGATAACAGCAAAAATTAACGCGCTTGAGGCTCATGCTCTCCGCAATTGGGCAAGGGAATGGCTCGAGTTGAAAGTTAATGTGACATGAATATGCGTTACAATAGGGCAGTATCCACCTGCTTTGCCCGAGAAAATTATCACAGAGAAAGCACACTATGCCCACCATCACTATCTCTTTACCAGACCATATCTTTCAACAAGTCGCCCAAAAATCCCACCGCAACCAGCGCACAATTGCGGATGAAGTCGTGGCCACTCTGCTGGAAACGATGCCCGCAACATTGCCCGCTGGTTTGAATGCTCGTTTGGCTCAATTAGATGTGCTTGGCGTGGAAGAGCTATTGGCCGCCGCGCAAATGACCGCGCCACCTGAGAAGGCGCAACGAATGCAGGCGTTGTTAGATAAGCAGGGGTTGGAGGGGTTGTTGCCGGCTGAGGCGCAAGAGGCGCAACAGCTATCTGAGTTTTTCAATCAGATTATGTTGGTACGAGCCAAGGCGGCCGTGTTGCTCAAGCGACAAGGGCTTCATGTTGACCAACCACAAAACCAACGGTGAGCGACTACATTTCGGCCAAGCTTCGGACACAAATTGCCCAACAATCTCAATACCGCTGTGCCTATTGCCATCTACAAGAGCGTCTTGTGGGCACATTGCTCAATGTGGATCACATTCATCCGCGCTCGATAGGTGGTAAAACGGTGCTAGAGAACTTATGCTTGGCCTGCTGGGATTGTAATCTCATCAAAGGGGCACGGGTAGATGGTATTGACCCGCTGACGGAGCAAATCGTGCGTCTGTTTCATCCCAACCGCCAAGTTTGGGCGGAACATTTTCAATGGGCAGAGGGAGGGCTTTATATCGCGGGACAGACTGTGTGCGGCAGAACAACGGTGGCTACCTTGCGCTTAAATCGCCAGCAACTGGTTGTTTCGCGTCAGTTTTGGATAGAGATGGATTGGCATCCACCACATAATTGAGAAATAGAGGGAGAAAAGCGGCGTAGGCGATTTAACTCCCCTGCCGCAAGGCCAACTGCTCCACTGTGGGCACATCCATCCAGCAAGGCAACTCCACATGAAAAATACTCCCGGGCCGCCGCCGTTCGTCGAACCCTTCGCTCTCTGCCCAGATGCGCCCGCCGTGCGCCTCCACAATCCCCCGGGCAATGGGCAAACCCAGCCCCGGCCCCCCACCTCTGAACTTGGTTTTACCCGAGGAGTGAGTCGCCACCTCGTTGAGTGAGCCAAACGCATCAAAAATACGCTTGAGGTTAGATGGGTCTATGCCAATGCCCGTATCTTCGACCTGTATTTCGATAAAGCCGCTAAACCCGGCCGTGGTTGGCTCCCCGTCCGCCTCTTGGTGTGGCGTAGACATAGCTCGCACGATCACCTGCCCGCCATCGGGTGTATATTTGAGGGCATTGCCTATAATTTTGCCAAACAACTGCATCAATCGCTCGGGATCGCCGTAGAGCGCGTAGTTGTGGGGGAATTTCTCGAGGCGTAGAGACACATGCCGCTGGTCGTAGGCGGGCTGGAGCCGATTGGCGACTTGGGTAATGATGCTGTTGAGGTAAACCAACTGGAAACTGATGTCTATCGCGCCGGAGCGAATCATGCTCAGGTCAATCATGTCACCGATGATTTCGCGCAGGCGGTATGTGCCCCCATCTATGCCCGCAATGTACATTTGCAGAAGGGCTTGCTCTTCGGGCACGGCGTCCCGAATCATATTAGCGTACCCTTCCAGCAGAGTGAGCGGGGTTTTTAGTTCGTGCGCCGCGACCTGAATAAATTTTGTTTTGGTCTCTTCGATTTTAGACATTTGCTGGCGCAGGCTAATAATGTGGTTGAGCAAAACGGGGTTTTTGGAGCCGTCGGCAACGCGGGCGGTTTCGACGAGGGCACTGTCGAAGAGTTGGTCTACGTTGGGCCAGTGGGCGACTGCTTCGGCCGCGCTCCAGTCGTCGGAGAGGTTAGCGAGCATGTTGATTTTGAGGGCGGGAAAAACGAGGAGCCAGTTTTGAGCCACGGCCGTGTCATCACCCACCACCCGCACCAGCCACAGCTGAATCGTGTATTGCTGACTCGCCGACGGCTGATGCACACATTGCGCGACAGACAGGATAAAATCCTCCACCTCACGCACATCAATATGCACATCAGGTAGCTCCGCCAGCGTTTGGTGCGCCAGCATCGTCGCATTCTTGTTGAGCCAGGAGCGGATAGGGTCGCGCAACTTCGGTTCTTCCTCGGCAATAAAACGAGTCAACAGATTAAACATTTTCAATGAGTAATGAGTAAGGAGCAATGAGTAAAAAGGTTGCTTGCGGAGGGTAAGCCTCCTGTCCAATTTGTGCGCTCTTGAAAAAACGCCGCACTCTGCGGTTGATGTGGTCTTTTTGTGTTGAACCAAGCACCCAGACATAAATCACAAGCCACTTGATTCTATGAAAAACCCCGCCTTCAAACCATCAAAAACAGGTGAAGAGTGTTTTTAGCTGTAAGCTATGAGCCGTAAGCCATAAGCAGGGAGCCAACCCACCACACCCGCCCCTTTACTCATTACTCATTGTTCATTACTCATTGATTCCGCCGCTTGTCGGTCATAACGTAAACGGCGGTCGCGGGCGAAGCGACGCAGTTGGGTCAGGGAGCGTTGCGCATAATATTCATAACGCTCTTTTTTACCCAGCTTTTGTTCGGGCGGGGTGAAAAGGCCAAAGTTGGCCTTCATCGGCTGGAACGTTTTCGCTTCGGCGTGGGTGACGTAGTGGGCGAGTGCGCCCAGCATCGTTTGGGGCGGCAAAATAACGGGATGCTCACCCGTGAGCAGGCGGGCGGCGTTGATGCCGGCCAGCATGCCCGTGGCCGCGTTACCACTGTACCCTTCCACGCCCGTGATTTGTCCCGCAAAAAACAAATCCGCACGGCCGCGATACTGCATTGTCGGCTGGAGCAACTCGGGCGCATTGATATAGGTATTGCGGTGCATCTGTCCCAGCCGCACAAATTCCGCTTCAGCCAAGCCCGGAATGAGGCGCAACACTTCGGCCTGTTGTCCCCAGCGCATATTGGTCTGGAAACCGACCAAATTATAGAGCGTGCCCGCCACATTGTCTTGGCGCAATTGCACCACGGCGTAGGGGCGTTTGCCGGTGCGCGGGTCAATCAGGCCCACAGGACGCATCGGGCCAAAGCGTAAGGAATCACGGCCGCGTTGGGCAATCACTTCGACGGGCATACATCCCGCAAAAAATTGAGCGTCTTCTTGCTCAAAATCCCGCAGAGCCGTCGTTTCGGCCGCTATCAGCGCTTCGTAAAAGCGTTGATACTCGTCCTCCGTCATAGGGCAGTTGATGTAGTCGCCGTCGTCTTGCTCACCCTCGTCGTAGCGGGATTTGCGGAAGGCGATGGTGTGGTCTATCGAGTCATGGTTGACGATAGGCGAAAGCGCATCGTAAAAATAGAGGTATTGTTGCCCTGTCAGGTCGCCAATGCTTTGGGCAAGGGCGGGGGAGGTGAGGGGGCCAGTGGCGATAATGGTGGGGGTGTCGGGCACGGCCGTGCATTCTTCCCGCACCACCTCGATAAGCGGATGCGCCTCGATTTTACTCGTGACCAATTCCGCAAACCCTTCTCGGTCTACGGCCAACGATGAACCTGCAGGCACGGCCGTGGTCGTGGCACATTCCAAAATCAGAGACCCCAGCCCACGCATCTCTGCCTTGAGCAAGCCCGGCGCTTTATGCTGAATGACCGACCCCAGCGAATTACTGCACACCAGTTCCGCCAGCCTATCCGTGACGTGGGCAGGCGTGTTGCGCTGGGGGCGCATCTCATACAGCCGGACGGGTACGCCCAGTTCAGCCGCCTGCCAAGCCGCTTCCGTGCCCGCCAAGCCGCCGCCGATAACCGTTAAAGTAGGTAAATGACGCTGTTCTTTGTTCATAATATGCAAGGTGCAGGGTATGGGGTTCAAGGTGCAGGGTGCAAGGGGTCTTTCTCTGTGCTCCCTTCCTCTCTTCCTCTCCTACTCACGCCCTCCCCACAGTTCCGTCAACGCCACGCACACCTGCACCGCCTTCTCCATATCTTGCAGGCTGACCCACTCTAAGGGGCCGTGAAAGTTTTGCATCCCTGCGAACAGGTTGGGGGTGGGCAAGCCCATCTCGGTCAGGCGGGAGCCGTCGGTGCCGCCGCGAATGGGGTGTTCGATGGGTTCGATCCCGCAGGAGCGAATGGCTTCGGCGGCCAGATGCACGGGGGTCATATCTTCCTCGAGCCAGTAGCGCATGTTGCGGTATTGGTTGCTGACCTCAAGGCTGATTTCAGCGCGAGGTTCGCTGGCTTGCAGTTCGTCGCAAATTTGACGAATGATGGTTTCGTTTTCTTGCAAATCATCTAGCTCAAAGCCGCGTGAAATAAAGCGCAGTTCTGCTTCGGCCGCGCCGCCGTTGAGTTCGTAGATGTGGATGAATGGCTCACGGCCGTGGGTTGTTTCGGGGGCGCGGTCAGCTTGGGGCAGGGCCTCCACCACTTTGGCCGCCAGATGCAGGGCGTTGACCAGCACATCTTTGGCGTAGCCAGGATGGGCCGATATGCCTTTGATTTTGACCACAAATTTATCGGCGGAAAAGGTTTCAGACTCAATTTCGCCCAAGCGACCGCCATCGAGCGTATAGGCTACGTCAGCCCCCAGCAGGTCAAGGTCAATGTTGACCACGCCTCGGCCAATCTCTTCATCGGGAGTAAAGCAGAGCCGCACACGGCCGTGGCGAATCTCCTCACCACGCGCCAACAGATGAGAAGCCAGCGTCATGCAAATCGCTACCCCCGCCTTATCATCCGCGCCCAGCAGAGTCAGTCCGCTGGCCGTCACGATGTCCTCCCCCGTTTTTTCGGCTAAATAGGGGAACGCCGCTGGGTCAATCACTTGCCCCATATCATCGGGCAAAACAATTTTGCCGCCGTCATAGTTCCGATGCACCAGCGGACGCACCCCTTCGCCACTAAACGCGGGCGAGGTGTCCACATGGGCAAAATAAGCAACCGTGGGGATGGCTTCATCAGGTAGCGTGGCGGGAATGGTGGCGTAGAGCAGACCCGTCTCGGTCAAGAGGACATCTTCGGCCTGCATCTCGCACAGTTCGTCCGCCAGCAGGCGCAACAGGTCAAATTGTCGTGCTGTACTCGGCGCACTTGGCGAATCTTCGTCGCTAGTCGTGTCAATTTTGACATAACGAGTGAAACGTTCTTCTAATTCATTTACAAAGGAATGGGTCATGGGTTGGGTTGGATGGGTTGGTTGGATTGGATAGATAGTATCGTAGGGCAAAGGCATGCCTTTGCCCTACGATACGAGATAAGACTAAGATGCTAAAGTAAAGTCGCCATCACGCTGTCTAACGCTTCTTGCGACGGGCGAATCTTGTCATTGGGCAGGGTCGCTAGGGCTTCATCGCCAAGCTGTAACATATCGCTGAGCGATTTGCGCTGATTGTCATAGTAAATCAGACCCGTGATAAATTCCTGCTTTTCCTGCGCCCACTGCAAACGGTGCAACGCCCCCATGCGGTCGGTGGGGTCATAATCTTCCTCGAGTTTAGCGAGGCGAATGTGGGAGCCGTCGTGTAGCTCAACGCTGACCGTCTCGCCAGCATCGTAATCTTCAATGGCGATTTCGTCATATTTGGGCACGTAGGTCAGGTCGTGCAGGGGCATTTCATTGTTTTTCCCGTACTCATACCCTTTGGTTGAATCGTTGTGATTGTTAAAGGTCACGCACGGGCTGATGATGTCTAACACGGCCGTGCCCTTATAACTCAACGCCGCCTTGAGCAACTCCCGCACCTGCTTCGCATCCCCTGAGAAAGAACGCGCCACAAAGCCCGCCCCAGCGATAATCGCCTCCATGCACAGGTCAATCGGCGGCAATTCGTTCAAGCCCGCATATTTCAGGTATTGCCCTTCATCGGCCGTGGCCGAAAACTGCCCTTTGGTCAGGCCATACACGCCGTTGTTTTCCACAATGTAGACCAAGTCCAGATTGCGGCGCATCAGGTGTTTGTATTGGCCCATGCCGATACTGCCCGTATCGCCGTCACCACTCACGCCCACGGCCGTGAGTGTGTGATTAGCGACCAACGCACCCGTACCGACCGAAGGCATACGGCCGTGGAGCGCGTTAAACCCATGCGAGCCACCCAAAAAATAAGCGGGCGACTTGCTCGAACAGCCAATCCCACTCAGTTTGATCACCCGGTGCTGGGGCAAATTCATCTCCCACACCGCGCTGATAATCTGGCTAGAGATAGAGTTGTGACCACACCCTTGGCAGAGCGTTGTCGGCCCGCCATTATAATCCGCTTTGGGCAAACCCAATTCATTAACATTCATACTTCTTCTTGCACTCATGCTCTTTTCTCCTCATGCGCCAACAGGGTTTCTGTGACCCACCGCGCCGTTAACGGCATCCCGTCTAAGTAAGCGACAGAAACCAGCTTTGTTGCCAAATCAGGCAATTCGGCACTCAAAATCATATTCAACTGGCCGTCACGATTCATTTCAATCACGTACACATAATCATGCGCTTCCACAAACTGGCGCACATCCCCGTTAATCGGCAACGCCCGCACGCGCATAAAATCAGTAGCAATACCCTGCTGGCTTAATCTGTCCCGCGCTTCATCAATCGCGTAACGAGTCGTGCCATACGCTAAAATGCCAAATTTGGCACCTGCTTGCGTATCCACCACGGGCGGCGGCACAAGTTCACGCGCCGTATCAAATTTGCGCACCAGTCGCGCCATATTCTCCAGCCAATCATCTGACCGCTCGCTGTACACGGCCTTGGCATTGTGCCCCGTGCCTCGCGTGAAATAACCAGCATGGGGCGCATCGTTACCCGGCAGGGTGCGATACCCAATCCCATCCCCATCTAAATCTTCATAGCGAGCAAATCCTTTTTCGCGCACATCGTCCGCAGACAAAACCTTGCCCCGGTCAATTGGCTCGGTTGGATAAGTAAAGGGGTCACTCATCCAGTTGTTCATGCCCAAATCAAGGTCGCTTAACACAAAAATAGGGGTCTGGAGCCGTTCTGCCAAATTAAATGAGGTCGTGCCAAATTCAAAACATTCGGTCACGCTGGAGGGGATCAGTACCACATTTTTGGTATCACCATGCCCGCAATAATAGGCGGCGATGATGTCCCCCTGCCCTGTGCGGGTCGGTAAACCTGTGCTAGGCCCGACGCGCTGGACATTCCAAATAACGCCCGGAATCTCGGCAAAATAGCCCAAGCCAATAAACTCGGTCATGAGCGACATGCCCGGGCCAGAAGTAGCCGTCATCGAGCGTGCCCCCGCCCAGCCCGCGCCCAGCACCATGCCAATGGCGGCCAATTCGTCTTCCGCTTGGATAATGGCGTAGGTTGCTTCACCCGTTTCGGGGTCTTTACGAAGCTTAGGCAAGTATTCGTTCAAAGCATCAATCAGACTGGTGGAGGGGGTAATAGGATACCATGTCGCCACGGTCACCCCGCCAAAAACAGAGCCGAGCGCGGCCGCTTCGTTGCCCGTAATCAGAATTTGCCCCTCGGTGGCGTTCATCGGCTCAACGCGGAACGGGTCTTGTTTGACCAGGTTCTCGGCCGCCCAATTATAGGTCAGCTTGATAACGTCCATGTTCATGTCTACCAGCTTGCGGCGGCGGGCAAAATGAATCTCCAAGGCAAGGTCAATAGCCTCTAGCTCTATGCCCAGCAGTTGCGCCACCACGCCCACATAAAACATGTTGGTGAAGCGGTCTTTGAACTGCCCTTTGACATCAAGCTCACGCAAAAATTGGCGCACGGGCACGGGATAAAAAACAACGTCATCCCGCTGAGGCACGTCGCGCACCATATTTTCGTTGTAGATGCAAATGCCGCCCGAGGGTAGCTCTTGAATGTCTTGAAGGAAGGTAGCGGGATTAAACGCGACCAGTATTTCCGAGGTTTCGCGGCGGGCGATGTACCCATCTTTGGAAACGCGAATGTGATACCAAGTCGGTAGCCCTTGAATATTGGAAGGGAAAATGTTCTTGCCGTTGACGGGCACGCCCATTTTATAGATGGCCCGCATAATAGCCATGTTGGAGGTCTGACTCCCGGTTCCGTTGGCGGTCGCCACAACGATAGCGAAATCGTTGACAACTGGTGGTCGTTCCTCGCTGATGTGAGGTTGGGTAGCCGGTACGGCTTCAGCGATAGTCATGATAAAGTTTTCTCCTAGAATTTTTATAAGCTTTTCAGCGGACTGACTTGTTGGCAAGCGCGGTTATGACAGGTGCGATTAGAAAATCGCGGCACTTCTCACTTTTTACTTTTTACTTCTTACTTCTTACTTCTCATCGCTTCTCACACCAGCGGTGGCGGGGTGCGAATAAGCGAAAAATGCTCGGTGAGCAGTTGCAAACCTTGGTCTGGATTGTCATCCCAGATAGCATCCACAATTTGTTCGTGGTATGTCCACACCTCTACCCAATATTGGTAGCGAGTGTAGCGGGTTAACTCACTGGCACGATACGCTTCCCAGTAAGTGGACAGAATGCCTTGTACGAAGGGGTTATCAAGGCGGCTAAAAATGGTGAGGTGAAGCTGGCGGTGTTCGGTGTTGGGGACGTGTATCGGTTCGCCGCGCAGTTTTTGCCAAGCGGCGGCAACGATGTCACGCAAAGCTCGTTTGTCAGCGGGGGTGAGTAGAACCACGGCCGTGGGCCAACATCCTATCTCTACTGCTTGACGCAACTGATTCAACTGGGCAAACGACACCTCCCCCGTCGCCAAGCCAAACAGCGTGCCCTGCTCTATCACCTGCTGAAAATCAAACGTCTCCCGCTGAATTCCCACCCGTGGCCTGACAGAGACCAAGCCCATCTGCCGCGCCACTTCTAACTGCTCGCGCAACTTGCCCACGCTAATGCCCAGCTCATCGCTAATGGCATTCAACGGGGGAAGTTTATGGTCATCCGTCGTGCCATTGTGGGCGACCAAGTAGCGCAAAAAGTTGGAATCGAGGCGGTCTGTGAGCATAGGGTGGGGCAGTGCGTGAAAGGTGCTTTGCTAGCCAAGAAGTTGAACTTTTTTGTTGTCTTGAACGCTGGTAAAGAAAAAGTTCAACTTCTCACGGATGGCATTCATTGGATAAATAGTATAAATCAGATAAAGCATCCTAAACTATATAAGAAACGAGCGCGAATGAAAAGGGGAATTAGGGTACAAAAAACCCCCACCAAGGGGGGTTTTTTAGATAACGAGGGGTTTGCTCATTTTTCATTCAGATGCGGCGTCACCTGTTGCCATAATCTTAGTCAAAACTTCGATGTAATAGTGGGCGTCACGGTCTTGGGGGTTGGTTTGTGCCGCTTGCTGGAACCACGCCAGAGCCTCTTCGTACTCTTTTCGCTGGCGATAAATAAGGCCGATGTTGTAGGCCACATGGGGCGCGTCGGGGTCGTGGGCGAGGGCTTGCTGGAAAGCGTTAATCGCTTTCTGCTGGTCTGCATCTTGGGCGAGAACGGGGTTGCCGAGATAGGCGGCGGCGAGATTGGTCCACACCATCGGGTTTGTTGGCTGTTCGTCGCGTAACGCTTCGAGCAGGGGGATGGCTTTTTTGAACTTTTTGGTCAGGATGTAC
>JBGTIZ010000375.1:0-10431 GCA_041745395.1 Promineifilaceae bacterium (SeqCode) | reverse complement strand
CGCCCGCCCCCACGAAGCTAGTCGGTTGAGAAGAGACGCCTTTTGTCAAAAAAAGTACGTTACTGATTAGTGACCACTACAGATTTGCATACATTACGTAAAGATAACCGCGTCAGCTTGTGGCCGTATCAGAAAACGGCTGGCCTGCTTAAATGCTTTCGTAAATGAGACGTTAGTGGCGGTTGACAACACAGCCGTGTGCTGGCATTATTGCACCAAGTCGTTCAATTGATTTTGAAAGTTAAGAACAAACAGAATCAATCAAACGAACAATCCGAAGCTAGCGATATTGCGCCATCATTCCTGATTGCGTCACATAAGCAAGTTAGTGCGCAAGTACTGGCTTCACTAGAGGGCGAACTGACGCGGGACAGTTCGTCCTCTTTATTTTTGCCTTCGACACGCTCAAGCAAAAGAGCGGGCTGGTTTTCTAACCAAATCAGAACGTTGTGGGGGACACGGCCGTGGGGAACTCTGTTATACTAGAGTACTATTGACGGGTGTTTAAGCATCCCAATCAAGGCCATACCAGCAGGACACAGGGTAGAGCCAACTTCCGCCTGATACACATATTCCCTATAGGATAAGGAGACCACCATGCCCCGTTCATTCAACCGTCTACGCTCCATTTTGTACGCTTTACTGTCCACCCTTGCTTTTGCCTTTCTCTTCACAGTCGCCGCCCGCCCCGCCGAAGCGGCCACCATCACCGTTTGTGCGGTTGGCTGTGACCATACCACCATTGAAGGGGCACTATTTGTCGCGCTAACCAACGTTGACCTTGATGACACGATTGAGATTGGAGCAGGCACATATACATTAAGTGGGGCATTATTTGTCAATGATGCCAATACCAATATCAGCTTTGTCGGCACAGACCCAGCCACCACAATTATCCAAGCGGATACGCTTTCAAACACAGCCGCTTTTGGCGTGTTTACAATTGGTGGTCCGGGAGTAACGGTCAATATCTCTGGCGTAACTATTCGCCACGGTAATCGGGCTAGTGGTGCACAAGGGGGCGGTGGCCTTGAGATTGCTTCGGGCAATGTGGTTAATTTAGATAATGTTATTGTGACTGACAATCGTGCCGCGTTTGGCGGGGGCATTTATAACGCCAGTACCCTTAACATCACGAATAGCGTAATCCAAAACAATCAAAGTACGGACAATGGCGGCGGCGGCGACGGCGCTGGGGGAGGCATTTACAATGGCGCGGCGACTTTGGTTATCTCGAATACGACGATTGCCAACAACACGGCCGTGTTTGGTGGTGGGGCTATCCGCAATTTCACGGGTGGCACATTATCTCTAACCAACACCATAGTGGAAAGTAACGCCACCGATACAGTAGGCGGAGGCATTCACAGCAACGGCGATTTAACCATTTTGTCTAGCAGTTTGATAAGCAACACAGCTATATTAAATGGTGGGGCTGTCAATAACGAAGCGGCAGGAAACGTTCTCATTACAAATGTCACATTTTCAGAGAACACGGTCAGAACTGCGTTTACAAGTGCCGGTGGCGCTATTAACAACGACAACACCGTCACAATCGATTTCAGCACTTTTTACCAGAATAGTTCGGCCTTTTCAGGTGACACATTTGCAAATGCGAGCGCAAGCGGAACGATAACGGTATCACATAGCCTCATTCAAGCCAGCCCTAGCGGTTCTGGCAATACTTGCAACTTTACAGGAAACATTGTGGGGACGAACAACCTTTCCACAAATGAAACTGGCTGTGGCGGTGGCTTAGATTCAGCAGGCGCGCCAACAGGCATTATGGCCTTAGCCAATAATGGGGGAGCAACGCCAACCCATGCGCTAGGTGCAAGCAGTAATGCGATTGATGCGGCGATAGGATGCCCAGCTTCGGGCACAGACCAGCGGGGTGAGGCGCGGGATGATTTGGCGTGTGATATTGGCGCGTTTGAATTGGTGTTCACTGATTTAAACACGGTCAGCCGCTCCACAGGCAATATACCAGCCGAACTGCCTGGATCGTTTGGCCCAACTTTGGTCAATATCACGGCCGTGAACGGTGGCGACCCCGGCACAGTGACAATTACCAAAACCGCTCAACCACCTGGCGGTTCACTTGATGAGGATGAAATGCCTGTGACATGGGATATTTCCGCAACAGGTGGCACGTACGACGTAGACATCAGCTTCTGTTATACAAATGAAGAATTTCTTAATCGGGGAATCAATGTAACGACAAGTAACCTTGTTGCATACCGCTGGAATGGTTCAATATGGGAACCACAAGGTGGAACACATACGGGTAATTGTGTTATCGTTTCTGGCGTAACCGCCTTTAGCGATTGGACAATCGCGGCCAATACACCCACGGCCGTGACCCTCTCCTCCACAACCGCCGCAAGCAACCCGACCAGCCTCCCGTGGCTCGTAATTAGCTTGCTTGCCCTGCTCACGGCCGTGGTTGTGCAACGCCAGTTCAGCCCAACCATACCCGCTCGGGTGCAAAACAAGTAACGTCTGACGACGATTGCAGATAGCAGTTGCAAAAAAACACGGCCGTGGCAGAAATTTGCCACGGCCGCGTTTTTTTTAGCCATAAGCTATGAGCTTTAAGCTATAAGCTGACCCTATATCCAAGAGCCTCGGCTATCACCCCACAAGCTTACGGCTTACAGCTTAAAACTTAAAGCTCCCCTAAAACGCCATGGGCATGGCCAACGCCGTTTGCGCCCGCGCCGCCATTTCCTCTCCAAAACCGAGCAGAGCGGCCACCCGCTCATCATTAGCCGCCTCCGCATACACGCGCAAAGCTGGCTCCGTGCCCGACGGCCGAATCAGGAGCCAACTCCCATCCGCCACATAATATTTCACCCCATCCACTGTATCGATCCGCTCAATGGCTACCCCCACAATTTCAGCGGGAGCCTCATCTACTAGAAAAGCGGTCATCTGTTTCTTAGGCACAAGTTGCTCCAGCTTAATATCGGTGCGGGCATATTGCGCGGGGCCATAAATCGCCAGCAAATCATCTACCAATTCATGCAGAGCCAGCCCCGAGTCAGCCATCACCTCGAGCAACAGCAAGCCGAGCAAAACGCCATCGCCTTCGGGAATGTGCCCCTGAATGCTCAGGCCGCCCGACTCTTCACCACCCATTAGCACGCCCCCCGCTAAAATATGGTCGGCAATATGGTTAAAACCAACGGGCGTTTCGATGACTTCTAGCCCGTGGGCGTGGGCGATGCGATCCACCATGCGCGTGGTCGAGACGGTACGCACCACTTTGCCCGTCCAACCTCGCTTTTCGATGAGGTAGCGCAGAACAAGGGCGAAAATGCGGTGCGGGTCTACAAAATTGCCCTTCGCATCAACGGCACCAATGCGGTCTGCGTCGCCATCTGTAGCTAGACCCAAATCCCAATGCCCGGCCGTGACCAGCTTAATCAGTTGCCGCAGGTTGCGGGCGATGGGTTCAGGATGAATGCCCCCAAAACCGGGGTTCATCTCGTGCCGAATATTTTCGACATAGGTGCGACTGCGGGTTAGCACCTCGCTGATGACGCCGCGCCCCGCACCGTACATGCCGTCGGCGATGACGCGCAGTTCCCCGCGTGAAATGGTGTCTAAATCGACAAGGTGACTAAGATGTTCGTAATAAGCCCAAGCGGGGTCAAATTTTTGCACCAAGCCTTGCTCAAAGGCATCGGCCAAGCGCATCCGTTTGGGATCGCGTCCCTCGAGGCGGTTACGCTCCAAAAAGGCTTCAACCTGTCGGTGTTGCTCGGGGCTGGCACTGCCGCCATAGCTCGCTTTGAGCTTGAGGCCATTATAGCGGGGTGGATTATGGCTAGCGGTTATCATGATGCCCGCCGTCGCTTCTTTGTGCTTGATGGCGTAGCTCACGGCCGGGGTCGGAGCGTCGGCACGGGAAAGCCAGCAGAAGATGCCGTTGGCGGCCAAGGTGGAGGCGGCTTCTCCTGCGTAGCGGTCGGATAAAAAGCGGGTGTCGAACCCTATCACGGCCGTGGGATTTTCTGGATTCTCCTGTAAAATAAAATCAGCTATCGCCTGCGTTACCAGACGCAAATTAGCAAAGGTAAAATCATCACTAATAACGGCTCGCCAGCCATCGGTACCAAATTTAAGACTCATTGTTATAATCCTCTTTTTCCATCTCTGGATATGTTTATTTGTTTGTTGGGTGGCTGGTTTGGACTAACAACCTAACCAAACATCCAACTTAACCAACCAACTTAATCAGCGGGTTGGTCATTATCACATCAATCAATAAAAATGCTTCCCCCACCTACCAGCTACATCTGCTACTATGGCCCTGGCCAACTCAAAAAGCTCGGCCGTGTTGATTGGGCTATCTTGCAAGCAGGCCATTATACGCCCGCCGACTTGGACTGGCTAAACGCACGGAAAACCCTCACGTTTGCCTATCTTTCTGTTGGGGAAGAACCAATGGGGGGACAAAAAGAGGGCGCAGTGTGGCATTTACGAACGGCTGATTTAGTCGCTCCCCAGCAGATTATCAATGAACAGTGGCGCACCGCTTATGTGGATTGCCGCTCCGAAGCGTGGCAGACATATCTGCTGGCCGAAGTCATTCCAATCTTGCGGGCGCAAGGGTTTAAGGGGCTGTTTTTGGACACGCTTGATGTGCAAGAAAGCTTTCCTGAAACACGGCCGGGGGTGATTCAACTGCTCCAGCGGATGCGCGATACCTTTCCTGACTTGCATTTGATCGCCAATCGCGGGTTTAGCGTATTAGACGAGATAGCCCCGCTGGTTGATGCGTTCCTCTTTGAGTCTTACAGCAGTTATCATCAGGGGGATATGTGTGAGCCGTGGCCAGTGGAAGACCAAGCATGGCTAACGCTACAGGCGGTGCGCCTGCAAGCGACGGGCTTGCCCATCCTAGCTCTTGACTACGCGAATCCAGATCAGCCTGAGTTGATAAAGTATGCCCACGGCCGTGCGCGGGCCGCTGGCTTCATTCCCTACGTCACCAACTGGGCACTCGACATTATTCAATGAGTAAGGCGCTAGTTCAAGCATTTTTTGTGTCTGTGTATTGGTCACGGCTTGCTAAAACAGATGTAATTGTGTCGCTTTTCAGAAGCGACAAACAGCTTCGGCGTGGCCTGTTGCAAGTTAAGAAATAAATCAGGCAAACGAGTGAAAAGTGAAAGGTAAGAAGTAAAAAGTGGCTGGGCAACCAGTCGCCCACTTCTTGCTTTTCACGTCTTACTTCTCACTCTGCTTATTACTCGATTCGTTTTTTAATCTACAAGCGGCCACGCCTCGCCGTCAAGAAGGTGTTTTTTTCGTTTGGGCGAACGCCCAAACGCCCCAACCCGTGCAAACATCTTGATAACCCTACTACGCGCTCATTTTGGCAAGCGTAGCAGGGTTTTTTGATAAACCAGACCCTAAAGGTTTTTTGGAAACCTTTAGGGTCTGGGCTTTCTCAAAAAGTAACGTTGTCTGGGTCTGGCCCGATACGCTCATGCTGGTCGAGCGCGTCAATCGCGGCCGTTTCTGTTTCTGTCAGAGCAAAGTCATACAGATCCGCATTGGCGCGAATGCGGCTGGGGGTGACGGATTTGGGAATGGTGATGAGGCCGTGCTGTAGCTCCCAACGCAGAGTGACTTGTGCCATGGTTTTGCCATGCGATGCGGCTATCTCTTGTAGGGTGGGATGCTCAAGAATGCGGCCACGCATTAGCGGACTCCACGCCTCGAGGGCAATGCCGTGCTGGCGACAAAAATCATGCAGGCTTTTTTGACGCAGGCGGGGATGTAGCTCCACTTGGTTCACGGCCGGGATGAGGCCTGTGCCGCTATCGGCCAAAATCTCTTGCAGATGATGCTCTTGGAAGTTGCTGACGCCCACGGCGCGAGCACGGCCGCTGGCGTAAATCTCGTTGGCTAACACGTGCCAAGCGTGGACGTAATAGTTGGGCACGGCCCAATGAATAAGGTACAGGTCTACATAATCTAGCCCGAGCTGGTCGAGGCTGGTTTGAAAGGCGTCGATAATGCGGCCACTGCGCTGGTCTGTGTTCCATAGTTTGGTGGTGATGAAGAGTTCTTCGCGGGGGAGGCCGCTGTCCCGCACGGCCGTGCCAACCCCTTTCTCGTTGCCATACAGCGCGGCCGTGTCTATGTGGCGGTAGCCGTGTTCGAGGGCGGTGGACACGGCCGTGGTCACCTCATCCCCCTCCTTCATTTGCCACACGCCCAAGCCCAGCAAGGGCATTTCCACGCCATTGTTCAATTTGACGGTACTACTTAAGCTAAGAGACATTTTGGTTTTCCTTGAATCCTAGTAACTGCGTGCCCTGTAAAAAGGGTCAAATAAACTGCGGAGAACGCGGAGATTTTCTAGAAAACTTCCGCCCCTTTCGTCATTGATAATTCGTACTTCGTCCCTTTTTTCCGGAAGTCAGCAAAAAGTGAAGCTATTCTTGACCGTTATTAACGTTTGCGGCGGGCGAAGAAAAGGGCAAATCCCGCCAGAGCGGCGATAAGCAGTCCCAGCAGGATGGCACGGCTTGCGGTGGGAATAGCGGCAGTGTCGTTGCTGGTCTCGTTACTAGAAGAGGCGGGGGGTACAACCACGGTCGTGTCCTCATCCACAGCCAACTCCCCCACGTCACCAGCCTGCACAAACACGGCCGTGGTACGCGCCGGAACCGTGAACAAACCCACCGCCTCATTATACGCCGCCCCTTGCACCACCTCATCCACCGACCCCGCTAACAGCGGATGCAGTTCAAACGACCCCAAGTTTTCCTGCAAAGCCACGCTCTGCTCCTCGGGCGTAGCGTTGAAAACGACCACGAGGCGACTAAATGGGCCACCCACGGCCGTGCCCTGCGTATCATCCAAACTCATCACAATCAGCCCAGGGAGTTGGTCCGGCCCCGTATTGTGAAAACGGAGCTTGGCCTGCACCTGCTCGGCCGTGTCCAGCCGGAACAGCGGCGAACTATGCCGAATCTGTAACAACTCTTGAAACAACTGCGTCGTTTTTTCAATGTGCGCCGACTCGGGCTGGAGGTCTGGATTGGCTAGCAAGGGACGCATCAACGGCCACTTGCTCTCGTTGTCCCCCGCCGGCGGTAAACCGACGCCCCAGTTGTTGGTCTGATAAGTGAAATCAAGCCGATTGAACCAGTCGCCTGAATCATAGCTGTTGCGATCCATAGATTTTGAGCGCAGGATGTCGCTTCCCGCATGGAAGAAGGGCACGCCCTGACTAAACATGACCACGCTGTGCGCCACCGTTTGCACCCGCACGCGGTCATCAAGACTGGTCGCTACGGGGAGCTTGTATTGCAGAGCATCGAACAAGGTTTCGTTGTCGTGCGCGGAGACGTAGATGATGTTTTCACGAGGCACGGCCGTGTAACCAGCCGCACTCCCCCCACCCCCATACGGAATTTCTCGAGCGGGAACCACCTCGCCCTGCGCATTCTCAAATTCATAATCAGCCAATGCCCCCGCCAGCCCCGAGCGAATCCAGTCCGCGTAAAGCAACGCTTGTGCCCTCTGCTCCTCAGGCGAGCGCGTTTCTGCTTCGTTGGGGTCTACAAATAGCCCCGTAGCAAATCCTTGCTCTTGTTCACCCGAGAACGGCGTGCCGCCGCGCACCGCGTCTCGCAGGCGGTCGTTAAAAACGCCGATGCCCGTGCCCGCAATGTTGAGCTGGCTAGCGTTGATGCCTCGGGTGTTATTCATCACTTCGCCAAAGTCCCAGCCTTCGCCGTAAACGTAAATCCCACGGCCGTGGACACCATGCTCCTCCAGCGTTAGCCCATCCAACGCTTCTCGGACAGCGACCATATCCTCCCGCATATGATGCCCCATCAGGTCAAAACGAAAGCCATCAACTTTGTAATGGGTTGCCCACAGCAGAAGCGTATCCACCATAAGTTTACGCATCATGTCATGCTCGGTGGCCGTGTTGGGGCAACAGCTACTCATCTCTACATTGCCGCGACTGTTCAGCCGATGATAATAACCGGGCACAATCTTGTCCAAGACCGATTTGTCGCTCTGACCGCTAGAATTCGTATGGTTATAAACAACGTCCATCACCACGCGCAGGTCATTTTGGTTCAAGGCTTGCACCATCTGGCGGAACTCGATAACGCGGGCGCCATCATTGGCGTCCGTAGCGTAGCTCCCCTCGGGCGCGGCGTAATGGAACGGGTCATAGCCCCAGTTGAACGCATCTTCGGCGCGTAACGCTTCGACCGCACCCTGTTGCATCGTATCAGCCGGGCCACCGCGACTGAGAAAAGCGACGCTTGGCTCACGTCGCTCGTCGGAGTTTTCGTTGACCGTGGCGATGTCAAAGGCGGGCAGGAGGTGAATATGGGTCACGCCCGCCTCGGCTAATTTTTGCAGATGCGCCGTGCCGCTCGCTTCAGGCAGGGTGAAGGCGAGGTATTTGCCGCGTAGCTCCTCGGGCACAGCTTCGTCATACGCGCTAAAGTCGCGGATGTGTAGCTCGTACAGCACGATGTCTTCGGGGCGTTCCAGCGGGGGCTTGGCGAGTTCCAGCCAGCCCTCGGGCATGGTGGCGGGGTCGGCCAAGTTAACGAAGCGGGTTTTTTCGCTGTTCATAGAGAGGTCGAGCGCATACGGGTCAGTTACCAAGTTGACCACAATGCCGCCGGCGCGGGGCGCGTAAACGGTCAGTTCGTAGAGGTAATATTGACCTGTCCACGCTGGGTCGCCCGTGATGCTCCACACGCCTGTCTCGTCGTCGCGGCTCATGTCGAGGGTTTGAGTAGGTTGCGCGGCCACGGCCGTGGCCTCATCATAAATCCGCAACCGTACAGTTTGCGCCGTCGGTGCCCACAGGCGCACCGTGGGCACACCCGCCTCGTCATAAACCAGCCCAAGAGAGCCATCATACCTGTATAACTCATCCAGCACGCCCGGAATTTGCAGACCCGTCGCCTCTAGCGGCGAGCCGTCCGCTTCCGTAGCCGCAAAGGCGATTTGGCCGCGCAACAATTCGGGCACACGCTCGAGCGCATCGGCTGGCAGGGTAAGCGCGGTCAGGTTGGCTAAATGGGGAAATTTGGCGACCACGTCGTCGGACACACCGCTGGGGTTAACGGTCAGCGGGTAGCGCGTACCCCCCTCAATGCCAACGTCAGTCAGTTCCAGAGACGCATCAGGGCTAAAAATTAGCTCAAACAGACGGCCATCGTCGGGCGTGAGCGGGGTCAAAATGGTGTCGGCCGTGGGCCAATAGGCAGTGGCTTGCCCCAGATTTCCGCGAGGCGTACCTTCAACAAAAATGGTCATAATTTGGGTCTCCGCGTCCCATGAAAAGAGAATTTCGGCGTTGTCTTGGGGCACAATCAGGGGGATGTTTGCCCCGCCCTGTGCGCCCCCTTCGCCATAGTTGACCGCCCAGCTTTGGTTGAGGGCGACTTTGACCTCATAGCTTCCGGCGGGAATGGCGTTGGTGCGAAATTCATAAATGTTGTCGTCGTCGGGGTCTTGTAAGATAGTCCGCAGGCAGTCGGGCGCCCAGTCGTTATCGGCGGTGCTGAGGGAGGTATTGGGACAGCCAAACGCGCCTTGGAAACTGCCCGGCACGTTGACCAGGATTTTGTTGACGTTATCGGCTAGCCAGCCCGTGTCGGGCACGTACCAAATGGTAACGGCCTGCTGGTTTTCGAGCGTGAAGCTGATGGGGGTTTCGTTGAGCCGTTGGCTGGGGTCGCTGTTGACCACGGCCGTGTATTCATACGTCCCCGCTGGCAAGTCGAACCGCGCCAGCCACAGTTGGTGCGTTTCGTCAAACAACAGTTGGCTCGCCTCACAGATGGCATCTTCGGCGTCCGCACAGCCCACGGCTTCGGCCAGCGTGCCGCTCAGGGTGATGGTCTCGATGTTGCTGGTTGGTTGGGCAAAAAGAAAGGGGGCATTAAACACGGCCGTGAGAATCCCAACCCCCACAAGCAGAACAGCAAGCCATAATTGTTTTTGTACAGACATCATTACCACACCTCGCTTAAAAGTAATCGCTCTGCCAGATTTCGAGGGGATTTTTTGAGTGTCATGTATCACGTGTCATGTGCCACGTATTGCCCCGCTGGCATTAAGAGCCAATTATAGCAGACTCAAGCACGGCTCTATCTTAAAGCAATGGACAAACCCATACGGGCTTCATGGGCAAGCCATTGCCTAGGGGTAAACCCCCAGGTTAGTCAGGCAAAGGACGCTAAAACGCCCTGCGGTTGAGTGTCCAGAGCGCCCTTTAGGGTGCTTTTCCAAATGGTTAGCATGGCCGTTCACGGCCGTGCAGTGGCTAACTTAGGCTAACGAAAAAACTAAAGTATTCATGAGTAGCAAGATGCTTCGGCGTGGCCTGCGGCCACGCCTCGCTATCAAGAGGGGGGTTTTGTT
>JBGTIZ010000374.1:0-10071 GCA_041745395.1 Promineifilaceae bacterium (SeqCode) | reverse complement strand
GGCGTTCGCCCAAACGAAAAAAACCCCCTTTAGAATGGCCGAGCCGCCGCAGGCGGCGAGGCGTGTGGCCGTTAGTTCATCAATGAACTGTAAAGGTAACTTGAACCATGCCCCAAAAAAAGAACCCGCCGCACGGGCAGGTTCTTAATAAGCGAGGTTTCCTTGTATTGAACAATCGTCCCTCTTTTGGTATTCACAGGGTCAATGAGTGACTGCCTTGGCTAAACCAGCCACGTTCGGACAAAAAAGCACCTGACACATGACACGTCAAACATGATACCGTTACACCTTCCCCCGAAATCCGCAAGCCCATCCTCGTGCCTCAATCCACCAGCAACTTATCAACCGCCGCCGAAAGTTGCGCTAAATTTCGCACGGGATACACCGCATCACAAAGCGGCTCATACAGGTGCATGTCGCTGTCACCCTGCCGCTGGTACGGATTTTCCGTATTGAGCCAAATCAGCCGTTTAGCGCGTCGCCCTAGCTCTTGCAGGAGTTCAGGGTGGGGCGGATTCCAACTGTTACACCCATCCCCCATTACAATCACCGTCGCCCGATTATTGACCGCATCCAAATATTTCTCATGAAAAATGCGTAGCCCATTGCCCAAATCAGTCTGGTAGGGGCCTCCGTTGACTGCTTGGCGCACCGGCCAATAAATATCATCCGCTTGCGGGTCTAGCCGCGCAAAAATATCGGTTACTTCGTTCAAGTCCTGATAAAAGGCAAAACTGCGCACCTTCGACACTTGGTCTTGCAGTTCGTACAGCATCCGCAGGACAAAATCCACCGTATCTTGGAGCGAGCCAGACACGTCAAAAATAAGCACCAAATTCGGTTTGAGCTTTTGCTTTTTGTAACGAATTTCAAAGGGCACGCCACCGTATCGTTGGCTAGCGCGAATCGTGCTTTTGGCGTCAAACTTGCCCTGTGTGCCTCGGCGGCGGCGCAAGGCGGCGCGGGTGCGCAATTGGTTAATTAGGCGACCCAGCTCGGTGCGTAGCTCCCCTTTTTCGCCCTCAGTCAGGCTATCGAACGGCTTGTTCATCAGGTCGGAGCCGTAGAGTGCGTCGGGGCGTTCGGCACGCTCTTGCGCGATTTGCAAGCCGATGCGTTGGGAGACGTTTTGGGCGAGCGTGTCCCGATTGGCTTCGACCACGCCTAGCAGTTTGGCGATGGCTTCCTCGCTCATGCCCATCTCGCGCAACTTTTCGATTAGTTCCTGCATTTTTTGCTCAAGCTTTTCAAAGCCCATCTGGCGGAGCATGTCGCGGGTGATCCAGTAGGCATCACCGGGGGATTGTGCCCAGCGCATTCCGGCGCGTTCGGCCATGCGCTCTAGCTCTTCTTTGGTAGGGCCTTCACCACTGGTCAGCCAGTCGAGCAGGTTGTCTAACTGCCCCGTCATCGCTTGCAGAGCCGCTTTGAGCATCTCGTTTTCGTCAGCGGAAAGCTCTTCGGCGGCGTTTTGCAGGGGGGCGTCCCCACTGCTGAAATAGAGGGGAAAGAGTTCGTTGAAGGGGATGTAATCTTCCCGCCGCTTAATCAGGGTGGCGCGGAGCAGTTCGCGGAATAAATCTTTGTCAGCGACGCCCATGTGGCCGGTGGCGCGGAGGGCGTCTTGGCTTTCGGACACGGAGACACGCACCCCAGCGGCACGTAGCCCACGTATGAATTCAATGATGCGTTGATCCATTTTTTTCCTCCTGTGGAGAAGTGCTGAGCGATGAGTAACGAGTGCTGAGTGAGTGAGCCTAGCGGCTCGAGCGTTCAGCACTGAATACTGATTACTCGGGCGAAGCCCACTCATCGCTCATCGCTCAGCACTCATCACTTCCCTCCCCCCATACGGCGGCGGGCTTGTTGGACGTCGGTTTCGTATTTGAGCAGGACAGTGAGGGTATTTTCGAGGGTGTCTTTGTCTATGTCGGTGGCGTTGAGGGTGACAAGAGCGCGGGCCCAGTCGAGGGTTTCGCTGATGCTGGGCATTTTGCGCAGGTTCATGTTGCGTAGCTCTTGCACAACTTGCACGGCTTGTTTGGCAAGCTCGGGGCGCAGGTCGGGCACTTTGAGGCGCACGATGTTGAGTTCGGATTCAAAGGCAGGGTAATCCACATAGAGGAAGAGGCAACGCCGCTTGAGGGCTTCGCTGAGTTCGCGGGTGTTGTTGCTGGTCAGCAAGACCATGGGCTGGTGTTTGGCGACGATGGTGCCGAGTTCGGGGATGGTGACTTGGAAGTCGCTGAGTACTTCAAGCAGGAACGCTTCAAATTCGACATCGGCGCGGTCTATTTCGTCGATGAGGAGCATGACGGGTTCGTCGGACATGATGGCGGTGAGCAACGGCCGTGGTAAAAGAAAATCTTCGGAGAAGAAGACGTTGTCCTCTTGGCCGAGACGGCTGGCGGCGTCACGCAGGCTGGTTGCCCCAGCCAGCACATCGCGCAAGGTGTCGCGCAGGAGCTGGGTGTAGAGCATTTGCTTAGCGTATTCCCATTCGTATAGGGCTTTGCTTTCGTCTAGCCCTTCGTAGCATTGCAGACGGATGAGCGGGCGGCCGGTGGCTTTGGCCCACACTTTGGCTAGCTCTGTTTTGCCGACGCCAGCGGGGCCTTCGGCCAGAATGGGCTTGCTGAGGGATTGGGCGAGGTAGACGACGGTGGCAATTTCGTCGGAAGCGATGTATTGCTGTTGGGCGAGGCGGTCATGCACATCTTGAGGGTTGGTGAACATGTGGGTCTCCTAGGGGGTGTCAGGTGTCAGGTGTCATGTTTCATGTGTGGCGGGTGTTGGGAACATTGTAACCAAGTCGGTTGGGCAAGGTAAACCTTGCATTACAAGATGTTTATGTGGGGGAGGGGGTGCGAGGGGCGAAGGGCGGGGTGCGACGGGTAGGGTGCCGGGTGAGCTGACTACTGTCCTGCTTAAACAAGCCACGCCCAGAGAAAAACCACCTGACACATGACACGTGAAACATGACACTCTGAAAATCCCACGAAATCCGAAAGACCCACTATAGTTTGAGGCTGAGGTGATGGTTGCTGGCCACGGCCGTGAACCCGCACCTTTCATATAAACGGCGGGAGGGTTGGTTGATGGCCCACGTGATGATGCGCACGTTGCTCATCTCTTGGTGGTAGAGGTGGTGCAGGGCGGTGTGGAGAAGCACACGGCCGTGTCCCTGTCCCTGATAATCTGGAATAATGCCAAACGGCTCGATTTGTCCCGTACCATGACGCCCCACGTGCGTCCACGCAAACCCGATGGCGCGTTGTTTGTGATACAAAATCAGCAGTCCGGGTATATGAGACGGCAAATTGATGGGGTTGTACCGTTGATACCAACGATGGGGTTTGAAGGAGGTGCTGTAGACACCCGTAAAGGTGTACCCAGCATGTTTTTCGGGCGTCACCACGCGGTAATCGGGCTGGAAGGAGAGCGCGGCCAGGGGAAGCGTGGCGGGTCGTTCGTAGGTTATTTCTTCGTGTTCGAGGGTAAAGCCGTGGTGGCGCAGAAAATGACCAGCGGGGCTGTCCCACGGCCCCACGTCTGCGACGAGTTCTTGTGGGCTGTGGGGGGGCAGGTCGGCCAACACGGCCGTGAGCAAATCTGTGCCGTAGCCGCACCGCCGATAGTCGGGCAAGATACCGCCTTCCACGGCCGTGAACTGCGGCAACCCCTCATACTTGAACGTGCGCACCAAACCAATTGGCTCATCATCTAGCCAAGCCATGTGCCCAACCTGCGGGAGAGAACTCTTTGCGCCAAATAGGTGGCGCCAAAGGTGAGAGACGGCGTCATAATCAAATTGGGCATCAAATGGGCGAATTATCAGCGACATGGGTCGTTTCCCGTCACGGTCTTAGCCGCTTTTGTTGAGACGTTCGTAGTAATCGGCGAAGTCAGTCAGGCGGCGGCTGTATGTTTGCCACAGCAAGGGAGACGAAACCAGAAAGTCGGCTGTGGCGCGGTTGGTGGCGACAGGGATGTTCCAGACAACGGCCATGCGGAGCAAGGCTCTCACGTCGGGGTCGTGCGGCTGGGCGGCCAGCGGGTCCCAGAAGAAGATGAGAAAGTCAACCACGCCTTCAGCGATTTTTGCGCCAAGCTGTTGGTCGCCGCCGAGGGGGCCGCTCATCAGGCGGTGAATGTCTAGATCTAATTCTTCGCTGAGTAATTTGCCCGTTGTGCCAGTGGCAAAAAGCTCGTGCTGGATAAGGGTTTCACGGTTGTATTTAGTCCATTCGAGCAGGTCGTCTTTTTTGTGGTCGTGGGCGACGAGGGCAATTTTCTTGATGGGGTTCATCACGGCCGTGGGGCCAGTGATTCGCGTTTGGTCAGACATGGGTCTCCTTGGGGCAATGAATAATGAGTAAAGGGGCGTTGGTTAAGCCATTTGGCTCGCTCACTAGACAAGCTGAACGCCGCTGTTTCGGGTAAAATTGGGCGGCTGACAGAGCCGATTCTCACCCTAAGTTTACCGTAAAACTGTGCCCATAACGCGGGCAAATATATCATGACAACAAGGAGAAATGATTATGTCAATACGTAAAACCCACACGGTCGACGTGGCTGGCCTGACGCGCCATCTGCCCCTTTTTGAAGTCGCCCCCGGGGTACAAATCGCTATTTTTAACATGCTGGGCGATACCAATGTGGTCAAGGCCTCCGCGGCCGTGTTGGCCGAGCAACTGGCCGACGTTTCGGCCGATGTGTTGGTCACGGCCGAGGCCAAAAGCATTCCCCTAATTTACGAGATGAGTGCCCTGATGGGCTTGCCCTACGTAGTCTTGCGCAAAACCTACAAGAGCTACATGGGCGACGCCATCAGCGCCACCACCGAATCTATCACCACGGGCGCGGAGCAGAAGCTATTTCTGGACGAAAAAGACCAAGCTCTTATCAAGGGCAAGCGGGTTATCTTGGTAGATGACGTGATTAGCACGGGCAGTACGCTGGCGGGGATGGAGAATGTCATCACGGCCGCGCAGGGGGAAACGGTCAAAATCGCGGCCGTGTTCACCGAAGGGGACGCGGATTGGTCGCAGGTGGTGGCGTTGGGGAATTTGCCGGTTTTTGGAGGATAAAATGTGCGAGGGGCGAAGGGCGAGGGGCGACGGTGGTGTGCTGGGAAGGATGGTTTTTGGGCTAAAAAAAGATAGGTTAGGAGAAGCATGATGGGTGGTTCAATTCGAAAGTTTGAGGATATTTTGGGCTGGCAGGAAGCGCGAAAATTGACGCAGACAGTGTATCAATTGAGCGATGAAGGGTCGTTTGCCAAAGATTTTGCCTTGCGTGACCAATTGCGGCGGGCGGCCGTGTCCAGCATGGCCAATATTGCGGAAGGCTTTGATTGCGACTCCAAACGGGAGTTTATTCGCTTCCTCGGCTATGCGCGGCGGTCACTCGCTGAAGTACAATCGTTGTTGTACATCGCCTTGGATGCCAAATACATCACGCCACCCCAATTCCAAGCACTTTATCAACAGGCCCACAAAGCCAAAGCCCTCATCAGCGGCTTCAAAGCCGCCCTAGAACGCCAACTCCGCGAAACATAGCTCAATCCAACCGTCGCGTCGCCCATCGCACCCAAAAACCAGCGACAAAGGACAACAACCCGACCGTCGCCCCTCGCACATCGCACCTAAAAAAACTATGAACAATACATCTGCGACAACTCTCTCAATCTTCAACCACCTCTTCGCCTCCGTGGCGGAGGAGATGGGCGTGACGCTCGAGCGGGCGGCGTATAGCCCCAACATTAAAGAGCGGCTTGATTTTAGCTGTGCTATTTTTCTAGGGGACGGCCGTTTGCTAGCGCAGGCGGCGCATATTCCCGTGCATATTGGGGCGATGCCCGCCTCGGTGCGGGCGGCCATTAGCGAATGTGCCCCGTTTGTGCCGGGGGATGTGGTCATGCTCAATGACCCGTATCTGGGCGGGAATCATTTGCCCGATATTACGGTAGTGTCGCCTGTTTTTATCGGGGAAGGGGGGGCTGAACCAGACTTTTTTGTGGCGAGCCGGGCGCATCATGCGGATGTGGGCGGCATGGCGCCGGGGTCTATGCCGCTTTCAACCGAGATTTATCAGGAGGGGGTGATTATTCCGCCGCTGAAGATTGTGGCGGGTGGGGTGCGCAACACGGCCGTGTGGCAACTCATCCTGCGCAACGTGCGTACCCCACAAGAGCGGGACGGGGATTTGGCCGCCCAGCTCGCCGCCCACGCCATCGGTGAAAAGCGACTGGCCGAAATTGTGGCTCGTTATGGCCTAGAGGAAACGTTGGGACAGGGGGAAGCTTTGCTGGCCTATGCGGCGCGACTCACGGCCGTGGCTATCGAAAAAATGCCCAACGGCCAATACCACTTTACCGATTATCTGGATAGCGACGGCCACATGCCCGACCCCGTGTCCATTGCCGTCACCCTGACCATCGCGGGCGACCAGATGCACGTTGATTTTACAGGGACAGCCACGGCCGTGAAAGGGAATCTCAACACCGTGCCGGCCGTGGTCGAGTCGGCCGTGGCTTACTGCCTGCGCTGTGTGGCCCTCGCCCTGCTCCAAACAGACCTGCCCATGAACCACGGAGCCTACGCTCCGCTCACCCTCATCATTCCCGCTGGCTCCTTGCTCAACCCACATCCCCCCCACGCCGTCGCGGCGGGCAACGTGGAAACGAGCCAGCGCATCACCGATGTTGTGTTTGGGGCACTCGCCCAAGCGTTGCCAGACCTCATTCCGGCCGCCAGTCAGGGCACGATGAATAATTTTACGTTTGGGGGGCGGGATGAGGCGGGACGTATTTTTGCCTATTACGAAACGATGGGCGGGGGCATTGGCGCGGGGCCAAACGCCAACGGGGGGAGCGGCCTGCACGCTCATATGAGCAACACGCTCAACACACCTATCGAAGCCCTCGAATACAGCTTTCCGTTGCGCCTGCGGGCGTATGAATTGCGCCAAAATTCGGGGGGACACGGCCGTTTCACAGGCGGCGATGGTCTGCTTCGCGCCATCCAGTTTCTTGTGCCCGTTAGCGTCACCCTGACCACGGAGCGGCGCACCCGTGCCCCCTACGGCCTCGCGGGCGGCGGGGACGGCCAACCGGGCCGCAATCTGCTCGTGCGCGACGGCGAGACGACTGAATTACCGGGCAAGGTCACGCTGGATTTGCAAGCGGGGGATGTGATTCAGATTGAAACGCCGGGCGGCGGGGGGTGGGGGAATGATGAATGGTAAATTGTGAATGGTGAATTGTGAATTGGGCGTTTATTCGCGGGGGATGATGGGAATGTTGAGCAAATCAATGGGGGTGATGTCGTAGGGTTGGAAGGGGGCGATGAGGCCACTTGCGGGGGTGTCGGCGCGGGGGACGCGGGCTTGGGTGCGGTCGTCTAGCAGGAGGTAGAGCCAGTCGGTGGTGATTTCGATTTGGGTCACACGGCCGTGTTTAATCAACTCTGCCCCTTCCTCGGCCGTGATGGTCGCAACGGCGGGCGCACCACAAGCCACGAGGCTAAACAAAATAAGCATCAGGGTTAAGACAAGCGTCTGTTTCATATGAAGATCCTGGGGTGCTATAAGCTATAAGCTATAAGCCGTAAGCGCGTTGGGCGATAACAGTTACTCTCTGGCAAAAAAACAAGCTTACAGCTTACAGCTTACAGCTTACGGCTTACGGCTCCCCACCCAGCGTGGCTGAATGCCGGTGGGAGTCACTTGGCGCAATTCATCGGTGCCGAGGTTGAGCGTCCAGATAGAGGGCGGCTCTTGGGGGCGGGTGGTGTCGAATCGCTGGAATAAAAGCACACGGCCGTTGGGCGACCATTGCGGCGGTCCGTGATGAATGTGCGGCTCATCCGTCAGTGACCGTTGTTCTGAACCATCGGGAGCCATCAGCCAAATTTGGCGACCCGTGGGCGTGCGGGCGGGGTTACGCGTGAAGGCCAGCCGACTGCCTGTGGGCGACCAAGATAAGCCACCATCGTTCACCAGAGCCAATTCCCCCGTGCGATTATAAAGCGTGCCTGGTGGGGCGTTGAGATTGTCTTCAAAGATGTGAATGGAGACGCTCTCCCCCTGTGGTTTGATATCCGTAAAGAAAAAGGAGTTGACCACGGGATGGAAAACGCCATTTTCGCCCGTTTCGCTGACGACTTGACGGCCACTATTGGTAGGCAAATGGTAAAGCTGGATAACGGGTAAGCCCGCGTCGGGCACAAGATAGCTGAGCCATTCCCCGTTGGGGCTGAGGCGCGGGGTGGAGCCAATAATGGTGGGGTCGGAAAAAACGGGCGTGGTTGTTTGGCTGGCGACATCGAGCCAAAACAGCCGCTGATTCACGGCTAGTTGCCCCGGCCCTAGGTTAAACCCTCGGTCATAAAGCAGGCGGCGACCGTCGGGTGTCCAAGTGGGGTTACGACAGACGTCGCCGTCGCAGTCGAGCAGTTGGTAAGGGAGACGACCGTCGGGGTCGATGAGCCAAATGTCGCTACTGCCGCTCTCGTTTTCGAGGGTGTAGACGATGCTTTGTCCGTCGGGTGCGGGGGCGTAGTCGAGGACGTCTTGCGCGGCGGTGGTGAGTTGTTGGGGGGTAAATTGGCCGGGGATGATTTTGTAGAGTTGCTGGTGGTCTTGGCTGTCTTGGGCGAGATAAAGCACGGCCGTGTTGCTCTCATTCACGGCCATGGGCACATAAAAGAAACCCGCCACAACAGGAACCCACAGAAGCCACAAAAACGACCAGTGAAAGCGACGCCCGCTCGCTGAAGGTGAGTTTGAGGCTGGCTCTGCGGAGGAGGGGACGCGGCGTGTATAGCTCAGCCCCGCCAAAATCAGCCCCAGCCCGCTAATCATTACGAGCAGAACCAGACGTTCATCAACGTAAAAGGGGAGGCTTTGGTTGAGAACAAAGCTGTATAAAAACAGCCCGAGCATGAGAAGGGTGATGATTTTTAGCATGGGTCAGGGAGCATGGTGCAAGGTGCAGGGTGCAAGGGGTTGTTTACCAGCTACCAATTAAGGCGAGCAGGAGGGGCGGTATAAGGGTGATGAGCAGGAGAATTGGGAGCCATTTTCTGTGCCAGAGTCGGGTGTGTAGAAGGGCGGCGGTTAGGGGCAGGAGGGTGTTGCTGGTCAGGTAGGCGAGGGCGAGGGGCAGGGGCTGGGCGCGTACGAGCCACACGGCCGTGTCGCTGATAAAAAAAGGTTCGGGTGGACTGAGAAAGCCGAGCAGAACGAGACCCATGGCCGTGTTGAAGAGGTTAAACGGAGCGATAAAGGTGCTTACCACGGCCGTGAGCAACGACCCAACCACAAAATAAGCCCCAAACTCGAGCAACTCATCGCCGCCCTGCGCCAAGCCTGTCCACAGTTTGGCGCGGCGCGTGCTGGCGGGCGGGAGCGGTTCAGGGGGGGACAGCGGCTGGCTAATGGTTTGGGTCTGGTCGAGACGGGTGAAAATTAGGCTGGCGATAAGAGCGATGAGTAAGGCCAGCGCCACGCGCCCCAGCGTTAGCTCCGCGCCCAGCGTGCCCCAACTGTCGAGCAGGGTCAGCGGGTTTAGCACGGCGGAGGTGAGTAAAAAAGAGAGGGTGAGACCCGTGGGCAACCCTTTGTGCTGGAGCTGTCGGGCGATGGGTATGTTGCCAAAGAGGCCGAAGGGTATCACGAACCCTAACACGGCCGTGAGCAAAAACCCGAGCGGCCAGCGGCGCGGCATAAAAGAACGCACCGCTTGGCTGGGTAAGAAAACGCTCATTAACCCGGCCGTGAGTGACCCCAAAATGAGCAGGGGCAGGTGGGTCAGGAAGAAGGTCAGCCAGCTACCGAGAATCTGCTCGAGGTTGGTGGTCAGGGAGGCGGGGGCGTAATAGAGGCCGAGAATCATGAACACGGCCGTGAGCAAAATCGCCCCGACCAGCTTCATTCCCGCTTGTATGCTTAGCAACCTCTCTTTTTGTTCAGATTCAAACATAACCACCTTCTTTCCTCTTTCTGACTAAGTGATCGTCTAAATATTACTTCCCGTCATAGTCCTGCTTCGGCGTGGCCTGCGGCCAC
>JBGTIZ010000373.1:0-16741 GCA_041745395.1 Promineifilaceae bacterium (SeqCode) | reverse complement strand
GTACGTTACTGATTCGTGACCACTACAAAGAATTGACAAATCTCCCAGATTTGTCAATTCTGGGAGGATCTTATCGCGCTTATTATAGCAGAAGCACCAGCAACTTTTTGCCGTTTTTGCCCTCGGTGCATACCTCCCTCTGATACACAACGTTTATAATTTTAGCACTCAAATAACTAGAGTGCTAAAATCGATATGGCTAAATGAGGCTTGCTGGGCGACAGGAGCAACCCCGTTCAAAAAGATGTTTCATCTCCAGTCAGCCAAGCCATTCGTTACAATCGCTAACACACCAAAGAGGACAACCAACCATGAATCTGAACAAATTTACCCAAAAAGCGCAAGAGGCGGTGCTTAACGCCCAAAACCTGGCCGAAGAACAACAGCACAGCCAAATCGAACCCGTGCACCTGCTGGCCGCCCTGCTTCAACAAGAAGATGGGGTCGTGCCCCAACTGGTCAATAAAATCAGTGGCGGCCTGCCCCTGCTCACCCAGCGCGTGAGCCAAGAGCTGAGCCGTCTGCCCCGCATCAGCGGCGCGACCACCCAGACCGGCCTCTCCCGCGAGCTGTCTAACCTGACCCGCACGGCCGAGCGAGAAGCGGCCACCATGAAAGACGAATACGTCAGTACCGAGCATCTCTTTCTCGCCCTGTTAGATAGCCAAACCTTGCCCTTCCTTAAAGAAGCGGGGCTGACCCGAGACAGCGTCCTGCAAGCCCTGAGCCAACTGCGCGGCGGCCAGCGCGTCACCAGCCAAAACCCCGAAGCAACCTACGACGCGCTGGGCAAATATGGCCGTGACCTGACCCAAACGGCGCGGCTGGGCAAACTCGACCCCGTTATCGGCCGTGATGAAGAGATTCGGCGCGTGATTCAGGTGCTGAGTCGGCGCACCAAGAACAACCCCGTGCTGATTGGCGAGGCGGGCGTGGGTAAAACGGCCATTGCCGAAGGGCTGGCGCAACGCATTGTCAGCGGGGACGTGCCCGAGAGTATGCGGGACAAAGATGTGATTGCCCTTGATTTGGGCGCATTAGTTGCTGGGGCGAAATATCGCGGTGAGTTTGAGGAGCGTCTCAAGGCGGTGTTGAAGGAGGTGAGTGAGAGCCACGGCCGTGTGATTCTTTTTATTGACGAACTGCACACCATGATTGGCACGGGCGCGGCCGAAGGCTCTATGGACGCGGGCAACATGCTCAAGCCGATGCTGGCGCGGGGCGAACTGCGCACCGTCGGCGCGACCACGCTCGACGAATATCGCAAATACATCGAAAAAGATGCCGCCCTTGAGCGTCGTTTCCAGCCCATTTTTGTGGATGAGCCAACCGTGGAGGACACCATCTCCATTTTGCGCGGTCTCAAAGAGCGGTACGAGGTGCATCACGGGGTACGCATTCAAGACGCGGCCGTGATTGCCGCCGCCACCCTTTCTCACCGCTACCTGACCGACCGCCAACTGCCCGACAAAGCGATTGACCTGATAGACGAAGCGGCCAGTCGGCTCAAAATGGCTATCGAATCGAAGCCCAACGCGCTGGACAAAGTAGACCGTCAAATTCTCCAGCTAGAAATTGAGCGGGAAGCCCTCAAAAAAGAGCGGGACAAAGCGAGCAAAGCGCGTCTGGCCGCTATCGAAGCCGAAATTGCCGAGCTAAACGAAGAGGCGACCGCGCTCCGCGCCCAGTGGGAAACGGAAAAAACGGCCATTGATGAAATTCAGGCCACCAAGGCGCAAATTGACGAGACGCGGGTGCAAATCGAGCAGGCGGAACGGCAGGCAGATTTGGCCACGGCCGCGCGTTTGCGTTATGGTGTCATTGGGGAACTAGAGCAGAAACTTGTCCAGCAAGAGGCGCGTCTCAACGAGCTACAGGCGCATGGCGCCCTGCTCAAAGAAGAAGTAGACGACGAAGACATCGCCGACATTATCGCCAACTGGACGGGCATCCCTGTGCGCAAGCTACTCGAGAGCGAAGTGGAAAAACTGCTCCAAATGGAAGCGCGTCTGCACACCCGCGTGGTCGGCCAAAATGAAGCGATTGACGCCGTGGCGAACGCCATTCGCCGCTCCCGCGCTGGCCTGCAAGACCCGAAACGGCCGCTCGGATCCTTTATTTTCTTGGGGCCAACAGGGGTCGGCAAAACGGAATTGGCGCGCGCTCTGGCGGAATTCCTCTTTGATGATGAGGATGCCATGGTCCGCATTGATATGAGCGAGTATCAGGAACGCCACTCGGTCAGTCGGCTGATTGGCGCACCGCCTGGCTATGTGGGCTATGACGAGGGGGGGCAACTGACGGAGGCGGTGCGCCGTCGCCCGTATGCAGTGGTGCTGTTTGATGAAATCGAGAAGGCGCACGCGGATGTGTTCAATACGCTCTTGCAGATGTTGGATGATGGGCGGTTAACGGATAGCCACGGCCGTGTGGTCAACTTCAAAAACAGCATCATCATCATGACCAGCAACATCGGCAGTCAATTCCTGCTCGGCGCGGATTACAACCCCGAGCAAGCCCTGCAAGCGTTGCGCCAGCAGTTCCGCCCCGAGTTCCTCAACCGCATTGACGATATCGTCATGTTTGAGCCACTCGACCGGGAAGCGTTGGCCCAAATCGTCGAAATTCAGGCCAACTACCTGCGCTCCCTGCTTGCGGGGCGCAACATCACCCTCACCCTGACCAACGCGGCCAAGCAGTTTATCGCTACGGACGGCTACGACCCCGCCTATGGTGCCCGGCCGCTCAAGCGTTCGCTCCAGCGGCTCGTCTCTGACCCGCTGGCCAAGCTGATTTTGGAAGGGCATTTTGTCGATGGGGAAACGGTTGTGGCGGATGTGGCGCCGAGTGGGGAGGGGTTGCGGTTTGTGAAGGGGGGAGGTGAGTGAGAAGTAAAAAGTGAAAAGTGAAAAGTGAAAAGTGAAAAGTGAGAAGTGGTGTCCGTCCTATCTGATGAGATGCCCGCTAGAAGTTCAACTTCTGCACAGAAGTTGAACTTCTTTTTTTGCTTAAAAAGCGGGTTGCCAGATGGGCGTGAGGTCAATCGTGAGGCTGGGGAACGCTGGCTCCCCGCTGATTTGGCTCGCGTTAGAGAGGGTTTCTGGCTCTTGGTCAGGGCGATAAATGGTGACGCTTTGTGTCTGGGGGTTGATGAGCCAACCGAGTTGTGCCCCGTTTTCGATGTATTCGGCTAGTTTGGCGGCGAGATATGTCGCGCTGTCGGTGGGGGATTGGAGTTCGATGACGAAGTCGGGGCAGAGGGGCAGGAAGCGTTGTTTGTCCACGGCCGTGAGTTCTGCCAACCGCTCCCGTCGCACCCAAGCCACATCTGGCGAGCGAATCGCCCCATTGGGCAACACAAACCCCGTCGAAGAATCAAAGGCTACCCCCGTCCCATCCTTTTTCGACCATCCCTGCACCTGAAAAATCAATTCCGCATTGCGGCTTCCCGTTTCACCACCTGTCGGCGACATAAAAACAACCTCCCCTGACGCATTGCGTTCAATATGTAATGTCGGATTTTGCTGACAAAAAAGAAAAAACTCCCCAGCCGATAGCGTTACCGCTGGGGCAAACTGCACCGCCCACTGCGCCGCCTGGGGGGCCACAGTCGGGGGGGATAAAACCATCGGCGTTGTCATTTTTGCACAACCTCCTGCATATTGTCGTGAGCGCAACTGCTTACTCAACAAATCCGTTGCTTGAAGCTCTGGGGAGAACTGTATTGGTGAGCATGTAGGTATGGTAGCAAAAAGGGTGAGCAAGGGGCAAGCTTGCGTTAAGTGATGAGCGACCCGAAAAAAGGAAAAGGGCAGAGGGAAGAAGGAAGAAAAGGATCATCATCCTAGAAATAGTTTGCCGCAGATGGATAAGCTTTTTTCTACGAAACGCCATGCCTTTAAGGACAGGCTGGCTTACTTCGTGACCAGCAAGACGTCTTCCTTAAACACTTCTGGTTTGAGTAGAGCCAAAAAGGGGAGATTGCGGTACTGTTCGTGATAATCCAGCCCATACCCCACCACAAATTTATCGGGTAGTTCAAAACCAGTATAGGTGATGGGCAAGTCTATCAGGCGGCGGGCTGGTTTGTCGAACATGGTGCAGACGGCCAGTGACGCGGGGCGGCGCAGGCGCAGGTTACGCAGTAAATGGTTGAGCGTCAGCCCTTTGTCAATGACGTCTTCCACAAAGAGGACGTGTCGCCCTTCGATGTCGGTGTGAATATCGCTAGACAAATTGAGGGCGCCCCCATAGCGACTATCGGCCGCGTAATGGTTGATGTCCATGAAGTCGAGTTCGACGGGGATGGTGATGGCGCGGAGTAAATCGGCCATGAAAATGATGACGCCGCGCAAGAGGCCAATCATGACCAGCCGCTCTTGCTTGCCATCTTGGGCAAGGTGGGCATAATCAGCAGAGATTTGGAGGCCGAGTTCCCACACGCGCTGTTCGATTTGCTGGGGCGTGTAAAGAATGTCGGCGATTTGGTCGGCTTCTCTTTGATAATCTTCTAGCGGATGTAGCTTCATGGTGATTTCTCTGGATAGGAGCGGTGAACTGTAAGCCGTGAGCGGTGCGTGGCGGGCTGATTGATGATGATTATAGCGTATGAATGGTTGTGCTGAAAAAAGCGTTAGGGGGGAAAGAGTGACTAAATATGGCAACTTGGGCGATAGAAACAGAGCAGTTGGGTAAAACGTTTGCGCCGCAGACGGGGTGGCGACACACGGCCGTGTCTAAACCCACCACGGCCGTGTCCAACGTCACCCTGCGCATTCCCACGGGCGAGCTGTTCGGCCTGCTCGGCCCCAACGGAGCGGGTAAAACGACGCTGACCAAGATGCTCTGCACCCTGATTTTGCCCACGGCCGGGCAAGCGGCGATTATGGGGCACGACCTGCGAGACACCCGCGCCATTCGCACGGCCGTGGGGCTGGTCGTGACCGACGAGCGTAGTTTTTACTGGCGACTCTCGGGCCATCGCAATCTGCAATTTTTTGCCGCGCTACATGGCCTGTACGGCACGGCCGCGCAAGAGCGCATCAACCAGTTATTGCCCACGGTCGGCTTGGTCGAGGCGGCTGAACGCCGTTTTAGCGATTATTCGAGCGGCATGAAGCAGAGGCTGGCTATTGCCCGCGCCCTGCTTCACCAGCCCCGTCTGCTCTTTTTGGATGAGCCGAGCCGCAGTCTGGACCCCACGGCCACGTTTCAGCTTCATGAGCTTATCAAGAGGTTGCAGGCGCAAGGGGTGACGATTTTTCTGATTACGCATGATTTGGCGGAGGCGGAGAAGCTGTGTGACCGAGTGGCCGTAATGTATGCGGGGCAGGTGCAGACGGTGGGTAGTCCAGCGAGCTTGGCGGCGCAGTTGACGGAGCAGAGGGCGTACACGATGCGCTTGGCGCACACGGCCGTGTCGCAACTGCCTGACCTGCACCATATTTTGCCCACTTATCACACGGAGGCCACGGACGGGGGTGATCTTTTGCTTTATTGTCGTTTGGCAGAGGCGGATGGCCGGCTCACGGCCGTGTTGGACGCCCTGCGCGCCGCCGACCGCGAGATTGTAACCATCCACGGCCGTGTGCCCTCCCTCGAAGAAGTATTCCGTCACTTTACGCAACCACTTGACTAAAAAGGAAGAAATAAGAGGGGAGAAGGAAGAAAGCTGTCCCACTACCCACCCAATACCATTAAGTGGGGGAGGCATAAATTCGTGTCATTCGTGAAATTCGTGGCAAAAATTAACTTAATGACATTGACTACCCACCCATCCATCCGCCATGACCACACCCACCCGCACCACCCTCTTTAGCCCCAGCTTGCTCTGGGCTTTTCTACGACGCGACTACCTGACCCAAATCAGCTACCGTACCGCGTTTCTGCTCAGCTTTGTGAGCATCTTTTTTCGGGCCTTCACCTTCTTCTTTATCTCCGAATTTGTAGGGGACATCGCCGACCCCACACTGGCGCAGTATGGCGTTGATTATTTCTCGTTTGTCATTATTGGGCTGGCTTTTAACCTCTATTTTGGGCTGGGGCTGAATGCGTTTGCAGGGGCATTGCGGGAGGCGCAAACGACGGGCACGCTGGAGGCGATGATGATGACCCCCACGCCTGTCTCCGCGCTCATTGTTGGCTCGGCCGTGTGGAGCTACACCTTCACCACCTTTCGCGTGTTTATCTACTTGGGGTTGGGTTTGCTTCTCGGCTTAGATCTCTCTCGGGCAAATATTCCCTTGGCTCTCTTTGGGCTACTTATTTCGATTATTGCCTTCGCCAGCATCGGCATTATCGCCGCCAGCATCATCATGGTCATTAAACGAGGCGACCCCGTGACCGTTATTATTGCCAGCGTGTCTTCGCTTGTGGGCGGCGTTTATTACCCCATCGAAGTGCTTCCCGAATGGCTCCAAACCATCTCTTATCTTGTGCCCATCACCTACGCCCTGCGGGTGATGCGCTATAGCCTGCTCGTCGGCTCTTCCGCCGCCGATATTGCCACCGACCTAGCCATCCTGCTCGGTTTTTGCCTCGTTCTCTTCCCCCTCTCCCTGTTTATCTTTCGCCGCGCCGTGGATATTGCCCGCCGCGACGGCTCCCTCGCGCAATATTAAATAGTGTCATGTTTCATGGGTCACGTTTTACGTGAGCTTCTCTGGATGCGGTCTGTCCAGTCAAGAGAAAAAACACATGACACATGAAACGTGAAACATGACACCAATCAAAACCCTAAGAAATCCGAAAATTTAGCTCACCAACGCATAATTCCCATGACCATTGGCCAATACGGGAACCCGTTGCGGCTCGGGAATGTCCCGCCCAATGGCTTCAGCAATGGCACGCATCTGCGTGACTAGCTCGGCGAACCGCTTTGGTTTTAATGATTGTTGCCCGTCTGACCACGCTTGCTCAGGTTGGGGATGCACTTCCAAAATCAGCCCATCTGCCCCGGCCGCGACGGATGCCCGCGCCACCGCGCCTACGTATTCCCATTTGCCCACGCCGTGGCTGGGGTCAGCAATCACGGGCAGGTGGGATAACTGCTTGGCCACGGGAATGGCGTTGATGTCAAACGTGTTGCGCGTTTCCGTTTCAAAGGTGCGAATGCCGCGCTCGCATAGCATGACGTTAGGGTTGCCTTCGCTCAAAATATATTCAGCGCACATCAACCACTCTTTAATCGTGCCGCTCATGCCCCGCTTGAGCAGTACCGGCCGTGTTGTTTTGCCCACCGCTTTGAGCAAGGCATAGTTTTGCATATTCCGCGCCCCAATCTGCAAAATATCCGCATAATCGGCCACAAGCGGGACTAATTCTGGCTCCATCACTTCGGTCACGATGGGCATGCCCGTCGCTTCTCGCGCTTCGGCCAAGTAACGTAGACCCTCCTCACCCAAGCCTTGGAAGGAGTAGGGCGAGCTACGCGGTTTGTACGCGCCGCCGCGCAAAATGTGCGCTCCCGCTTCTTGGCAGGCGAAGGCGACTTCTATCAGTTGGGTGCGCCCTTCGACCGAGCAGGGGCCAGCCATCACGACCAAATCATCGCCGCCAATGGTGACGTTGCCGATTTGGATAATGGTGTTCTGGGGATGGAATTCACGACTGGCCTGTTTGTACGGCTTGCTAATGGGCACAACCTCTTCCACGCCAGCCATGCGGGCAATTTGTTGCCTTTCGATGGTCGTGCCGTCCCCAATGACGCCAATAACAACGCGCTCTGTGCCAAAAATAGGATGAACTTTGCATCCTTCGTCTATGACACGATCCATCAGGGCATCAACTTCTTTCTTTGTAGCGGTGGTTTTCATGACAACAATCATTTTTACATTTCCTCGTGTGATTTTGGATTAGATTGGTGGAGTAAGAGAATTCTTTGAGTCGGTGCGTTTGCTGGGAAGCTAATTAGCTAGCTCATTCATGTATTGGGCGATTTCTTCGGCGGGTATGGGGGGCACGCTGTCTTTGTCGGGGCGCAGGATGGTTGCGCGGTGGAGGTAGATGTGCTGAATGTCTGTGGCGGTGTGGGTGGTGTTCCAGTGAAGCAGGATGCGCACGCAGAGAGGGAGGCCAGTAGGGACTTCCATCTCGTGCCCGCACAGGAGGGGAACGTCAAACCAGCCGAGTTGGCGGGCGGCGGTGGCGGGGTAGGCGGCGGTCAGGTCTTTGGTGGTGGTGAAGTACGCGCTGGCGACGTCGTCGGGGTTGATGTTGTTGTAGCGAATCATGGTGTAGAGTAGTTCGCGGGTGGCAGAGAGGATGGCCACGGCCGTGTTTTCTCTCACCGTCGTAGCCCCCCGCACCCCACGACAGCGCACTCGGGTTTGTCCATCTTGCATAGCTGGTTGCCCACTTTCCATTGTAAACCTCTCCTCTTTATCTCTAGAGATTGGACCAATTTTAGTCGCTCAATGACTGTACTCACCAGAGAAAATTGATCCAATCAAGGTTAGTAGTTACCATTGACACAAAAAAAGGACGCGGCTGTTATCAGCCGCGTCCTGGTCGAATGTCGTGTTTGGTTGCCCGTCCCTACTTGCTTCTTACTTTCTAACTAAGCACCAAATACCCCTTCGGCCTGTAGCGGCTGAGGAGAGCACCAAAAGTAAAAATAAAAGTAGAAACGATGGCGTTTGGTTAAGGTCATGATGCGCTAACAATAGCACGGGGGTTTTGATTCGTCAAGGTTCGTTTTGAGAGGAGATTTTGAGAGGAAGGGAGTAAGGGAGCAAGTTCAACAACTTGCTCCCGCTCTCTTACGGCTTATAGCTCAAAGCTTACAGCTTCCTCTACCTTCCGCCAGTGACCGTGCGAATCGTGCCGCAGGCGGGGCAGTTGCCGTCGGGGCGGAGCATGGCGTAGCCAGCTTGCGGGTCACCCGTGGACTGGTAGAGGGTGAAGTCCACATTGAAGATGATGAGCATACGGACGCGGCTGTCGTTAATCGAAAGCCTCACCGCTTCGGCCAGCCAGTTGGCGTGGTTGCTGAGCGTGGTGTTGCTGGCCCAGGAAAAATTGGGGGGCAAACTGCCAAAGCCGTCCCTAGTTAGGAAGCCAAGTTCGGTAAAGCACAGTGGCCGTGAGCCGCCAAACGCGCCTGAATACACTTCAATCATGGGGAAGAAGTACCAGCTATAGTGACCACCGCCGGGATGCCCAGAACGAGCGGAGGGCGAGGTCGCGCCTGCGTTGTAATGGATGCCCACGCAGTCGAGGTAGCTGGCCGCGCCCGCCGCCGCCATACCGCGCATGTATCGGTCATCTGCCCAAGCGTTGGTGCCATTGTCAAAACCTGTGGGCGCGGGCGCCCCGCTGATGACTAGAATATTGGGGTTGGCACTTTTAATGGCGTTGTAGCCGGGCGCGAGCATGTTTTGCACGTAGCTGGCGGGGCTGATTTGCCCGGCGGGCCACTCAAAATCAATGTTCATCTCGTTCCAAATTTCGATGGCGTCGGGGGGATTGGACAGGCTGGCGACGTCACGTAGGAAGGCGGTGTAGGCGGGGAAGTCGATGCCGTTGGCGGCGGGGTAGGTGTTGGCTCCCGGAATACTGAGCAGGACTTTGTACCCTTGGGCTTTGCCCGCGTCTATGAGTCCAGCCACGGCCGTGGCATTATCCCCCGGACTCCACTTATATTGAAACTTGACCCACGTCATGCCCGCTTCATTCATCAAATTGGGATGCGCTAGCGTCTGCGTTTGTCCGCCAAACAAAAAGCCCTGTGGCAAACTGCCGCCTGGTGGAGGAGGAGGTGGTGGTGTTGTGCCGCCACCTCCACTTGTGGGAATGTTCAGCACTTGGCCCACAAAAATCAGGTTGGGATTGGTGAGGTTATTGGCCTGCATAATGGCGTTGACTGTCACCCCAAAACGCACGGCAATGCGGCTGAGCGTATCACCTCGCTGAACGGTGTAGGTGGTCATACCGCCGCTGGGGGGCGGGGTGGGCGTCGCTGTGGGGCCAGGTGAGGGCGGCACAGGGGTCGGCTGAGGTGGTTGGGTTCCCCCAATGGGAATGACCAGCCGTTGCCCCACGTAGATGCGATTGATATTGGCGATATTGTTGGCTTGGGCTAAGGCATAAACCGAAACGCCGTACAGCCGCCCAATGCTCGAAAGCGTTTCCCCAGAGCGCACATTGTGGGTGGGAAAAATGACGGAGGGGGGGGTAGCTGTGGGGCCAGTTGGGGGTGGGGTGACCGTGGGTGGGGGCGCACTTCCACTGGGAATAACCAACTGTTGCCCGGCATAAATCAGGTTGGGGTTGACGATGTTGTTGGCCTGCATCAGGGCGGCCACGGTGGTGTTGTAGCGACGGGAGATAGAGAACAGGGTCTCGCCGCGCTGGACGGTGTGAATGGTGTTGGCGTACACGGCCGTGGCCAGCATCATCGTCACTAAAAAGGTGATAATCGCCACAAACCAGCGTGATTTGGGATTCATTGTCATAAGATTTCCTCTCTACGATGTGGACAGTAAGGGGTAGGTAAACGGCAAGATTCAGGGTGCAGGGGTACGGCTATAGGCCTTTTTGCTCATTGCTCATTGCTCCTTGAGCCTTGTTCATTGCATTCTGCCCACAGAATAACCATATTAGCCACATTTCACAAGAGGTAGACGTGAATTTGGGATGATTAGAGCGTAAATTCCGCGTGAGCATGAAGAGGGGACGATTTTGGATTGGCACTTTTGCATTTTGGATTGATTGGGCGATAGGTTAAGCTTGGGGGCGTTGGCTACAGATCGCTGAAAATCGTGGCCTTCGACCGAGCTTTAGGTAACGCGATAAGCTCAGGCAAAAGTACTGCCGTGCAGTAGATATGGCTGAACAAACCATCTCCAGAGAAAAATACGTGAAACATGACACGTGAAGCATGACACTCCAAAAAGGAAACAAAGAATGCTAGAAACCTTACTGCCCGACGTGGTGCAAATCACCCAGCAAGCGGGGCTAGAAATTATGAAATTTTATCGGGGGGCGTTTGATGTGCAGGAAAAAAGCCCTGATAATCCCGTCACCGATGCGGATTTGGCGGCGGACACCTTGCTCAAGCAAAAATTGCTCGCCCTGTTGCCCGAGGCCGGCTGGCTGAGTGAAGAAACGGCGGACACGCAAGCGCGACTCAATAAAGAGTGGGTGTGGGTGGTGGATCCGCTGGACGGCACGAAAGAGTTTGTGATGGGGATTCCTGAGTTTAGCGTGTCGGTAGGGCTGGTGCAGAACGGCCAAGTGATGCTGGGCGTGATTTTTAGCCCAGCCAGCAACGAGCTATTCGCGGCGGCGCGAGGGCACGGCCTCACGCTCAACGGCCAGCCCGCTGGCGTCAGCAAGCGGACTGAGCTAACGGGGGCGCGGGTGGATGCTAGCCGCTCGGAGCGCAAGCGGGGGGAGTTTGCTCCGTTTGAAGAGATGTTGGTTCTGACCACGATGGGCAGTATTGCGTATAAATTGGCGCGCACGGCCGTGGGACAAACAGACGCCACTTGGAGCCGTGGCCCCAAGCATGAATGGGATATTTGCGCGGGCGTTTTGCTGGTGGAAGAAGGGGGCGGCGTCTGCGTCGATTTGGACGACGCGCCTTTCCGTTTTAATCAATCGTTTCCCAAAGTGAACGGCATTGTGGCGGATAATGGGGCATTGCACACGGCCGTGGTCACCGCCCTCGCCCCCCATCGCCACACGGCACGCACGGGGAATCAATGACGTCAATGAGTAATGAATAATGAGTAATGAACAAAGGGGCGGGTGCAAGGTGTGGACATTCGCTGTTTGCCTTGCACCTTGCACCTTGAACCCCGAACTTTGCTTATGATAAAAGATACTGCTACGGTTCTCCGTCAAAATATTCAGAAAGTTATTGTTGGTCAAGATAAGGTCATCGAACTGGCTCTGGTGGCCTTGCTCACAGGCGGGCATCTTCTGCTGGATGATGTGCCCGGCACGGGCAAAACGACCCTCGCCAAAACGCTGGCCGCTTCGCTCGGGTGCGACTTTCAGCGCATCCAGTTTACGCCCGACCTGTTGCCTTCTGACGTGACGGGCATTTATTACTTCAATCAAAAGCAACAAGAGTTTGAGTTTCGGCCGGGGCCTGTGTTTACGCAGGTGTTGCTGGCCGATGAAATTAACCGCGCCACGCCCCGCACCCAATCCTCTCTACTCGAGGCAATGCAGGAGCAACAGGTCACGGTGGACGTGACGACCCACGCTTTGCCACGGCCGTTTTTTGTGCTAGCAACCCAAAACCCTGTCGAGCTAGAAGGCACATTTCCCCTGCCTGAAGCGCAATTAGACCGCTTTTTGATGCGGCTCAAGCTAGGTTATCCGAGCGAAGCGGATGAAAATAACATTTTGCTCCGCTTTGAGCGGGATGACCCGCTGGCGAGTTTGCAAGCGGTGGTGACGCCGCAGGAGATTTTGACCCTGCAAACGGCCGTGCGGCAGGTGCGGGTGGAGCAATCCGTGCGGGAATACATTGTCAACGTCTGTCGGGCCACCCGTGAGCATGAAGATATTGAGCTAGGAGCCAGCCCTCGGGCAACGCTGGCTCTGTATCGGACGTGCCAAACGTTGGCGGCTGTCCACGGCCGTGATTTTGTTATCCCTGATGATGTCAAAAGTTTAGTCTCGGCCGTGTTGACCCACCGCCTAGTGGTCAACCCCCAAACCCGCCTGCGCGGTCGCTCCGCCGCCAACGTCATCCGCGACGGAGTGGGCACTGTGCCCGTACCCGTCGATAGATTTTAGATTTTAGATTTTGGATTTTTGATTGGCGTTGTGCCTTCGTGCTGAGGGCTTGCTGATTTTGGAAATTCATGAATTGAATTAGCAACCGTCTTGGCTAAACAAGCCATGTCCAGAAAAAAAGCACGTGAAACATGACACGTGAAACATGACACCATCCCCCCCCCATGAGTGACATTCGCCTGACCGAAGGGATTGCTACCGACCATATAAAAGAGGCCCGCAAGCGCGTGAAGCAGGCGGTGCGGGCGGGCGAGAGCATCAGCGCGGAAGAGCTGGCCGCTTCGCGGGGGCTGGTTTTGTCTGACCGCGAAAACAGCATTTTTAGCGATGCGTGGGTCCCGATTGCCGTTACTTGCATCCTGTTGGGTTTGCTTTTGGGGCGCAATATCGCCTTGCTCAGCTTAGGTTTGATGTTGCTTTTGGTCGTGGCGGTCGGCCATTGGTGGCAAAAACGGGCGTTAGACGACGTGTATTACCAGCGGGAATTTGACCGCACCCACGTTTTTCCAGGGGAGCCAGTTACCTTACGCCTCCATATTCACAATAAAAAAGGGTTGCCCCTGACTTGGCTCCAGTTTTATGACCCGTTGGCTGGGCCGGTGCAGGTGACGGGACAGGGGTTCAAACAGCCGTTGCTTTCGCTCGAAAAATTTGGCTTGACCTCTGTTTTTGCTCTGCGCGGGCATGATTATGGCACGCGGGAAATCACCTTGCAGTTCCCCGAACGGGGGTTTTACCAGATGGGGCCGGTCACCTATCAGGCGGGGGATGTCTTTACCTTGTTTAGCCGTGAACGGGCCTACGAGACCCGCCAAACCTTGGTGGTGTATCCGCAGGTGTGGCCGCTGGAGGCGTTGGGGTTGCCGCCTAAGGAGCCGTTTGGCGAGGTGAAGGTGCATCGCAGTTTGTTTACCGACCCGCTCAAAACGCGGGGAATTCGGGACTATCAGCCGCAGGACAGGTTTCGGGATGTGCATTGGAAGGCGACGGCGCGGCGGGGCAGTTTGCAGACCAAGGTGTATGACCCTTCGACAGGCATGACCACGGCCGTGTTTCTAAACGTCGCCACCAGCCCCACCTACTGGATGGGGGGCGACCCTGATTTACTCGAGCGACTCATCGCCGTGGCCGCGTCTGTTTTGAACTACGGGGCAGAGCAAAAGTGGGGCATCGGCGTTTACGCCAACGGGGCGATTCCCCGCTCCGACCAAGCGATTCGGGTCAAACCGAGCCGCGCTCCTGACCAACTGCGGCACACGCTGGAGGCGTTGGCCGCAGTGACCGGCTTTGCCACGGGCAAGATTGAGCGATTGTTGCAGAGCGAAACGACGCGCCTGCCGTGGGCGGCGACGATTGTCTTGGTCACGGCCGTGTTGACCGACGAAATTTTGGTGACGCTCCTGCATTTGCGGGAAGCGGGGCGGCGCGTGGTTCTGCTCCTGCTGGCCGAAGAGCCACCGCCGCAGGAGCTGGGGCATATTCCCTGTTACCACATTCCAACCGCTGTGCCCGCCTTTCAGCCCCAGCAAACCGCCCGCGCCATGAATGAAACAGAGGCGGCTTTGCAGGCTGTGCCCACGCCCACGGCCGTGCCCTTGCACCGTCTAGATGACGAACGGGAAAGAGGCACAGATGGTTAGCACCTTACGGACAACAGGCACGGCCGTGTGGGCTTATATCCGGCTGGAAGTGCCCTATCTGGCGCAAGCCGTCGCCGAAATCGCCCTGCTCGTACCGCTGACCCTAGTTTTTATGCCTTGGGCGCGGTACTGGTCACCTTGGGTCTATTTCTGGCTGTTGCTCTGCCTCATGCTCATCCCCTTTAACCTGATGCGCGTGCTGAGTGTGGCCAACACGGCCGTGGTTATTCAGCGCGTCGTGTTGGGCACGGGGCTATTCCTGTCCCTCTTTCTTGGCCTGCGCACCCTGCTCTATGGGCAATACCCGCCGTTCGATTTGGGGTGGATTCTTGTTTTAGCCAGCCATATTTTGACCGCTGGCTACCCCTTTTGGATGCAAGACGTGACCGTTTTGCTGGTCACATTTTTTGTCTGGTGGCGCGGCGTGCGCCTGCTGTCCCGATCCTCCAATTTGTATCTGATTGGGTTGCAGTTGCGCCTGCGGGCATTGGTCGCCGCGCCCGTGGTCGCTTTTTTGGCCTATGTGCGGCTCGATTGGGATGTGACCCCCTTTTTAGCCTTGTTTTTAGCCGCTAATTTGCTGGTGGTCGCTTTGGCGCGGGTGGATGAGGTCACGCAGGAGGGGGGGGAGGCGTTGTTTGAAATAACGCCCAGTTGGCTAGCGGTGGTGGGGGGCGTGTCCACGGCCGTGGTTTTGAGCGGGGTTTGGCTCGCTTCGCTGGCTAGTCAGGAGCAATTTTTGGGTGCGCCCCAGCTTGCTTTGCAATTGATGACCTACACCGTCATGCTGACTCTGTTTGCTCTTGTCGGCCCCTTGCTGATAACCGTGCTGGAACAAAGCATTCTCTTTTTCGACTTCCTTTTGACGCCCATTGCGGAACTGCTCGCCAATTTTAACCTTGATTTTGCCCCGCCCCTGCCGCCAGAGCAGGCCGAGGTCGGGGGGGAGCAAGCGGTCGAAGCGGGGCGAAATTTGAGCTTTATCCCCATCTTGCTTTTCGCGCTCTTTTTTCTATTTGTCGCTTTTTTGGTGCTGTATAGCGTGCGCCGCTCGGTGGGGCGCACCCATGTCAAACGCCGCGCTTCGCGCCCCGTGACGCTGACGTTGGGTGAAGAGGGGGAAGAGGCACACGGCCGTGTGTGGGATAGTCTGCGCAACTTGCTTCCCGCGTTACGCGCTTGGCGCATGGCCGCTTCGATACGGCGCATTTATCAGCAAATGGTGGCCGTCGCTACCGAAGATGGCTACCCGCGTGGCGACGCGGAAACGCCGTTTGAGTATCAGACCCAATTGGCGGAGCTATGGCCGTCGGCCACGGCAGAGACGACGCTCATTACGCAGGCGTATGTGCGCGTGCGCTATGGGGAATTGCCCGAGACGCGGGCGGAGCTGGAAGCGATTTTTGCGGCGTGGGAGCGACTGGTGCGGGTAGCTCAGGAGCGGCGACAAATCTCTTGACCACGGCCGTGGGGTTCCTCTAGTACCCTGTGGCTATACCCTCTTTTCTCTGGTACAAGCGTCATCACCTGTTGACCGCAAAAGGCTTCATTTTTGTTTGACAGCCCCTAGGGGTTATGATATTATCCAACCCGTCCTAAGATAACATAAAACAGCAATGTTATGGTTCCCTCAAAGCAAAAATGCCCGTGAGCCAGACCCGTTGTAAATTCATTCGCTATTAAGGAGTATTCTGGATGAGATCACGCACAGAGATGATGGTAGATCGCCTGCGAGACTTGCAAGCAGGAACACCAGACATCGAGGCATCGGCCGTGGTGAGTGTGGACGGCTTGATTATGGCGTCTTCACTGCCCGCAGGCGTTGACGAAGACCGTATTTCCGCCATGTCTGCCGCTATGCTTTCGTTGGGTGACCGTATTGCCGCCGAGCTGAACCGGGGCCAATTAGACCGCGTCTATATTAGCGGCTCGGAAGGCATTATTGTTCTGCTTGCTGTTGGGGAAGATGCTGTATTGACCGTTTTGGCTCGTGGGACAGCCAAGCTAGGTTTAATTTTCCTAGATGCCCAACGCGCGGCCAACGATCTGGAACGCCTACTATAACCCCCTCGACTTCGTATTATTAAATTCCTGAATTATATGTAGAGGCATGTCATTTTAGATGACATGCCTCTTTTTGTTGTTAGTATTGAGGTAAGCGTGCGGCTCAGTTGAGCAACATTGTAGATTGAAAAAATGGTTCTTCAGGAATTCAGGGGGTTGACATCAAATGATGCGCGAAACGCAATGTATGACCAGAGAGACCCGCGCATCACGTATTCGATTTCAGACCGAACCCCATGAGATCCCAAAGAGCCGAAAAAATAATCGGGTAATCATTGGCGAGG
>JBGTIZ010000372.1:0-10353 GCA_041745395.1 Promineifilaceae bacterium (SeqCode) | reverse complement strand
CACTGCAAGTGCATAGGTTTGGCACTAAAGTGCCTTCGGTGACTTTCGCACCGACTGAAAGCTGAGGGACTAAAAGTCCATAGCTTTCACTATCAATACGCTTAAGCGCACTGAAAGTCATTCGAAACAGTAAAGGGGCGGAAGTAGGCAATGGCTCTTTGGCAATGAACAAGGTGCAAGGTGCAAGGAACAAATTGTGTCTGGCACGCCACCGTCGCCCTGCGCACATCGCACCACGCACGCTAAAAACAAACTAACGAATCAACCAACCAGTTAGCTAACAAACCTTATGTCCAAAGAAATTATCGGTAGTGGTTTTCAATTTCCCTTAGGGGTCAATGCGCAGGGCGGGTTTGCTCTGACGGATGAACGCGCTGAGGTGGAGCAGGCCATTGGCTTGGTGCTGATGACCAGCCCCGGCGAGCGGGTGATGCGCCCTTCGTTTGGCTGTCGCTTGCAGGAGTTGCTCTTCCAGCCCAATGACGGCCAGACGGCGGCCATGGCGGAGCGGTATGTGGAAGACGCGCTGGGCATGTGGGAACCGCGTATTATTGTGCAAACTGTCACGGCCGTGCCTGATGAAGATAGCGACGGCCGCCTAAACATTCATATCGAATACGAACTCAAAGCGACCAACGACCGCCGCAGTTTGGTACACCCGTTTTATGTCATACCAGAGGAGTGAGTGTGAGTAAGTGAGGAAGAGAGGAAGGGAGAAAGTGACTTTTTCCCCTCGCCCTTTGCCCCTCGCACCTAACTTGGAGAAACTATGCCGCTACAGCCCCCTACCCTCGATGACCGTAGTTTTCAGGACATCGTAGACGAAGCCAAAAAACGCATCCCCCAATACACCGAAGAGTGGACGGATCACAACGTCAGCGACCCGGGCGTGACCATCATCGAGCTATTCGCGTGGATGACCGAAATGCTCATGTATCGCATGAACCAAATGCCCCAGCGGCATTACATTCAGTTCCTCAACATGATGGGCATCACCCTGCAAGGCTCCGTCTCGGCCGAAGTCCCCGTGACCTTTTTCCTGTCCAATCCGCAGGAGACCCACGTCCTCATTCCTGCGGGAACCGAAGTCGCCACGACGCAAACGGCCACGGCCGGGTCAATCGTTTTTACCACCACCAAAGATTTTCGCGTGACCCCGCCCACGCTCAAAGCCGTCCTCTCCAAAGTGGCGACCCAAAAGGCATTTGAGAAGCGGTTTGTAACCCATAATTTGCGCCATCTCAGCTCTGGCTTTGACAGCGTGCAGGTCTTTTCCGTTGTGCCCCAAGTAGACGACGCCCTGTATCTCGGCTTCACCGAAGATTTGTCTCATCATGTGCTGGGTTTAGACATGGTGTGGGACACGGCCGGAGGGGCGGGCATTGACCCCACCATGCCCCCTTACGTTTGGGAAGCGGCCACCCCCGACCCGAACCAGCGGTGGCACGAATGCGACCTCGAGCTAGACAGCACGCTGGGGTTAAACAACACGGGCGAAGTGCAACTGCATCTGCCCCAAATGACCCGCTATCGCGTTGAAGGGGAAAGCCTCTACTGGGTGCGCGTGCGCGTGCGCGAGATTGGCATCGCCGAACAACGAGCGGGCATGCGTCCTTATCAGGTTTCGCCCGAATTACGCCAAGTCACGGCCGTGACTTGGGGCGGCACAACCCCCGCCATGCACGCCCAAACCATCCACCACGAGCTACTGGGCAAAAGCGACGGCACGCCTAGCCAGAGCTTTACCCTGCGCCAAACCCCCGTGCTGGCTCGCAAAGCGGGGGAGACGGTGGTCGTGGAGCACGACGGTCAGCGCACCGTTTGGCAGGAGGTGCGGGACTTTGCCGACGCCACGGCCGTGGACAAGCACTTCACCCTCGACAGCGTAGACGGCACGGTGCGTTTTGCCCCGGCCGTGCGCCAGCAAAACGGCGCAATTCGCCTCTATGGCGCCATTCCCCCCCGAGGGGCAAACCTTACTTTTCAGCGGTATCGCACCGGCGGCGGCCTAATTGGCAACGTCGAAGCGCACACGCTTAACACGCTCAAAACGGCCATTCCCTACATTGACCGCGTGACCAATCGGCAGGCGGCGCGAGGCGGACTCGACCCCGAACGGTTGGAAGAAGCCCTGATGCGCGCCCCCAAAGTGATTCGCTCCCGCGACCGGGCCATGACCGCCGAAGATTTTGAATTCCTGACCAATGAAGCGTTGCCCAGCCGCGTGGCGCGGGTGCGCTGTTTGCAACCACGGCCGAGTGATGTGGCCCAAGTAGTGCCGGGTCAGGTCTATGTACTGGTCATCCCCAACGTGAACTATCCCGCTGGCTATCATGACCCTGAAGAGTTGCAAATGCGCCAGCGCGACCTCGACACCATTACCACTTTTCTGGACGAGCGTCGCCTGCTGACCACACGGCTCAACGTGCGCGCCCCCGCCTATCGCTGGGTTTCGGTCAGCGTCACGCTCGGGGCGATGCCCGGCACGGATGAGGGCGTGGTCGAAAAGCGGGTGATGGAGCGGCTCTATCGTTTTCTCAACCCGCTGACGGGCGGCTCGGACGGGCGGGGCTGGCCGTTTGGCCGTGATTTGTTCGTGGCGGATATTTATCAGGCTCTGCAAGGCATGCAGGATGTGGCCTTTATCCGCAATGTGGAAATGTTCGCCGCCGCGCCCGGTGGTGAAAAAGTGGGCACGGCCGTGGACAGCATCGACGTGGTCGCCCACGGCGTCATCGCCTCTGGCCTGCATGAAGTTAGCTTTATCCAAGGCAACATTTGAACAATGAGTAATGAGTAAAGGGGCGGAAATAGGCGAAGGCTCTATGGGCAATTGTCAATTGGCAATTAGCAATTGACAATTAGCACGCTCAACGTCGCCCTTCGCACCTTGCACCCTGAAACTTGAACCCTTAAACAATGAAACGTAAAAGACGCTCGCACCAAGATGAAGAACCCACGGCCGTGAATGTGCCCCAGCGGGACACGACCACGGCTGAAGAAGCTACGGCAGATACGGAAAGCCAGGGGCCGCTCGCGCCGGCCACGCTACAACGGCTCCAGCGGCAGTATGGCAACAGCTATGTCCAGCGGTATGTGACCCAAGAAAAGGCCAAAATGGGCATGGAACAGCCTATGGTTCAGCGGCAGGAGCAAGGGGACGACCAGCAAAAACGGGAACCGCTCGCGCCCGAGCCGTTCGAGTTCAAAGGTCAGGCGCGGCTTCTGGCGAATGGCGAATTAGAAATTGACCTGCGTCCTGTGCTGAACACACGCAACATGAATATTGACCCGGCCGTGTTGCCCCAAAAGCTCCGCCGCTGGTTTGGCATGGGTCTGCTGGCGCTGGGCGAACGAGCAGAGACGCTCGCCTATGAGCTAAAAGTGACTAGCGAAGGGCGGGTCAAATTCCCGCTTGGCCAAGATTTGCTAGCCACCATGCTCAACCTGACCGACAACAAAGAACAGGGCAAACCGCTTGATTATCGCGCCCCGTTCGGCACCAACGGCTTCGACATTGAGGCCAATCTTTATTTTAGTTCTGCGCCACTGATGCAGATGGACATGGACGGCACCGATAAATTTTTCGACAGCGACCAAGCGAAAAATGGGCAAATTTTTCTCATGCTCTCTCTGCAAGCCCTCTTCCCCCCTGAAAAAGCGGGCGGGGATGAACAGGAGGAAGTGCAGGGAGTGCTCTTGTTTGTCAATGAGTAATGAATTGGCAATTGTCAATTGTCAATTATCAATTGGCAATTTGTGTCTGGCACGCCTACCGTCGCCCTTCGCACATCGCCCTTCGCACCCTAAATTCTATGACCACACACAACTATCAACTCCGCATTCAAGACCGCACTGGCGCTGAGCGCATTGTGCCTTTGCCGTTTGGCGAGGTAACGCTGGGGCGGGATGAACAGAGTAATATTCGGCTGGATGGGTTGGGGATTCAGCCGCAACAGGCGTTTTTCTCGGTCACGGCCGTGTCTGTGGCCCTGACTGATGTGACGACCCGCCAGCAGCTCACGGTGAACGGACAGGCGATGCCGCCGAACACGGCCGTGGAACTGCAAGCGGGCGACATTATCGTCATTGGCGAGTTTTCCCTTGTGCTGGAACCGACCACCGCGCCCGAAGATGTGCGTGAACACGGCCGTGGGACAGACCCCGACGACGAGCCACCCGCTGGTCAGCTTCCCCGCTGGCAAATCGCCATCACCGCCCAAAACGACATCGAGCAAATCGTGCCGTTTACCTTCGTCCTGCCGCCCCAACTGCCCGATGACGGTCTTTTACTCGGCCGTGAAGAGCAATGCGACCTCATTCTCAACCATCCGCGCGTGCAAAAACAGCATGCCCGCTTCACCTGGTCCCCGACCGACGGCCTGCGCTTCACCGACCTCTCCTTTCGCAGTCGCACCCTGTACAACAGCAACCCGCTCAACGTCAGCGAACCCGTTACCCTCGCCGTAGACGACATTTTGGTCATTGGCCCCTATCGCCTCACCATCCAAGAAGCCCCCCTGCCTGAAAGCGACGCCAGCGAAGACGAAGAAGGCACGGGGGTTAGCGTGGCTGATGTGCCCGCCACCCAAATCCTGCGGCGCGGCGGCGGTCAGCCACCGCTGGACGGAATGCCCGACTTTTTACGCTCCGCCCCTCCGCCACCTCCTGACTACACGAAGATTTTCCCGCCAGGTCTCGGTCGGCACAGCGTGCGCCTGCTCGAATATCTGCCCCAAGTTTATCAAACCGATTTTTCCAGCCGCTTTATGGCTCTGTTCGAGGCGATTTTACTGCCCCTAAGCTGGAACATTGACAACTTTGACCTATTTTTGGGGCCAGACACCGCCCCGCTCGAGTTTGTGGATTGGCTGGCGAGCTGGTTCAACCTCAGTTTTGACGCCACTTGGACAGAAGCCAAACGGCGTACCGTGGTGCGCGAAGCGAATGAACTGTTTGCCCGACGGGGCACACGCTACGCGCTCAGCCGTCTGCTGGAGATTTACACCGGCCGTGTGCCTGAAATTATCGAAGAGGGGCAAGAACCATACACCTTTGTGGTCAAGCTCCCCCTGCGCGAGCGCGACGTCAACCGCACCCTCGTTGAGCAACTGATAGACCTGAATAAACCCGCCCACACCAACTACACCCTCGTCTTTGACCAAAGGATGGATGTGGGGGTGATGTGGGACAAGCTGGAATTTTAGGAATGGTCAATAGCTAATTGACAATTGACAATGGTCAATTAGCTATTGGCAATGATTGCCTCATGAACCCAAATAAACAGAAAACCCGCGAACAAGTGAAAACGCCCGAGGCGAAGCCTCAGCAGGAGGCTTTGCAACCAGAGGCGCAGGCGCCAGAGATGGCGTTTGCCTCGCTGGCGGAGGTTCAGCGGGCGGCGGGGAACCCTGAGGAGGCGTCGCGCAAGGGGTTGCGCGGGGTTCAGCGGGCGTATGGCAATCAGTTTGTGCAGAATTTGGCGCAGAGGCGCAATGGGCGCAAGCTAATTCAGACGAAGCTGAACGTGAATGAGCCGGATGACCAGTTTGAAAAAGAGGCGGAGGCGATGGCGGAGACGTTGCCCACGGCCGAGAGTGCCCCCCCGCCCCCACCAAACAGCAATGGCAATGGTGGCGGAAGTGGTGATGGGGGAGACGGCGGCGGTGATACGGGCGCGGTGGCCTTATCGGCCAAGCAGAATGGCAAAGGAGAGGCAAGTGGTCATGAGGGGCTGAATGGTCAGGTAGCTCAGAAGGCGGAACCTGTTCAGCTAAAAACGACGCCTGCCGTACCTGCGTTGCCTTTACCCACGGCCGTGTCCCCCACCCCTGAAACCATCCAAGAAAAAGAAGCCGACCTGAGCGGTGACCTCGAGAGCGTGGTAGACACCTTGCCCCCCATTGGCAACGGCGATAGCGGCGACAATAGCAACACCCAAACCAGCCTGGCCACCCCCACCACCCAACGCAATAGCGACCCAGAGAGCGACGCCCCATCCAAGCCCGTTACGCGAGGCATTCCCACCCAGCTTACGGGGCAACTCTTCCAAAAAGCAATCCAACCAACCAGCCAACCAGCCCACGACAGCACCATAGAGCGGGAAGAACTGCCCGCCGAAGAGCTAACCCAGCTTGCCCCCGAACACGTCCCCCCCGTGGGCAACCCCGACGACAGCGACGACAATTTGGACGCGCTCAGCCTGAGCCAAGCGATCCAGCGGGACGAAATGGGCACGGGCTTTGGCGGTGAAGACCGCGCCGTGCATAACGAGGTCGAAACAAACATCGAGCGGCGGCGCGGCGGCGGCAACAAGCTGGATGACGGCGTGCGCGACCACATGGAAAGCCATTTCCAATCTGATTTTAGCAACGTGCGCGTGCATACCGACGACGCTTCCGACGGCCTGAACCGCTCGCTCAATGCGCAAGCTTTCACCACGGGGCAAGACATCTTCTTTGGGCAAGGCAAATATGAACCGGGTTCGCAGGGCGGCCAAAAGCTCATCGCCCATGAGCTAACCCACGTCGTTCAGCAAGGCGGGGCACAGCGCAAACCGCAGGCCAAGGCGCAAACGAAACGGCAATCTGCCCCAGCCCCCGCCACTGAAATAGAAACGTCGCCTCCCCCAGAGATTAGCCGTAATCGGGCGCAACAGGTGCAGTTGATGCGCTCCACGGCCGTGGCCCTCTCTCTCATCCAACGCCTGCCCCGCGAAGCCCAAGCCGACACGGGGTCACTAATCAGCCGCACGGCCGTGGGGCAACTCATTCAGCTCAAGAGCAAAGAGGAAAAGGCCAAAGAGAAAGCCAAAGCCCAAGCGCAGGCGGGCAAAGACAAAGCCAGCGACAAAAGCTCCGAAGCGGAAAGTAAAAAGGAAGACCCCGGCCAAGCCAGCAGTAAAGAGGTGAAGGGCAAAGACCAGCCGCTCGTGCCCCAAATTGCTGATAAAGGGGGGGCAAAGACAGACAACGCGGCCGTGCAGGTAGACCCCGAAAGCATTGACAACGCCCCCGCCGAAATGGACACGGGCGGCCTCGGCTGGTTCGATGTGCAGGCGGACATGCTTCCCGACTGGGACAGTGAAATCAGCAAGTATGATTCCTTCCAAGCGGGCGATTTTGATGCGCTGGGGCTAGACACCTCGGGGCTAGAAGCGGACACCAGCGGCATCACCGTCGATGACCAAAGTGCCCGCCAAGCGATGGTGGCCGACGCGCTCAACGGCCTCAGCACCCCCACGGCCGAGGAACATGGCGCCCATCTCGGCGGAATGCTCGACCTCATCCCCTATGCGGGCGTCGAATTCCCCGCCGATGAAATCTTCACCGAAGGGCCGGGGCAATGGTTCAACAACGTCAAAGAAGGGTTCTCCAACGACTTCTCCGACGTGGGCAAAGGGTTCTCCGACCTGTTTGGAAGCGGCACGGGGAGCGGCTGGGCGCGCATGGCCGCCCTCATGAAAGCGCTGATTGGCATTCTGCAAATCGTGCGCAAAATCATCAACATTATCCGCATGGTCACGGATATTTTTTACTGGATTTTGATTATCTTCAAGAAGCTGTCGGAACTGCCCTTTATTGGCTTCTTGTTCAGATGGGCACGGCCGTTAATCGAGCGCGTTCTCATGATTTTCAGCCCCATGGGCATGATGGTCATGCAAATAGATATGATCATCAAAACCTTCCGCTTCCTCGCCGCCCTGTTCCTTTCGATTGACATGATCTATTACGAAAGCGACCCTGAAAAGCTGATGGAACGCCAGCTAGAGCTAGCGGGGCATGTCGAAGGGATGCGTAGCTCGACCCAGCAAAACGTCAAAAAGGGGATTTCCCAAAAGTATAAAGATGAGCGGGAAGCGGAAGATGGCATGATTGGCGCAGAAGATATGGAAAGCCCGCAAATCAGCCCCTTCTCCATCGAAGATGTGTCCAAGGAAGAGCAGGGCACGAAAGATGACTACAAGAAAAAATGGCTCTCCCGCTACGGCGTTCCCAGCGTGGCCGACGAAGTTGCCAGCAGTCTGCTCGAGAAGCGGGAAAGCCTGCCCCCGCCGCCGCTCATGGAATATGGCGCGTCCCGCGAAGAAGATGTGCGCTATCGGCTCGACCGCAACGCCATCGCCATCATGATGCTCGAGCGGGAAAAACTAGGCATCAAAACCCATCAGGCGGAAGCGGAGCAGGCGCAACAAGTGGCCGAAAATCAGGCGCAAATATTTGGCACGGCCGAGCAAAACACCCAGCAAAACATCGACGCCATCGAGCCGCACAAGCAAGATATGGCGCATCGTCTCGACAAACAAGACGAAATGCGCGACAAAACGGCGCAAGGGGCTGACCAAGGACAAGCGGGGCAACAGCAAAGCGGCGTGATGCAAATCGCCCTCAAAGCGATTCTCGGCCTTATCAACCTCTTTGCGGGCGGTATGAAAAAAGCGGGCACAAAAACTCCCGGCAACAGCAAAGAGGAAATGTCGGGTGGGGCCGACAAAAGTATGCGCGGCAACGAAGAATCTGAAGATGCCTCTAAAAAAGGGACGGCCGAGGCGGACGAGCGCACGGCCGCGACCAAACGCACCCAAGATGAGGCCGCCAAATCAGAAAGCGAGCTGGGCGGCCTGAAAGATGAACTAGGCGGCTATAAAGAGGAATCGCAGGAAGGGGCAGAAAACATTGCCGCCGAAAAAGAGCGCATGGGCGACTCCATCAGCACCATTGACGCGCTCGAGGAGGAACTGATCGAGGAGCGCACCACGGCCATTAACGAGGCGGTGGGCTGGATGGGTGAATGGCGCACCACCCGCGCCGAGATTTTTGAGGAAGTGGAGCAAAATCTGGAAAAACGATTTGAAGAAAACGCGGAAAGTGACGAAGAAAAAGATAGCGCGGGCCACAAAGCGGATGTCTTTGACCAGTTTGAAGACCGCAAAACAAAAGGCAGTTACTTTGGCGAAGAGTTTGAAGAAAAAAATGAAGCCTTCGACTTCTAACCAATGAGTAATGAGTAATGAACAATGAGTAAAGAGGTTGGTGGCGGAGGATGAAGGTGTGTTCTGACTTTGTTTTTCTCGAGAAAATTACCGCGCCCTCGGCTATCAATCGCCCCTTGCACCTTGCACCATGAACCTTGCACCATGACCACGATAAGTAAACTCAAACGACAATTGAAGACAGCGGAAACCCCTTTGCAGGCGGCGGCGGTGCATGGGCAGTTGGCTTTGCTTTATGCTCAGCAGGAGGTGTGGCAGAAGGCGGGGCAACATTTCCAGCAGGGAGGCAACACGGCCGAGGCTGTTTTAGAGACGATTCCGGGCGCGTTGGCCGTGGCGGCGCAGATGCGACACGCACAGGGCATGATGTGGCAGTTGTTGCCCAAGCGGCAACTGGCGGCGGTGCGGGCGTTGCATCGCGCCGAGGCTTTGTATAAGCAGGCCAACATGTTGACCGAAGCGGCGGAGGTTCATGCCCTGCTGGCGGAGATGATGATTGATTTGGGCGGGGATGAGGCGCAGGGGTTGTCCACGGCCGTGGCTGAACTCAATCAAGCCCTTGAAATATTGCCCGAGGGCAGTCCCGTGCGGCAAAAAATCGAGCTATACCAGCAAAGAGCGTCCGTCCAGCTTTTCCGCCAAAATCGCGCCGCCTTTGAGGCGGACATGCAAACGGCCATTGATTTAGCCCAAGCGCATCATCTGCCTAATCTGGCTCTCAAACTGGAGATGAACCGCGCCCAAGCGGGGCAATGGCTGGCGGACACGCCCGAAGAGCAGGAACCCATCACGGCCGTGCAGTGGGCCGAATGGCGGCAAAAAGCGACCCGTCAAAATGACCCCGCCGCCCTGCTCAACATTGCCCTCGAAGAAGTGCCGGGTCTGATGCGGCAGGGCAACTTTGCCGCCGCCGAAGCCCAAGCGGAAGAGGCGCGTCAATTAGCACTGGCTAGCTCGGCGCCGACCCGCTTTTTTGATTACATGACGGCCTGCCTGCTCCTCTCTGAAGCGCAAGCGGCGCACGACAATTTGGACAAGGACACGGCCGTGGTAGAAACCCTGCTCACCTGCAAAACCACCCTGCAAAGATACGACCTGCCCGACCTCGCCGAACTCATCAAAGCCCGCCTCGACGCGCTGTTGCCGTTGTGGGGAGCAGAACGCTTCCAAGCCGCCCTCAGCGCGTACCGCGCAACAATGAACAAGGAGCAATGAACAATGGGTAGTGGTCGGGCAATGACTGATAAGTGTACAATTCGGACATGATCCAAGAAACAATCACCTACGAATGTACGCGGTGTGGCAGTTTAGATATTGTCAAAAACGGCCGCACAAAAAAAGATAAACAGAAATTCCGTTGC
>JBGTIZ010000371.1:0-3247 GCA_041745395.1 Promineifilaceae bacterium (SeqCode) | reverse complement strand
GCAAACCAACCAACCAATCATCTAAAAACCCACTAAAACAACTATGGAAGTCGGAATCGTCAAAAAAATAGATATAGACGTTGAGATGCGTCAATCCTATCTCAGCTACGCCATGAGCGTCATCGTCTCCCGCGCTCTGCCCGACGCCCGCGACGGCCTCAAGCCCGTCCAGCGACGCATCCTCTACGCCATGCACGACATGGGGCTATCAGCCGAAAAATCCTACAAAAAATCAGCCCGCGTCGTGGGCGAGGTGCTGGGTAAATACCATCCCCACGGCGACCAATCCGTGTATGATGCCATGGTGCGCATGGCCCAAGATTTCTCCATGCGCTACATGCTGGTGGACGGCCAAGGCAACTTTGGCTCCATAGACGGCGACGCGGCGGCCGCCATGCGCTACACCGAAGCCCGTCTGACCTTCTTTGGGCAAGACCTGTTGGCCGACATCGAAAAAGACACGGTAGATTTTGTACCCAACTTTGACGATTCGCTTAAAGAGCCGGCCGTGTTGCCCGCTACTATTCCCAATCTGCTGGTCAATGGCTCCTCGGGTATCGCTGTCGGCATGTCCACCAGCATCCCCCCGCATAATCTGACCGAAGTCATCCAAGCCCTCGATTATATGCTCAACCGCTGGGATGAATTGGACGACATTGCCGTGAGCGATCTCATGCAGTTTGTGCATGGGCCAGACTTTCCCACAGGCGGACTTGTTTTTCGCTACCGCGAAGGACGTACCGCAAATGCCGAGCCATTCGACGCGCTCATCAATGCTTATTCCACGGGCAAGGGGCGCATTACCGTGCGGGCAAAAGTGCATATTGAGCAGATGGAGCGCAATAAATCGCGCATCATCATTACCGAATTGCCTTATCAAACCAACAAAACCAACTTGCTCAGCCGCATCGCAGATTTACACCGCAACGGCCGTTTAGAGGGGCTGACTGACCTGCGCGACGAAACCGACCGCAACGGGGTACGCATCGTGCTGGAAACGACGCGCACGGTTGAGGTCGAAGATGTGCTGGCTGATTTGTATCGCCTGACTCCTTTGCAAAGCACCTTTAGCATCAATATTCTGGCTCTGGTTAATGGCGAACCAAAGGTGCTGAACCTTAAGCAAGCCCTGCGCGTCTATATCGAGCATCGCCTAGAAGTGGTGCGGCGGCGCAGTGAATATAATCTGGCTAAGGCCGAAGCACGGGCGCATGTGTTGGAAGGGTTGCTTGTTGCGTTGGATAATTTAGACGAGGTGATTAGCACCATTCGCCGCTCGCGCACGGCCGAGACGGCGCGTACCAATCTCATCAAAAATTACAAACTGAGTGACATTCAAGCGCAAGCCATTCTGGACATGCCCTTACGCCGCTTGGCCGCGCTGGAGCGCAAAAAGATTCAGGATGAGTATGACGACCTGCAAAAGTTAATTAAAGCGTTGCGCCAGCTTTTGAACAGCCCGCAACAGATGCGCCAGACGGTTCAAAAAGAGCTAGATGAGATTCTCGACAAGTATGGCGACCGTCGCCAAACGCAAATCGTAGACATGCTTGACTCTGACGTAAGCGTGCCCACTGACCTGATTCCTGACCAAGATACTTGGGTGATGGTGGGGGAAAAGGGCACGGTGGCCCGCTCCAATTCGACGCAGGCGACGCGCCTGTCTGGTCGAATGGATGACCCGCCGCTGGCTTTGCTTCAGGCCAATACTCAGGACTTTTTGTACCTGTTGGCGGCCAACGGGGATGCGGTCTGCCTGCCGGTGCATCAGTTGCCGCAGGGTATGGCGTATGGAGAGGGGACGCATTGGGCAGAATTGACGCCGTTCACGCGCCGCCAGCATGTGGTGGCCGCGCTGATTATTCCGCGTGAGGCGGAGGGATATGTGACGCTGGCTACGCTGGCGGGCATGGTGAAGCGGGTGCGGCTGGATGATTTGCCGGGCTTGACGAGTGAGCCGTTTACGGTGATGCGGGTGGATAAGAGTGATTCACTGGGCTGGGCGTTGTTAACTTCGGGTGAGGATGAGTTGATGTTGTCCACGGCCGTGGGGCAGACCATTCGCTTCAAAGAAGATGACGTGCGCCCGATGGGCTTGGCCGCTGGGGGCGTGCTGGGTATCAAGCTCAAGGGGGATACGGACGGGGTTATCTCCATGCAGGTGGTCAATCCCGAGGGGGTGGTATGGACTGTTACCGATAGCGGAGTAGCCAAGGCCACGGCCGTGGGTGAATATCCAACCCAAGGGCGCAACGGCCAAGGCGTGATTAACTTGCGCTTGCCTAAAGACGCTCTCGAGGTCGTTGCTGTCCTTATGGTAGACAGCCAGAGCCAAATCTATATCAAAATGACCACGGGTCTCGTCAAAAGCTACTCTCTGGCTAAAACCAAGCAGGGTTCTCGTTCCGTCACGCCTGAAGAAATCGTTTCCGTGGGGCCACGCAGTCGCGTAGCGGGGGCATTACTACTTCGCGCCCGCCCCGAAGATATGCTTCCCGAGCCAGAAGAAAGCCAACCCTCCTCACCCGCGCAACTTGCTCTGCTTGGCTAGTGCCCATAGGCACAGGTGACGATTTTTGGTCAACAAAACTGGCCCCGAAGTTAGCTGAAAGGCTGAAGACTTACTGCCCTTTTTCAGAAGCTTCATCTATCCGTAACGATTCTGCTATAATAGTTCTCTACTACTTTCCACCCACGTTGAGGAGGACGAATGAATTTCAAAGACCAATGGGCCACCACCGCTGACGGCAAAGAATTTGTCTTTACCGTTGAGATGCAACGTCAGTTAAACGACGCTGGCCTCCCTGTTACCCCCGAATCATTAACCGAACTAAGCGTTACGCAGACGCGCTCCCCCAAACCATCTGCCCCTGTTCAGTCAAAAACAACGCCAGAACCAAGAAGAAACGACCCTGAACCAGAGTTTGAAGAACCAGAAACCATTCAGATAGACCCGCAGACGGGCAAATATCTGGGCTGTGTCAAATGGTACAACCCGACCAAAGGGTATGGCTTTATTGCCCGAGGCGGCGGGGAAGAAATCTTTTTCCACAAATCTGATGTTTTGTGTGATTCAGATGACCTGTATCCGGGCACTTGGATTCTCTACGATGTGGAAGAGACGGCCAAGGGGTTAGAAGCCAATGAAATTGAACTGTACACGGCTCCATCTAGTTGATTTTTAGCTGATTGTGTAGTGGTCACGAATCAGTAACGTACTTTTTTTGACAAAAGGCGTCTCTTCTCA
>JBGTIZ010000370.1:0-15891 GCA_041745395.1 Promineifilaceae bacterium (SeqCode) | reverse complement strand
TGCGCTTTCTCCCGCCGAATCTCGCCGCGCAGGTTGTCGCTGTCCAAGTAAAGGTTGAAGGCCAAGGTGTTGATCTCGGCCGTGGAAAAGAATTCGTTGAGGAGTTGGGCTAGGGCGATTAAATTCATAGGATTGAGGGTCGAATACCACGGTCACCTTAGTTAGCACGTCAGTAATTGGTCAAAAAGTAGGTAGGCGTTTATCAATTAAAATTGGTGAATTGGTGAATGGTTAATGGCGCGTCAGGGGAACGCCAAGGAAGCTGACATGCTGACTGGCTGAGATGCTGAACGGCTACGTCAGCACGTCAAAGAAGTTGAGTAGCTGTTTTTGATACGCGTCTGGTTCCACAAGTAGCCCACGGCCGTGGCTCGCTTCGGGAATTTCCCAGAGCGTTTTTGGTTCTTGCGCCGCCTGCATAAAATGTTGCATATTGTGCCGTTCGCCGCTTTTGCCCGTGGAGATGAGCAGGAGCGGGCGCGGGCTAATGTGGGGCAGGGCGGCGATGACGCCATAGGGTTGGGGACGGCCCAGCAGTAAGCTTTGCGTATTGTACACTATCCACAGCCACGGGTAGAGGCGAGTAGTGCGGAAAAGAAAGCGACGGCCAAAGCTATGGTCGGCTAACACGGCCGTGGTGGCGCCATCAGCGGCGACGGCGGCTAGGCGGGGGTCGTGCGCGGCCGTGCGCAGGGTGATTTGTCCGCCCACGGAGAAGCCCATCCCGCCCACGCGTCCCATGTCTACATCCCCCCGCTCGGCCAGATAGTCGAGTGCGCCCGTTAAATCAGCCGTTTCTAACCAGCCCCAACTGGACAAATTGCCCTCACTACGGCCGTGGGCGCGGCTGTCGTACAGCAGAACGCCGTAGCCTGCCGCGACCAAAATGCGGGCGATCGGAACCATGCCCAGCCTGTTTTCGCCGAAGCCGTGGGTTAGGACGATGTGCGCTCCGTTCTGGCTGGGTACGTACCAGCCAGAGAGGGTGAGGCCGTCGGTACTGGCAAAGCTGATGTCTTGGTAGGCAAAGCCGAGGTCGTCGGGGTCGGTCATGAAGAGGGGGAGGCGCGGGGCGCGGGTACTGCGGATGCCTTCTAACACGGCCGTGCCCGTATAAAAAAGTAGACCAACCACAAACAGCCAGCCCAAATCCAGCCCGCCGGCCCACAGCCGTTCCAGCGTTAGCCCCAGCAGAGTGACCCAGAGCAACCCCAAAGCGGCCAAAAGTGACCAGTAGCGCATATCTTTGCGGGGCGCAGGACGGCTCATGGGGTTTGTTGTTGAATATAGGGAGCTAGCCACGCTTGGATGTGCGCGGGGGGAATCGCTTCGTTGGGCGGGGGGCTAGCGGGGAGTTCGGGCAGACAGCCGTCGGGAGCGTCGGGCACGCTGGAGATTAGCCCTTCGGCGATGATGTCACCTGATTGAGCGGCTCGTAACACGGCCGTGATTTCGCGCCCATATTCCGTGATGAAGGGTGAATCGCTCTGCCCATCGGCGGCGCACTGGGCGCGAAAGGCGGTGCGCTCGTTGGCGAGGCAAAGCACCAGCGCGGTTTCGGCTAGCGTGGCGGGTTGCCATTCGGGCGGGATAGAGGTGGTGTCTATCTGCAGACGCCCATCGCGTAGCTGGCGAAATGCGACGATTTGGGGCAGATTGTTTTGGGGGTCGTATTCAGCGGCTTCGGGCGCGGGTTGTCCGCTACAGACCACGGCCGTGGTGTCATAAAGCTCGGCCGAACCGCTCAGGTTGACAAAGTTGCGCAGAGCCAACACCGAAATAAAGCCGATGGCGCACAGCGTGAACAAAAGCAAGGGCAAAGCCGAACGCAGAGCCATTTGGCCGCGCCCAGGGTCGTTACTGCGGTCGTCGTCATGTGGGGGATTGGTCATAAGGATAGCCGTTCGGCATAGTTGGTCAGCCAAATTTTTATTTCTAATGCTGACGGCTGAGAAGCTGGTTGGTGAGGCTCTCCAACACGGCCGTGTTCCCCCCCGTATCCCCCAAATGAGCCAGCGCCAACTCTGAGTAATGATTCGCCCGCTCCACCGCAAACGGCCGTGCGCCCACCCCATCCAACTCCGTCACCACCTGCGTGACAAAATCCGATCCATTCACGGCCGTGGCATAAAGCTGACGCAGAGCGGCCGACTGGCTGAGGCCATACAGCACGGGCAACGTCTTCTTGCGCGTCTCGATGTCGCTCGTGGCCGATTTGCCAATGAGGGCCTCATCCCCCCAAATACCCAAAATATCATCCAACACCTGAAAAGCCAGCCCTAAATTCAGGCCAAACTGGGCATAATGGGCGACCGTCTCGGCGGGGCGACCGGCGATAAGGGCACCCAATTCGGCGCACAGGGCGAGCAAAACAGAGGTTTTGCCCCGAATCATGGCGAGATATTCTTCCACCGTGACTTCCGCCCGCGTCTCGAACTGCATGTCTGCCTGTTGCCCTTGCGTTAGCTCGAGACAAGTCTCGTCGAAGCGGCGCAGAGCTTGCACGACGGTTTCCGGCGGGACGCCTGTGCCCATGAGCCGATTCAGGGCGAGATGGGACACGGCAAACATGGCGTCTCCCGCGTTGATGGCTAGGGGAATGCCCCAAATGTGCCACAGGGTTTCGCGGCCGCGCCGGGTCGGACTGCTGTCTTCGATGTCGTCGTGGATTAGGGAGAAGTTGTGCAGTAGCTCGACGGCGGCGGCGGCGGGCACGGCTTGCCGCCAGTCGCCACCCGCTGACACGGCCGTGAGCAAAACCAACAGCGGCCGGATATGCTTGCCACTCTTGGCCGAGGTCTGCTTAAAATCAGCGTCGAGCCAGCCCATGTGGTACTGCATCATGCCGTGCAGATGGTCTACAGGAGGGTGGTTTTCGGCTTGCAGGACGTGGCGCATTTCTTTCTGCACGGCCGTGCGCATCTCACCCATCAAAGCGTCCAAAGAACTCAATTCGTTTGACATAACTAAAAATCCCTGTGAAGCGGCGTCTGGCTCAGCGCGGCGATATTCGCCGCCCCCGCGCACAGCATCGCCACCCGCAACTCATCGGTAATCGTTTCCGCCAGTTCGACCGCTCCCTCAACCCCTTCATTGACGGCCGCTTTGAGAAAATCCCCCGCCATACCGGCCAGCGTCGCGCCCAAAGCGATGCTTTTGGCAATTTCGAGGCCGTTGCGAATCCCGCCGCTCGCCAAAAGGGGCAAATCAGCCGAGGCGCGGCGGCAATAGCGCAAAGAATGAGCGGTCGGAATGCCCCAATCAAGGAACGCGCCCGCCACCCGCGCATGGCGGCGCGTCGGGGCGCGGTGCATCTCCACTTGGCTCCACGAGGTGCCGCCTGCTCCCGCTACATCAATGGCTGATATGCCTGCCTCGACCAACTGCCGCGCCGTCTGTTCGGAAATGCCCCAGCCTACTTCTTTGGCGATAACGGGCACGGGCAACGTGCGGCACACCGTCTCTATTTTGGCGAGTAGCCCCGCAAAGTTACGATCCCCTTCAGGCTGGACCGCCTCTTGCAAGACATTCAGATGTAAAATGAGCGCGTCCGCTTCGGCCATATCCACCGCTTTTTGCAGATGGCGGGCTTCATAGCCGTAGTTGAGCTGGACCGCGCCCACGTTGGCAAAAATCAGCGCGGTGGGGGCGTATTGACGGATTTTGAAGCTTTGGGCGAGCAGTTCATCTTCGATGGCGGCGCGTTGGGAGCCGAGTCCCATAGCCATACCGACCTCTTGCGCGGCCGTGGCTAGGATGCGGTTGATTTCTGTGGCGCGTTCGGTGCCGCCCGTCATCGAAGAGATAAAGAGGGGGGTTTGCAGGGGTTTGCCAAAGAGGGCGGTGTGGGTGTCAATCTCGTCCAGATTTAGCTCGGGGAGAGCGTGATGCATAAAGAAGAAATCTTCTAGCCCTGTGGTGAGCCGTTTGAACGAAACATCTTCTTCAAGATTGATGCGGATATGGTCGGCTTTGCGCTGGTCTGTTTGCTGAGCGTCCGTGGGGGGGGCGGTGGTCAGCGGGTGCAAGGGGTGGGCGGCCGATTTACTCATACGGATTTTGCTCCATGTGGGGGCTGGCTATAATGAGCGCGTCCCCTCAGATTTTGGGTACAGATTGGCTAAGCCATTTCGCACCTTGGCGTGTATGATAACGCTGGAGTATACAATTTGGCTAAATGATTGCCTAATTAGAACTCTGTAGGCAGGTGTCTTGCCCTTTGCTTTCGGGCTAAAATCGACAGGACTTCAAGTAAGAAGGAAAAGGGAAGAAGGAAGAAAGTCGTCCATTTTTGTATTGGTCATGAATTGTTGAACCACAAAGAACGCAGAGAACAGAGAGAAATTCTCGAGAAAAACTCCGCGCTCTCCGCGCCCTCCGCGGTTAATCGCTTGGGCAAGTCATCTATGACCAACATTTTCTTCCCTCTGCCTTCTGCCTTCTTCCTTCCAAAACCAATCACATCTATCATCAGGAGAAAGAGCAAATGCGCGTTTTAATTACCGGCGCGGCCGGATTTTTGGGGTCACATCTATCTGACCGCTTTATTGCCGAAGGGCATGAAGTGGTGGGCATGGACAATTTAATTACGGGCAAAATGGCGAATATTGCCCATTTGTTTGGCAATGAGCGGTTTAAGTTTATCAAGCAAAACGTGAGCGAGTATATCTATGTAGATGGCCCCGTGGATGCGGTGCTTCATTTTGCTTCGCCCGCCAGCCCGATTGATTACTTAGAGCATCCCATTCCCACGCTCAAAGTGGGGTCGCTGGGCACGCTCAACACGATTGGTTTGGCGAAGGCGAAAGGGGCGCGTTATTTGCTGGCGTCGACCTCCGAGGTGTATGGCGACCCGCAGGTGAACCCACAGCCGGAGACATATTGGGGGCATGTGAACCCCATTGGCCCGCGCGGCGTGTATGACGAAGCGAAGCGGTTCGCGGAGGCGATGACGATGGCCTATCATCGCTATCATGATGTGGAGACGCGCATTGTGCGGATTTTTAACACGTATGGGCCACGGATGCGGCTGAACGACGGCCGTGTGGTACCGAACTTTATTCGCCAAGCGTTGCTGGGTGAACCCCTGACGGTGTACGGGGATGGCTCACAGACGCGCTCTTTTCAATATTATTCGGACTTGGTTGATGGTATTTATCGCCTGTTGCTGTCGGATGAGTCGTATCCCGTAAATATTGGTAACCCGAATGAGATTACGATTACGCAGTTTGCGGAGGCGGTGCTGGAAGTGACGGGGAGTGATTCCGAGATTGTGTATATTGAGCCAGAGGATGACCGCATTACGGATGACCCGAAGGTGCGGCGGCCAGATATTACGCGGGCGCGGACTTTGCTGGATTGGGAGCCGCAGGTCGGTCTGCTGGACGGCTTGGCGCAGACGGTGGCCTTTTTCCGGGATAAAGTGGACGCCTGATGGGTATGGTGCAGGGTGCATGGTATAGCAGGGGGCAGGCGGCGTTTCTTCTGCTGGTGGCGGTGGCTGGCGGCGGGCTGATTGCGTGGGGCAGTTTGCCGCTGGTGGTGGGCGTGTCCACGGCCGTGGTTTTCTCCCTACTGCTCCTCGCCATCTTCATCCAGCCCCTATTCGGCCTTGCCCTCGCCCTGCTAGCTGGCCCTTTCGGCGCCCTCGAAGACATTCTGCTCATTCAAAATATTGGGCGGCCATTGCCGCTGGATAGCGGGCAACTCCTGCTCTTGCTGACCGTAGCCGCCTGGGCGGGACGAAGCCTGGCGCGGAAGAGGGTGCATATTCCCGCCCTCTTTTTGCCCCTGCCCCTGCTGGCCTTTATTTTCGTGATGAGCTTGACCCTGCTGGACGCCCCATCTATGCCGCTGGGCGTGCGCGAACTGCTGAAATGGGTCGAGATGGTGTTGATTATTTGGCTGGCGGTGGATTTGGTAACAGAAGGAAGAGGGAAGAAGGAAGAAGGAAGAAGTGCGAAGTCAACCACTTCTCACTTTTCACTTCTCACTTCTCACTCCCCCAAAACGTGGTGGCTCCTAGGCGGCATCCTGCTGGCGGGGCTGGTGCAGGCGGTGGTGGGGATTTGGCAATTTGCGCCGCGCGGGCATGGGCCGGAGCATTTTTTGGTGCTGGGGCGATTTTATCGAGCGTATGGCACGTTTGAACAACCGAATCCGTTTGGGGGGTATATGGCTCTGACGGGTTTGCTGGCTTTGGGTGGGGTGCTAGGGTTGCTGATGTGGGGCTGGGAAAAATGGCGGGCGGGGGAGGGCTGGTCATTGTCTCTAAAGGGGGACGCGATGTGGGGAAGTGGCTTGATTTTGCTCACGGCCGTGGCCTGTACACTTGCTCTGGTAATGTCGTGGAGCCGAGGGGCGTGGCTGGGGTTTGCCGCTGGGCTAGCCGTGTTGGTTTTGATGTGGCCGCGCAAACTGTGGCAAGGGGTGGCAATCACGGCCGTGGTTTCTGTCCTACTCCTCGGCGCGTGGCAAGCGGATTTACTGCCCGTCTCGTTCACGAGCCGCCTGACCAGCTTTGTGGCTGATTTCCAACTGGGGGATGTGCGCGGCGTGGATATTAACGACACCAATTACTCTGTTTTGGAGCGGCTGGCGTTTTGGCAAACGGCCGTGCGCATGGCCGAAACAGAGCCGTGGCTGGGGGTGGGGTTAGGCAATTACACGGCCGTGTATGATAAGTATGCCCTCATTAACTGGACAACCTCTTTGGGGCACGCGCATAATTATTATTTGAACCAGTTGGCAGAAACAGGCTTCATTGGCCTCCTCGCCTACCTCTTGTTGTGGCTCATTATTTTGTGGCACAATGTACAACTGGGTCAGCGACTACCCTGGCCCACGCGCGGTTTGGCCCTTGGTTTGCTGGCCGCGTGGGTGGCGCTTGCCGTTCACCAACTGGTAGACAAGCTATACGTCAACAATATTTACATACAAATTGGGGCGATGCTCGCTTTGCAACAGCTTTTAGCCGTGTATGCCGCCCCACCCCTTTCCCCAGATGGAGATAAAAAAAAGAGGTTTGTTAAGCATGATTATTAGTAGCGTGGCCAATGTCGCTGGCCGCATGGGATTTAACCCCAAAGAGATAGAACGTTTTCTAAAGTTTGCCGTGGTCGGAGTGATTGGGGCGGTGGTGGACTTTGGCACGTTAAACGTGTTGTTGTGGACGTTGCTGTGGCTATTGCCTCTTTTTCTGGAGCAAGTCTTGGTCGGCATGGCGTCTACCGTGGCGTTTGGCGCGGCCGTGACCAGTAACTTCCTCTGGAATCGCTACTGGACATATCCTGACTCCCGCTCCAAATCAATGCGCCGTCAGTTTGCCCAGTTTGTCCTTGTCAACGCCATTGGGTATATCATCCGCACCCCGCTCGTTATTATTCTCAGCGTGCCCCTAGCGTCTGTTGCTGTCACTATGTTTGGCGCGACGGGCAATACGGCCACCGTTTTGGGGGCTAACTTTGCCCTGATGGTAGCCGTGGTGGTGGTCATGTTCTGGAACTTCTTTGTCAACCGCTACTGGACGTATAACGACGTTGACAAAGAGAAGGGACAATGAACAAGGAGCAATGAGCAATGAGCAAATTGTCGCCTTCCTGTCTTACCCGAAGCCGTTGCCTGAGTCTGTCGAATGCAAAAGGGCGGGCTGAGAGATTGTTCCAATTTGCCACATGGTATCGTTGAAAACGCCCCAAAACCTAAAAAACCCAACTTTTACCCGTCCCCTACTCGAGAACAGAAAAGGGACTTCATAGTCGCCCAACCCCTTTTGTTCATTACTCATTGACCCAAATGTCTCGTATCGGCATTGATGTTACCTCGGCATTAACCCAAGGCGGCGGTATTGGCCGGTATACTCGCGAGCTTATTAACGCCGTGGCCGTGCAAGACCAGACGAATGATTATCGCCTGTTTTCCGCCCGACCGCCCGACCGTTTGCCTGTGACGAACCCCTTGCCCGAGGGGGCGCACATTCGTCACAAACCTGCCCCCATCAATGAAAAGTGGCTCTATCGCGTCTGGTATCGTCTGCGTTGGCCTGTGCCTGTGCAGTGGGTCACGGGAGCCATTGACCTGTTCCATTCGCCCGATTTTGTGTTGCCCCCCGTGGCGGGTGATGTGCCCACGTTGTTGACGGTGCATGATTTATCTTTTGCCCATTTCCCCGAGGTGTACACGCCCACGCTGGTCAATTATTTGAACCAAGTTGTGCCGTGGTCAGTGGAGCGGGCGACCCATATTTTGGCTGATTCCTATGCGACGAAGCTGGATTTGGTGCGCTTGTGGGGCGTGTCGGAGCAGAAGATTACGGTGTTGTATAGTGGGGTGGATGTTAGCTTTCGGCCGATTTCTGACCATGCGCGACTCACGGCCGTGCGGCAAAAATATGGTCTCGGCAGTGCCCCCTACTTGATTGCGGTGGGCACGATTCAGCCTCGTAAAAATTACCAGATGCTCATTCGCGCCTTTGCCCCCATTGCTCGCCGCACGGCGCACAATTTGGTCATTGTGGGCGGCAAAGGCTGGCTCTATGACGATATTTTGGCCGAAGTGACCGCGCAAAATTTACAGGGGCGGGTCATCTTCACGGGCTTTGCCAACGATGGGGATTTGCCCGCTTTATACAGCGGGGCGACGCTCTTTTTGTTCCCCAGCCTGTACGAAGGCTTTGGGTTGCCCTTGCTAGAAGCGATGGCGTGTGGCGTGCCTGTTTTGACCTCCAATGCCTCTTGTTTGCCAGAGGTGGCTGAAGGGGCGGCGGTGCTATTGCCGCCCAACCACACGGCCGTGTGGACGGAAGCAATGCAGGCCCTACTCGATGACCCCGTTCAGCGAGCGCAGTTGGTCACGGCCGGATACGGCCAAGCGCGACAGTTCACTTGGCAAAAATCAGCCCGCAAGTTGCTTAACATTTATCACCAATTTCTGTAAGGTTAGTCGTTAGCCTGACAAGTTGATAACCCAGTGAAAAGTGAAAGGTAAGAAGTAAAAAGTGCCTGGGCAACCAATCGCCCACTTCTTACTTTTCACTCGGCTTATAAAGCTCACGCCTAACCCATGATCATCATCCACCACCACTAATCTTATGAATCCTAAAAAACGCACAACCGTCACCCTTGTACACGCCATGGGGCCGACCGAGGCCAACACGCTGGGCAATGTGCATGGCGGCATCATTATGAAAATTTGTGATGAGGCGGGAGGCATTGCCGCCGCTCGTTTTGCCAATCGCCCGGCCGTGACCGTAGCCGTGGACAGCATGAGCTTTCTTTCGCCCGTGCGCATCGGTAATTTACTGACGGCCACGGCCGAGGTGACGTGGGTGGGGCGCACCTCGATAGAGACGCGGGTCAAGGTGACGGCCGAGGAAGTGCTGACGGGCAAAATTACGCACACCAATGAGGCGTTTTTTGTCTATGTGGCCTTGGATGAAGAGGGACGAGCCACGGCCGTGCCTCCCTTGCTGTGCGAAACCGAAGCGGAAAAAAAGCTGTACGAACAAGCCTCTGAACGCCGCGCTCTGCGCCTTCAGTTGAAGCACGTCAGCTAACTAACGACCAATCCCAAAGCCAAAACCTGAAATGTCTCAGAAGCCTTCTCGATTACTCCAACTCCTAGAAGAACATTCGCTGGCGCGGCGCGTTTTGGCCTCGCCCGAGCGCGATATGGGGCTAAAAGACGGGGAACCCTTCCCGTTTTTGGCCGTGATTGGGCAAAAAGAGATGAAGCTGGCTCTCTTATTGGCTTCGATTAACCCGCGTGTGGGGGGCGTTTTGCTCATTGGGGCACGGGGAACGGCCAAAACCACGGCCGTGCGTTCTCTTGCCGACCTGTTGCCCGTGGTGCGCCAAAGTTTGTGCCCCAATAATTTGGGTTGCACCGAGGAGCAGATTGAGCGAGACGGCATGACGGCCGTGTGCAAAGAGTGCGCCGCCAAGTTTGGGTACGGCGAGTCGCTGACCAAGGCCAAGCGCATGAAGCTGGTCGAATTGCCGCTAAATGCCCGCTTAGAAGATGTGGTGGGCGGCATCAACGAGCGCACTATCGTGGAAAAACAGCGCGTGCGCCTCGAGCGGGGCATTTTGGCCCAAGCAGACAACAATTTGCTCTATATTGATGAGGTCAATCTGCTGGAAGATGCGGTCATGGACGCCATTTTGGATGCCGCCGCGCAAGGCTATTACACCGTGCGACGCGGCCCACATAACCTGACCTACAGTGCCCGCTTGGTGCTGGTCGGTTCGATGAATCCCGAAGAGGGGCGACTGCGGCCGCAAATCATGGACAGGTTTGGCCTGCGGGCGGTGGTGCGCGGGCTGGAGGATTTGGAGGAGCGGTACGAGGCGTATGAGCTGGCTCTGTGGCATCGGCAAAACCCAGACGGCATGGCCTCTGCGTATGCGGAAGTGACGCTGGCTCTGGCGGAGGAGGTTCAGCAGGCGTTTGACCGCTTGCCGCAGGTCAAAATTAGCCCCGAAGCCAAACGACTGGGTCTGAAATTGGTGCAGGCGTCACAGGTGGAGTCGAGCCGAGCGGAGATTACGCTGTTTGAAGCGGCGCGGGCGCACGCGGCGGCGGATGAACGGCTGGAGGTGCTGGCGGTTGATATTGAGGCGGTGGCCTTGCTCGCCCTGCGTCAGCGCAATAGCTCGATGTTGCTCAAATTTTTTGAGGAGCAACAGGTGGAAGATGCCCGCTTGGCGCAGAATTTGGCGCAATTATTAGCGACGTCTGGCTTAGCTGAGGAAGAAACGGCATGAGTGAACTGGTAACGCCTATTAAACCAGCACAACTATGGCTGTGGGGGGGACTCACGGCCGTGGTTTTGGGCTACTTTTTGGTGTGGATGCCGCACCAGAGCGTCGCTTTATCACTCATCGGCTTGGATATTGGGGAGTGGACGAAATTTTTGCCCCAAATGCAAAGCGGCCAATTGCCCAACCGCAATCTCTTTTATCTGCCGCCCATCACCTTTGGCCTCATGCTCGCTTTGCTGACTGTAGATTGGCCGAATCGGCGGTGGCAAACGTGGGCGGCGCGAGCCACGGCCGTGGGGGTGAGTTTGCTCGCCTTTCCATCGCTGGATGCGCTCCAGTTTGAGCCAGCTTCGGAGTGGTGGCTACGGCTGACGATGATTGGGTTGGTGGTGGTGGTGGCGGGGGGCACGGCCGTGTTAAAACGCTGGCCGGCTCTGGTTAGGCTCCTTCTACTACTGGTCGCCCTTAGCGGCGCGATTTTATCCCTCTATGCCTATTTAGCGGTGCGCCCTGTGGTCAGTGCTTTGTTGGGGGAATCGCTGGGGATTGGCCTTGGCGTGTGGCTCAACACGGTCGGGCATCTCATGGTTCTGGCTGGCCTTGAAAGACAATGAGTAATGAACAATGAGTGCCCTGAAAAAAGAGGTATTTTTGCAAAATCTACCAGAGGTGGATTTCCGCGAAAAGGGGCTTTTTTCAGTAGGCTCAGTAATGAGTAAAGGGGTCGGTTTGCTGGAGAAACTTGCCCATGATGCCCGAGTCAGGCTCTGTAAAACTCAAAAGACCCTAAGGATTTGTCTAAAAACCAGCCCTCTGTGTGGGCGTGGTTTTTGAACGAATCCTTAGGGTCTTTCGCGGGTTAATTAATGGTCAAGGGCTAATTATCAATAGCTAATTGTCAACTGGAACCGCGCACGGCCGTTGAGCATCGACAATTGACCATTAGCAATTGACAATTGACCAACGGGCTAAGCGCCTGTTTTCATCCGTTTTTCAACGTAATTAACCGCTTCGCCTACAGTGGTAATAGACTGCGCTTCCTCGTCTGAAATTTCGCCACCGAACTCTTCTTCAAAAGCCATGATGAGTTCAACCAAGTCGAGTGAATCTGCTTCGAGATGCTCGCGGAAGTTGGCTGGGGGAACGACATCCCCCTCATCTACATCTAAAACCTCAACGATAATTGCTTTAACGCGATCGGCCACACTGCTCATGAAATTACCTCCTATTGGGTGTAAGAAACTTGGGTTTGTTACCAGCTAGCGATAATGAGTCATTCGCCATGCATAACGGGGTGTCGGTCAAGCCATTGGGTAAAAGCGTGACGCCACCTATTCTATTTATTACGCATTTTTGCCAAACTGGTCTGCCCTGTTTAGACTCAGGTGAGCCTAAAAAGTCACAAATTTGTTTGTACTTGTCAAACGTTGGAATTTTAGGGGATTTGTGCTGGATGTCAACGCAGACCGCCTAGTCTATCATGTTCGGGTCGTAAAAGCATGGTAATTTTGGGCGCGATTAGCCGGGGGGTAGTCAGGCATTTCTTGATTAGAATGCCAGACACTTCTCACTTCTTACTTTTCGCTTTTGACTCAGTCTGCTCTAACCACACGGCCGTGGCCAGCACCAAATAAAACCAAAACGCCAAATCCACCAAAAAGAAACTGTGATCCACCAGCCCATGCGCCAGCGCATGACCCAATCCAGCAAGTAACCCCACCGCTACCGGCCACCAGCCATCCGCCAACAGCCGCAGGCGTAACCGGAGCCAGACCGTGCGCCCCAGCGACCAAACCGCCAGCCCCCACAGCCACAGCCCACTGAGCAAGCCCAGCACCCCCAAGCGCGTTGCCAAATCCAAAAAGAAGTTATGCGGATGGTTCAGATTGGGTTCTGCCCAGGCCGCGTCCAAAATATAGCGACCCCGATACGCATAGAGAAAATTGTCTAGTCCCACGCCGAAAAGCGGATTTTCGCGCACCATGTTGAGGCTGGCTTGCCACAGGTTGACGCGCAAAAAACCAGTCATACTGCGCGGATCGAGCCGCGTGGCGAGGGCGGGAATTTGCAGGGCGAGCGCGTACCCAACCACGGCCGTGAGGCCAAACAACAACAGCCACGGCCAGAGGCGACGACTGGGCGCGACGCTCTTTTGCCACAGCACAAAAACTATCAGCAGAGCAACTGGCACGCCGAGAAGCAAAGCACCCTTGCTAAAGGTGAGCAACATCGCTAGGGCAACGGGCACGGCCGTGATTGCGTATAGCCGTCTTCTTGTCTGACTCATCCCCCCACCTAATAAAAAAACCGCCACCAGCAGAGGCAAAATCCGCCCCAGATAAAGGGCGACATTATTGGGCGAGCCATAAATCGAGCGCAAGCGCATTAACCCCTCTTCGGCTGTAATCAAATTGCTCCCCGTGCCGTATTGCCACAGCCCAATCAGGGCGACCAGCAGGCCACCCAGAATCAGCCCATCCAGCATGAACCACATCTCTTGCGCTGTGGGGCGGCTGGCGCGGATGAGCAGGTAAAAAAGAGCGGGGCCGAGAATGACGGTGCGCCATTCGTTGGTGGCGACATCGAGCCGGGCGGTGAAGAGCAGAGAGAGGGTGGCGATGAGCAGGAAGAGAAACACGGCCGTGTCATATTTATTGATGTTTAGCCGCCAGCGGGGGAACGGGGTGGCTTCGGGCTGGGCGGCGCGGCGGTGCATCCAGCGCATAAGCGTGGAGGCAAAGAGGGCGACCACGGCCGTGAGGGTGAAAATCTCTACGGGGGAAAATTGATACTGAAAAATCGGTTTTAGCACCGAGGGCACATAAAAGGGGATGCTAAAGGCGATGAGCGGCAGAGCGAGCGGCGGGCGATAAAAAAAGAGCAGAAAAAGAGCGATCAGGGCGAGCAGATAGAGCCAAAACCAAGGGGTGACATAAAAGGTGGCCGCGCTGGCCGCCACGAGCGTGAGCTGGGGCAAATCTCCCACGCGGCGCAAGAGGCCATCCCCCCAAGTCAGCCAGCCTGTGAGCGCGGTCACCCCAGCGGCCACGGCCGTGAGCAGGAGTTGGGCGCGGTGGCTCAGGGAGCGGATGGCTCTACCCTCGCCGAATTCTGCCCAACTCGCTTGGCGGGCGGCAAATAGGGTCAGGAGGAGACAGACCACAGCCGTGGCTAAATGGAGCAAAATTTCCCACCCATACGGCGCAAAAGCGGGGCGGGTCTGCACGCTGAAGCCGTGCAATGCCCATTGATCCCAGCCCCGGCTGACCGTGATTTCCATTTGATGCGGCCCCGGCGGCAAATTCCGCGCCACGATTTCCGTACTCAGATAATCCTCGGTGGGGTCGGCGGCGGTCAGGACAAGCACTGCGCCCTGTTCGTCGCGGGGCAGGGCGTTGGCCGGCTGACCGTCAATCATCACGTAAAAGCGGGCGCGAAAATCGGCGCGGCGCACGCGCAGACCCGCTTCCGTACCCCAAAACTCAAACGTGACGCGGTCGGGCGGGTCGCCCTCGGCCAATTCGCTGGCGTCTGCCCCAAACTGGGGGGAAAATTCCCAGCCGCCGGTGAAGGTTTGGTGCGGATTGTCGGGCGCGGCGAGGTAGAAACCAGAGAAGGCATACGCTTGGCTGGCTTGTTGCGCTTGGGCTAATTGCGTTAGCGTTTCGTCACGGCCGTGTAAATCAAAACCGCGCTGGGGAGCATCGGCGGCCACGTTCGCTTCCCACCCTTCGATGAACAAAACGCCTGCCCACGGCCATTCCGTTTGCGCCCGTTGGAAGCCAGCGACTAGATATTCGGCTTGGGTGGTGGGATCGGTTTGTCCCCAGAGGGAGGGCTGGCCTGTCCAGTCGGCGGGCAGGCTGTTCCAGCCCCAATTGCCCGCCCACACGGCCGTGTGATCATCCCCATTGCGCTCCACCACCTCCCGCAACAAAATCAGGCGGCTAAAGTTCAACACGGCGGGGTCTACGCGCTGGTCATCCGGCCCCGTGTCGAAGCCATAAGGCTTGCCCATGACCACATTGAACGCCGCCTGTGCGCCTGCTTCGTAGAGCCGTTGCAGGTAGAGGTGGTCGGCTAGGTTTTGGGGGCCGGTTTCAGTGGTGGGGGCGAGCGGCGCGGCGGCGATAATGGCGTCCGTATCGGCGGCGCGAATGGTCTGGGACACGGCCGTGAGCAAGGCGGCGTACTCCGCCGGATTGACGGGTTGATTGCCCCATTGCGCGGCCAAATTCGGCTCATCCCAGATGATGTAAACGTCGGTTTGGTCGCCGTAGCGGGTGGCAAATTCGCCTGCCCAAGCGGCAAAAGCGGCTTTGTCGCTGGGCGGGGCAAATTGCTGGGCGGGGTTGCCGTTGAGCAGGGGGATGAGGGTGAGTTCGGGGTGGGCAGACACGGCCGTGAATAATCTATCGCTTTCTGTCCAATCGAACGGCTCTTCTTGTGAAAAGTAGAAGCTTTGCTTGAGGTAGGGAATGCCTAGCGCGGCGATTTCATCGAGGGCTTGGGCGAGTTCGGCGTCGTCGTATTGCTCGAGGGCGACGTTGAGACCGAGGCGGGCACGGCCGTGGGGGATGGGTTCAGGCAGGCTGGCGGGGATGCCTCGGGTTTGGAATTGCCAGCTTTGCCACACGGACACGGCCGTGAGCGCGAAAAAAAGGGCGGCCAAAATGCCCAGCAGGGTCAACCAATGGTAGCGGGTGATGTTCATGCTCAAATGCTATCGGAAAGGGAGCCAGACGCAAAGGTTATCATCACTATGGGTGCTGTACCTCTGGTAAGAACTGTGCTAAAAGATTGGGGTTTGGTTCACAATCCAGCTATGATTAGCCACTTTGTGTAGCAAGGAAAGTGAGCGTATGCCCGATATTGTGAACCCGCACGACAAATTTTTCAAAGAGAGTTTCACTCGTCTGGAGGTGGCGCGTGAGCTTTTTGACAATTATCTGCCCACGGCCGTGCGGCAGAGCCTCGCCCTCGACACCCTGACCCTGATGCCCCAGAGCTTTGTTGATCAAGAGTTACAGGCGCAGTACGGGGATTTGCTCTACCAAGTCGAGTTGGCTCAGAATCTGTAGTGGTCACGAATCAGTAACGTACTTTTTTTGACAAAAGGCGTCTCTTCTCA
>JBGTIZ010000369.1:0-4240 GCA_041745395.1 Promineifilaceae bacterium (SeqCode) | reverse complement strand
GCGGCGCCACCACGACCGACGTCGCCCTGATGCGAGCCGTCGTTGGCCCCGACATGGGCGTCAAAGCGTCGGGCGGCATCCGCAACCGCAACGATGCCCTCGCCATGCTCGCCGCCGGCGCCACCCGCCTTGGGGCCAGTGCCAGCGTGGCTATCGTCTCCCTAGAGGAGTAAACCTGCGGCTCGAGGACTCAAAAGTGAGGCCACTGAAAAAAGGAAGAAGGACGAGGGAAGAAAACCGAAAAGGGGCGGGACTTCTCGAGAAAATCTCCGCGTTCTCCGCGCCCTCTGCGGTGGATTTGACCTTTTTGCCGTAGGCATAAAGTGGTAAAAGTTGGCAAGTTGACCGTCTCGTTTTATTATTTAGAAAGCAGATTAGCTAAATAGCTGAACTGACGACCAGTTCAAGTCCCTTGCGGAGGACGACATCATGGCACGCATCTTTGTAGTAGACGACGACGAACAACTGTTACGCATGGTCGGGCTAATGCTCGAGCGGGGCGGTCATATCCCCACGCTTATCAGCAACCCCATTCAAGGCTTGGAGCGCATCAAAGCGGATGTGCCCGACCTCGTCATTTTAGATGTGATGATGCCCGGCATGAGCGGGCATGATGTCTGTCGCCAACTGCGGATTCATGAAGGGACCGAAAATCTGCCCGTGCTGATTTTGACCGCCCGAGCGCAAGAGACAGATCGTGACAGTGCCCTCGAAAGCGGCGCGGACGAATACCTCAGCAAGCCCGTCACCTCCCAAGAGCTACTGCGTCACGTCAACGAATTGCTCAATCGGCCGCCGCGCCACCAAATGCCGCAGGAACGCCCCGAGCTGGCTTCGATGCTGATTACGGTGTTTGGTCTCTCTGGTGGGGTGGGGCGCACCACGCTAGCCGTGAATTTAGCGATTGCGTTGCGACAAATTAGTCGGGCAGAGGTTTGTTTGCTTGATTTATCGGTGTCGGGCGGGCAAGCGGCTATGCACTTGCGCCTGACGCCGCGCATGGGGTGGGCTGATTTGAAACGGCAGGAGGGGGCGGGTTGGTCGGCCATTGAACCGATGCTGGTTGACCATCATACAGGGCTAAAATTACTGGGAGCACCAAGCATGCCGCTCAGCCCCACTGAGCCAGATACTGACACCATTCAGAATTTGCTAACCCATTTGCAAAAAAATATGGTGTTCACCATTGTGGATTTGCCGCCAGTGTTAAACACGGCCGTGCGCACCTCCCTCCAACAGTCTCAGATGGGTCTCCATGTGCTTACTCCCGACATCACGGCCGTGCAAACGGCCGTGCGCACCGACCGCATCCTCAGCAACCTCAACCTCACCCCCCAACAGCGGAGCCACATCCTCAACCAACGCACCGGCGAAGCGGGACTCCCCAAACAGACCATCGAGCGCGGTCTTAACGCCCGCATCCCCTTCCACCTGCCCTACGAAACCCAGCAAAACCAAGCCCTGACCCAAGGCTCCCCCCTCGCCCTGCGCGGCAACCAGCCCGGCTACGCCGCCGTCATCTGGCGCATGGGCGAAGCCCTCTGGCAAAAAGTCCAAGCCGACAGCGTGTAGGGAGTAAGAGCAGAGGAGAGTAAGAGAGCAAGCGCGTTCCCCCTTAAACCCGCCCCTTTATTCATTACTCATTATTCCTTATTCATTGCCCTCTGCTCATTTCACAAACGCCGCTCCCCCCAGAGTGATTCGCCGCCGCTGTGACGGCCGTGCTTCATCCAACTGCCCCAGATGTTGCGCCAAATCCTCTAGGCTTGCCAAATTATGCACTGGCAAAAAATCATCAATAAATGGCAACGCCGCCTGCATCCCTCGCGTTAGCGGTTCATATTCGGTTGAGCCGAGGAGCGGATTGAGCCACACCAGCCGATGACAGGTTCGGCTTAGCCGCGCCATTTCCTGCTTAAGCAAAGCGGGGTCGCCTCTATCCCAACCGTCGCTAATCAAGATGACAATCGCGCTGTGGCGCAACACGCGCCGACTCCATGCAAAGTTAAACGTTTTAAGACAATCCCCGATGCGCGTGCCGCCCGACCAATCATTAACCACGGCCGTGACCTCTCTCACCGCCTCATCCACATCCTTGTGATGCAACTGGCGCGTGATGCGCGTGAGCCGCGTGCTAAACAAAAAGACCTCCACCTGTTGACTCACTCCCCAATGCAGGCCATACAAAAAATGAATGAGCAGGCGCGTGTACCGCTCCATGGAGCCGCTGACGTCGGCCAAAATGACAATCGGCCGTGGTTTAATCTTCTTTTCGCGGTATTTCCACTCGAGAATATCTCCCCCGTAGCGAAAATTGTGGCGCAACGTGCGGCGCATATCCAGCCCCCGCCCCTTTTTGCCTGCCCGCAGGCGGCGCGTCTGTCTCTGCCCCAGTTGCCAAATCATGGCCGTCATTAGCCGCTTGATTTGCTCAAATTCCACGGCCGTGAGTTCGCCAAAATCCTTCTGGCGCAACCCTTCCCGCGTGCTGTAGGTCTGCGTCACCTCAATAATTTCGAGGTCAATATCCTCATCGTCCGCCTCAGTCGCCTCCTCCTGTGGCCAAGTTAGCTCCTGTAGCGGCGGCGGCATCACGAGTTGCTCCTTCTCCTGCTGACCCATCCGTTGAAAGCGCAACAAATCCTGCAAATCCGCGTCCAGCCCTTCCTTGCCCGGCTTTTGCCAAAACAGCTCAAACGCCTCATCAAACTGGGCTATATCCTCCCGCTTCTTCACCAAAAAACTGCGGAGCGTGTAATAAAAATCACTCCGCCGCCACACCTCGACGTAAGCTAAGGCCGCCACCACCTCCATCATCCGCCCCGGATTCACCTCCAGCCCCAGCCCGCGCAACACACGGCCGAATAAAATCAAATTATGCAAAATATGGCTAGGGAGTGGGGGAGGGTTGGTCATAGGAAAAAAGTGCTGAGCGACCTGAAAAAGCCAGAAGGAAGAGGGAAGAAGGAAGAAAATTGGCGAGAAAGCCCGCTCTTTTCGTCATTCGTAATTTGTAATTCGTCCTTTTTTGCAGGGCACTCGTTACTGGATTAGATAGAAATGGCGCGGTTATAAATCTGCTGTAGCTTCTCCTGCTGAATCTTCTGCACATCATCCTGATACTTGAGAATAACGCCCAGCGTCTCCTCCACAATGCGCGGGTCGAGCGCTTGCTGATCCAGAGCCACCAGAGCCGTCGTCCAATCAATCGTTTCGGCTACACCAGGGACTTTATACAAATCTTCCCGCCGCAATTCCTGAATAAACGCCGTCGCCTGCCGCGCCAATTCGGCCGACGCCTGCGGCACTTTTGTCCGCACAATGTCCAGCTCTTTTTGGAACGAGGGGTACTCAATCCAGTAATAAATACAGCGACGCTTCAGCGCGTCGTGCAGTTCCCGGGTGCGATTCGAGGTCAGAATTACGGCTGGCCGTTTCTCCGCCCGTATCGTCCCGATTTCGGGAATGGTTATCTGAAAATCGCTCAAAATCTCTAGTAAAAACGCCTCAAACTCTTCGTCACTGCGGTCAATCTCCTCAATGAGCAGAACCCGTGGCCGCTCTTGGCTGGACTCTATCGCCTGGAGCAACGGCCGCTTGAGCAAAAAGCGGGCACTAAATAGCTCGTCCTCATCAAAACGCTCGTTTTGCGCTTCCAGATACCGAATGTGCATAATTTGGCGGGTGTAGTTCCACTCGTACACCGCTTGGCTGACGTCTAGCCCTTCGTAGCATTGCAGGCGAATCAGTTCGGTTTGGAGCAGATTGGCGATTACTTTGGCGATTTCGGTCTTGCCCACGCCGGGTTCCCCTTCTAAAAAGAGGGGTCGTTCTAGCTTGAGGGCTAGATACACGGCCGTGGTCAACCCCCTATCGGCCACATACCCCTCTGCCCGTAAAGCATCCTGTAACACCTCAATTGAAGCAAACATATACACCATTTTGGATTTTAGAATTTGGATTTCCGATTTTAGGTTGCGTCGCAGGGCACGTTTTTACGAAAACAAACAGAGTTGATCCCGTATAAAAATATCACGAAGATTTGAAACAGAAAGTCCCGAATTTGATAAATGGCGGTTCGAGAGGTTTCATTCACCATTAGAGAGCGTTGCACAAAATAGTTGAAAGAAAAAGCGGTTTGTGAAATGATGTGAATATCTACTCCACAACACTCCACAAACACGCTTATGACAAACAGTATACAGCAAGCCCCCACAAATTCAATCGCCAATCCAGAGCT
>JBGTIZ010000368.1:0-7246 GCA_041745395.1 Promineifilaceae bacterium (SeqCode) | reverse complement strand
ATCCTGAAAACCATTGGCATGACGCTCATTTCTAGTGTGGGTGGAGCTAGCGGCCCCCTTTATGGCACTTTTTATATGCGCTGTGGTCAGGCCACGGCCGCGAAAGAGGAGCTAAATGGGGACGATCTGCAACGCATGTTGCAGGCTGGTATTGATGGCATTCTTCAGCGCGGCCGGGCACAACTAGGCGATAAAACGATGGTTGATGCGTGGCTCCCCGCTATGGAAGCCATCAAAGAAACATTGGCTTCTGGTGAGGATGACACAACCGTAGTTTTGAAGGCGGCCGTGGAAGCGGCCGAACAAGGCATGAAGGATACCATCCCTCTCCAAGCCAAAAAAGGTCGCGCCAGCTACCTTGGTGAACGCAGTATCGGTCACCAAGACCCCGGCGCAACCTCAACCCATCTAATTCTCAATGCCCTGTACGAAGCTGTACAGGAAGAGTAGATATAATTCTAACAGGCAGGGCAAAGTACGTAGCGGTGTTAGGTCGTGGTAGACCCACACCTTGCACCCTGCACCCTGTACCCTGCGCATAATTAAGGAGACACAAATCCCATGAGTAAATTTGTTGCCGCAATTGACCAAGGTACAACCAGTACCCGCTGTATGATCTTTAACCATGCTGGTGAGCCAGTAGGCATTCACCAGATGGAACATGAGCAAATTTATCCCAAGCCCGGCTGGGTTGAACATGACGCCATGGAAGTTTGGGCGCGTACCCAAGACGTGGTAAAAGGTGCGATGAAAGCCGCCAACTGCACGGCCGCAGATCTCGCCGCTGTTGGTATCACCAACCAGCGCGAAACTACCCTTGTCTGGGACAAAACCACAGGCAAACCCCTCTACAACGCCATTGTTTGGCAAGACACCCGCACCGATAAAATCTGTAAAGAACTCGAAGGTGGCGTCGGCCAAAATCGGTTCCGCGAAAAAGTTGGCTTGCCACTCGCTACCTATTTCTCTGGCCCCAAGATTCGTTGGATTTTGGATAACGTTGATGGTGTGCGCGAAGCGGCCGAAGCGGGTAACGCCGTTTTTGGCAACATGGACACCTGGCTCATCTGGAACCTGACGGGCGGCGTTAACGGCGGGGTGCATGTGACTGACGTGACCAACGCCAGCCGGACCATGTTGATGAATCTTGACACCCTGAACTGGTCAGAATCCATCACCGATGCGATGGGCGTTCCGCGCCAGATGCTCCCCGAAATCAAAGCCTCTTCTGAAGTTTATGGCCATACCACGCCAGACGGCCCCTTTGGCGGCAAGATTCCTGTATCGGGTGACTTGGGCGACCAGCAGGCGGCCACTGTCGGCCAAGCTTGTTTCGACCCCGGTGAAGCGAAGAATACTTACGGCACGGGTTGCTTTATGATTCTTAACACGGGTACCAAGATTGTACCCTCCAAGAGCGGCTTGCTGACCACCCTTTGCTACAAATTTGGCGACGAACCGGCCGTGTACGCTCTGGAAGGCTCCATCGCTATTACGGGCGCCTTGGTTCAATGGCTCCGTGACAACCTCGACTTCTTTGATTACTCACACCACATTGAAGATTACGCCAAATCTGTGGAAGACAACGGTGGCGTCTACTTTGTGCCAGCCTTCTCTGGTCTGTTCGCTCCCTATTGGCGGTCAGATGCGCGTGGGGCTATCGTGGGTTTGACTCGCTACGTGACGAAAGGGCACATCGCCCGCGCTTCGCTCGAAGCGACCGCTTTCCAGACCCGCGAAGTGCTGGACGCCATGAATAATGACTCGGGCGTGCCTTTGAAAGCATTGAAAGTGGACGGCGGTATGGTCGTGAACGACATGCTGATGCAGTTCCAAGCAGATGTGCTAGACGTGCCTGTGGTGCGCCCGAAAGTTGCGGAAACGACCGCTCTTGGTGCGGCGTACGCGGCTGGTTTGGCCGTGGGCTTCTGGAAGAATACCGATGAGATGCGTGCCAACTGGGGTATGGATAAGACTTGGGAACCGACGGAAGGCAGTAACGCCAGCACGGAAATGTACGCGCAGTGGAAGAAAGCTGTGACCCGTACCTTTGACTGGGTTGAATAAAAATGAGTAATGAGTAATGAGTGCCCTGAAAAAAGAGGTATTTTTGCAAAATCTACCAGAGGTGGATTTCCGCGAAAAGGGGCTTTTTTCAGTAGGCTCAGTAATGAGTAATGAATAATGAGTAAAGGACGGGCGTAAGCTCGTTATGCAACAACAAGGTTGTTTCGTTTTTTGACCAGATTGGCCTCCTTGGTTTGTCTAAGTCTAATGAAGGAAAGCAAAACGACTTTGATTTGAGAGGCAGTTTTATTCATTAAGAATTATGGTTCTTCAGGAATTCAGGGGGTTGACATCAAATGATGCGCGAAACGCAATGTATGACCAGAGAGACCCGCGCATCACGTATTCGATTTCAGACCGAACCCCATGAGATCCCAAAGAGCCAGAATTATTCATTACTCATTGCCCTTGATTCTCTCCTATTGTTGTTAGTGATGGACAAGCGTGCAGGGGAGTTAGCTTCCCTGCACGTTACTTTTTGAGCTGTTTTAGATTATACTGGTGATAAATTTCACAAAGAAGTTTGTCAGAAATTCGACTTCTTATTACCCGCACCACGGCCGTGTTCTTCCTCATTTTTAGCCCAACAACCAGAGGAAACACGCAAGGATTTAACAGATGAAGCAAATTGAAACTGAAGTTTTAGTCATTGGTGGCGGAGCCACTGGCGCGGGCGTCATCGCCGACTTAGCCTTGCGGGGGTTTAAGTGTGCGCTGGTCGAAAAAAGAGACCTAACCCACGGAACCACAGGCCGTTACCACGGCCTGCTCCACAGCGGCGGACGCTACGTCGTCAAAGACCCCAAAGCGGCCACTGAGTGCATCGAAGAAAATATGATTTTGCGGCGGATTATGCCCCACTGTATCGAAGATACCAGCGGCTTTTTCGTCGTCACCCCGTGGGATGACCCCGCTTTTGGCGAAACATTTATGCAGGGATGCCGCGATACGGGCGTGCCCGGCGAAGAGATTTCTATCGCCGAAATGCTCAAGGATGAGCCATTCCTCAACCCCAAAATCAGCCGCTGTTTCCGCGTGCCAGACGGCTCGGCGGACAGCTTTTTGGCGACTCAATGCGTGGCCGAACTCGGCCGTGCGCATGGGGCCCAAATTCTTAACTATCACGAAGTCCTGCGCCTGTTGCGCGACGGTGACAAAATTATCGGCGCCGTCTGTCATGACCTCGTCAATGATGAAGAGGTGACGATTTATACCGATATGATTGTCAATGCGGCGGGCGCATGGGCGGGCAAAATCTCCGACACCGTCGGCATTGAAGTCCACATCACGGCTGGGAAAGGGACGATGATAGCGTGTAACCACCGCGTGGTGAACACCGTCGTCAATCGGTGCAAAATGCCTGCTGATGGGGACATTATTGTGCCCGCGCACACCGTAGCCGTCATCGGCACCACGGATGAGCCTGTGCCTGACCCCGAGCACTTTGCCATTGAGCCGTGGGAAGTGAACCTGATGATGCAAGAGGCGGAGAAGCTTGTGCCCGGCTGGAAAGATATGCGCATGTTACGCGCTTGGGCAGGAGTACGGCCACTTTATCAGGAAACCCAAGTGAGCGATTCGCGGGACATTACCCGCGCCTATACGCTGCTCGACCACGAAACGCGGGACGGCGTGACGGGGTATATCACCATTACGGGTGGTAAATGGACGACTTATCGCCAAATGGCGGAAGTGACCGTGAACCGTGTCTGTGAAAAGCTCAATGTAGAGCGTTCCTGTACGACCGCCACCACCGAAGTGCCCCATCTCTTCCCCTCTGTGGAACAACAGGGCAAACCGAAACATTATCATGGCCTTGGGTCACGCTTGGCGCGGACGGAAAAAAGCAAGCAGTATGGCGACCTCATCTGTGAATGTGAGATGGCGACCCGCGCCGATATTGAACGCTCCATCACTGAAGGGAATGCGAAAACATTTGATGATATTCGGCGGGATGTGCGGTTGGGGATGGGGCCGTGCCAAGGTGGTTTTTGCACCTATCGCGTGACGGGTATTTTGCACGAGATGCAGGAAAAAGAGGTGATGACCCAGATTGGGGAGAGCAACGTCGCTCTGCGTGATTTCTTGCAAGAGCGGTGGAAAGGGTTGCGCCCCATTTTGTGGGGGTCGCAACTGAAGCAGGAGCGGCTGGATGAGTTGATTTATCTGAGCTTGCTCAATGTGGATCACCTGCCGAGCGACAAATCTTCCCGTCTCGGCCCCGCCATGTATGAAGAAGGCACGCTGGAAACGAGCGACAAAGCCAAAGTCTAACGATTTTGGATTTTGGATTGGGGATTTTGGATTGTGTGTCCTCGCTTCACCACAACTTTTTAACCTCATGGCGCACAGAGAGAGTTGAGCGTCATCACTTATAGCTTAGAGCTTATGGCTTACAGCGCATAACTCACAGCTTCTGGCTAGAAAAAAACTATGAACGATGTTCTGATAATGGGCGCAGGGTTGGCTGGCCTCACGGCCGCGTGGCAGGCGGCTCTGCGTGGAAAAAAAGTACAAATTGCGGCCAAAGGCTGGGGCACGACCCATTGGCACGCGGGATGCGTGGATGTGCTGGGTTATCATCCCGTGGATGCGTCCACGGCCGTGGACAATCCCCGCACTGCCCTGACCCAACTCATCGCCGACCAGCCCCAGCACCCCTACGCGCTGGCTGGACTCGACCAAATCGAAGAAGCGTTGACCGCTCTGCAAACATTGTGTGCTGAGGCGGGCTATCCGCTCCACGGCTCGCTGGATAAAAATTGGCAACTGCCCACGGCCGTGGGCAGTATGCGCCCCACCTGTCTCGCGCCCAGCACCATGATAGCGGGCGACCTGACCCAAAAAGAGTCGCCGATGTTGCTCATCGGTTTTGAGGATTATAGAGATTTTTACCCCAGTCTGGCGGCTGATAATTTACGCCAGCTTGGGATTGACGCGACTGGGGCAAAAATAAGGCTGGCGACCATCGAAGATGCCAACTTTATGACCCCCATCAAGCTGGCTCAGCTTATGGACAGCGACCCCAATTTGCGCCTTCAACTAGCGCGAGCCATTCAGGCCAAGCTAGGCGATGCGAAGCGCGTCGGTTTGCCCGCCATTTTGGGCGTGCGCCACAGCATAGCCATTCATAAAGAGCTGGAAGAGCGGCTGGGCGTGCCCGTGTTCGAGATTCCCAGTTTGCCCCCTTCTGTGCCGGGGATTCGTCTGCATCATATTTTGTTTACGGCGATTCAGCAGGCGGGTGGCCGGGTGTATGACGGCATGGAAGGCATTGGGTCGCATAAAGAAGGAAATGTGATCACGGCCGTGTTAACCGAAGCGGCAGGACGCACCCGCACCCAACGCGCCCACACCTACGTGCTAGCCACGGGCGGCATTCTGGGCGGGGGGATCGTCACCAAACCAGATAGCACCGCCCGCGAGGTCGTGTTTGACCTGCCGCTTGAGGTGCCCGGTAAACAGCATGAGTGGTTCCGACGCGAATTTCTGAACAAAGATGGCCACCCCATTTATGATGTGGGGGTGCAGGTCAATGAAGCGTTCCAGCCGGTGCAAGGTGAAAATGGCACGGCCGTGGCCCTCTACCAAAATTTATACGCCATTGGCAACACCCTCGCCCACAGCGAAGCGATTCGCCAACGTGCCTATGAAGGCGTGGCATTGGTGACTGGTTATAAAGTTGGAAAAGAGTGCTGAGCGGAGTGCTGAGCGATGAGTGCTGAGTTGGCTTCGACAGGCTCAGCCTCCGCGTTGTCCGGTCCCTGAGCTTGTCGAAGGGGCCTTGAACCCTGAACCGTGAACCCCGCAAAAACCCGTAAGGACAAAAAATGAGTACAGAACGCCCGATTTGGGAAGCAAACACAGACGTAACGGCGCATCCCCACTTAGCGGTGGAGTTGACGCTGGATAATTGCATAAAATGCAACATTTGCGTCACGGCGTGCCCGGTCACGGCCGTGACTGACCTCTTTCCTGGCCCCAAATACGAAGCCCCCCAAGCGGGACGCTTCCGCAACGAAAAACAGGAATCGCCTGATTATTCCGTTGATTACTGCTCTGGCTGTCGCGCCTGCAATATGGCCTGCCCCACGGGGGTACGCATCGCCGAAATCAACGCCCGCGCCCGCGCCAATATGGTCGAAGACGGGGGAATCAAGGGCCTGACTCGCTTGCGCAACAACGCTATTGCGCGGACTGAACTGGTCGGAAAGCTAGGTCAGCCCGTCGCGCCGTTAGCCAATTGGGCCTTAAACATCAAGCCCGCCCGCTGGATTGCGGACAAAGTTTTTGGCATTGCGCCCGAAGCCCCTTTTCCGCCGTTTACCAGTCAAAAATTTAGCAACTGGCTCAAGAAGCGGGAAAACCCCCTCATTGCCGAGCGCAAAGTCGTCTATTTCCACGGCTGTTCCACCGAATATTATGAACCCCGCGTGGGCAAAGCGGTGGTCAACGTGCTAGAGCGCAACGGCTTTGAGGTGCTAATTCCGCCGCAAAACTGTTGTGGTTTGCCCCTGCTCTCCAACGGTGAGTTTAGCTCTGCCCAACAGCTTTATGAGAGCAATATCGAAAAGCTCGTGCCTTATGTTAAGCAGGGCTACGTTATCGTCGGGACTTCCACAAGCTGTACGCTGACCCTCATCGAAGAGGCGCCCGAAATGTTGGAGTACAGTAGTGATGACGCGGCCTTGATTCAGGCCAATACGTATGATTTCAACGACTTCATCATGCAACTGTTTTATGCTGGCGAGCTAGACCTTAACGACCTGAAAGATGTGCCGTTGACCTTGGTTTATCATATGCCGTGTCAATACAAGGCGCACCGCATCGGTCGCCCTGGCACAGAATTGCTAGAGCTAATTCCGGCCCTGAACGTGGTCGAAAGTGAATCGGTCTGCTGTGGCATGGCGGGGACTTACGGCTACAAAAGCGAAAAATACCAGATAGCGATGGATGTCGGCAAATCGCTGTTTGAGTTGGTCGGTAACGTGGATGGCCCTGTGGTCATTTGTGAAAGCGAAACGTGCCGCTGGCACATTACCAAAGCGACCGACACGCCCAGCGTGCATCCCGTGGAACTCCTCGCCGCCGCCTATGGTTTCCCCGTGGAGGGGAAGCTGGCGGAACTGGGGTTTTAGTGAGAAGCAAAAAGTGAAAAGTGAGAAGTGAAAAGTGAGAA
>JBGTIZ010000367.1:0-16480 GCA_041745395.1 Promineifilaceae bacterium (SeqCode) | reverse complement strand
CCCCCCCCCACCCAAAAAAAACACCCTTATGACAGGCGAGCCGCCGTAGGCGGCGAGGCGTGTCAAGGCACGGTCGTCGTTCTACTTTTTGCAGGAGCAATCTGTGACTACTGCATTTTTACGACTTTTCGTCGCGCAAGAGAAATTCTAACGATGACGACGGCCGTGTGCCGCGACTTGTGAAATAAAGCAGTAGCCCCATCGTAATCAGCAAAACGCTGATAGCCAGACCTGTAAGCTGGAGCCAGCCGACAAATGGCCGCACAAACGCCGGCTCGGCGTGCGTGCCAATCCCCATCAAATCTGACAAACCCGCCACATAAGCCAGCACTAGCCCCGTCGCCCCCAGCCGTAGGCCAATATCGGCCTGAAGCGAGCGGGGTGCGTCAGCGGTGCGGAGAGTGTAGATATGCAAATAACCAGCGCCGGTAAGCATCGTTAGCCCTAGCAAAAGCTGGAACATCTGCACCACGCCAAAGCCTGGCGTCAGATCTAGCCCCAGCCAGTCTGCGGTGAGCGAGACCATAATAAAAATTAGCCCCATAACAAAGAGAAAGCCAATCACAATCCGCAACAATTTTTCAGGTGTCATGGAGATATTGTCCTTGAAAGAATTGACAAATCTTCAAGATTTGTCAATTCTGCTGGGTTAAAAATAGCCGTCCACTGTCTTAGCTCGTCAGCATTTTAACAGGCTGAACATTTACCGTAAAAACAAAAAAACGCCACGTTGATTAACGTGGCGTTTGTGGTCGGGGTAGCCGGACTTGAACCGACGACCTCTTCACCCCCAGTGAAGCGCGCTACCAAACTGCGCCATACCCCGAACGAATTGGGATTGTAGCAAAAGGATTTGGGGCAGGCAACAAATTAGCATGGTTTTAATGTTCTGATAGCTGAAGGATAGATGCACATGTAGCGTCAGAAATGCCTCAAAATTTTCAGAAACTAAATCAAGGTATTAAATATTTGTGGAAGTATTAGCTTTCTTTCAAACTACTAGGTGGAGGATAGAAATCCTTGCCTTCCGTGTTAACCGCACTAATGGCTTGCACCGCATCTTCAATGTTAGCGAAGTAATCAGAAACAACATAGTATCCTTCTGTCCCACGAGTCGGTTCATTGAAAGATTTAACAGCCGTCATAACAATGAAACCATCAGGCGCAAGACTAAAATCAATATCTGGTAGGTTTGCTTGAATTGTAAGGACATCAGCTAAAACGCTGATAGGTTCATTTATTGAGGCAATCAAGACACCTTCTCTATACATTTCCTGCAACCACTCTTTGTCAAGGTAATGAATGTTGTTTTCCCCAATGTAAAGAGCCTGTAGCTCTGGATATTCAGAGAAGATTATCGGTACTTCGTCGAAAGAACTGACAACCAATGCGCCTGTTTTTTCAAAATCATTTATGTATTGGTCACCTTCATTGGTAGTGAAGTAGACAGCCGATGGTGCCGATGATAAGATATTGGAAGAGTCTCTCGTGCTAGTACAACCAGAGACAATGATTAGTGTCGATATGATAATTATAAAGAATCGAATGTGAGAAATTGAGGTACTCATACTTTTATTTCCCCTGTAGTCTTCATTTTTCTATGGTTGATACAGATCTGCTACATCTGACGGTAATTCCAACTTCTTGTTCCTCTTTGAAACTGGGTGTTGGCTAACGCTGATGGAACTGCCTCATGGTTACAGTTGTAGTTGCCAGGAAAAAATGCTAAGCAACAGATAGATTAGGGTAAATATGGACATTAATACCAATATGAAGAGGTAAGAAGGTAGCAGGGTTGATATTTTGTTGGTATACCATAAGTAGCCTATCACCAAGCATATAGCCATAAAAGCTATCAGATTGATTATCAAGGCGATAGCCCAAAACCAACTGGCTGTTTCCAATTGCACATCTATAAGCACAAATAGTGCATTCACAGGATTAATCAGAAGGGGCACTATGACATATAATCGTTCTCGTTTTTTGCCTGAATGCCAGATATAAAGCGAAGCAAATAGAGTAATAACAACAATGATTATATGTACAGTTGCTATAATATTATTAACTATGACCATATTATCCTAGTCTCAAAATTCGATTTGCTTATAGTAGTGTTTCGTCAAGCGTATTTTGACAGGCGTTTCGGGTAAAAAATTGGGCATAAAGCTAATTTTTTCGTGCCCAATCTTGCTTTTGGGACTACTTTTTGATGTTATGTGAATTTACTGACAAGTTGACCCATGCTTCGCTTCGTGTTTTTAGCGACCAAACTGCGCCAATATAACCAAATTATATGGCGAAAAATAAGAGTTTATTGATGCCAGAAAGAAATAATGTTTCCATTCCAATTTGTTTGGAACCAAACACCATTATATCCTCCTAGTGCATTTACCCCATTGATTGTATGACCTCCTATCACAAGAATACCTGTAGCAAAAGCACAAACTGCACTTAGAGGCAAAATGCCATAAAAACCAGCGAAAAATGCACATAAGCCACTAGCACCAGAACCAGCAAACATAAGAGAGGTCAGTACACCTGTATGGCAGTGATTAAGATATAGACGTGGCCCTATTATTGTATTTATTTCTCCTGTCCAGCCCGCACAAGCAAGTACATAACCATCAGTGTCTTTAGGTATCAATTCACCAAATATATTGCTACCATCACTAAAAGCAATTTCTTCGAGAGTAAGCTTTCCAGAAGCTATATATTCATTGGTAATTGCCAAGGCTGAAGTAAATTCTAAAAAGAGTGCTTCATCGATTCCTAGATCCGACCCTTTCTCAACGTCTATCTGAAATAATCCATCTTTATTCACGTAGATGTATTGTTCCATTTGCTGTATAGCGTGTTCGTATCTGGCTTTTTGAGCTTCATGGGCTTCAATGTCTTTAAGTATTTCGTCGTCAACTTTTTGTTCTTGTTGCCCATCCTCAAGATTTTCTTGGGCAAATACAGGCGTTGTCACATTTATAAGCATACTCATAACAACAATAAGGCTAAACAATTTTTTCAAGATATCAAGATGGCTAAAATTTGTTTTCATGACATTTCTCCTATTTTGTATGGTTCTTTAAAGCTATAGTTGAACAATGTTTTCAAAGGCCTTTGTGACGCTACTGTGCATCAGGGTAATTGATGGGGTGTAACAAAAGTGTAACAAAAGGCGTAACAAAAGCGACCAATTTTTGACGTGTTGAATTTTTGTTATGGTCACGCTACACTTTGTCTGTTGCTAGAAAGCAAGCCTAGCCTGTTTTGTCTGTATTGTGGCGCGTCAATCCCCCCCAGTGGTTCTCAGATAACTGCCCATCATAGCCCTCTGTGCCGTTACCGAACGTCTTGTTTCTGAAACGAGACGTTAGGAGCATATGATATATATGAGTGGTCAAGCGTTACGTTTATACCTTTTCGGGTCGCCGCGACTGGTGTTGGATGGTGTCGTTGTCAACCTAGGACGGCGGAAGAGTTTGGCTTTGTTGGCTTACCTAGCCGTGACGGGGCAACCGCATGACCGGGCCGCGCTGACCACGCTGTTTTGGCCGGAAAGCGGGCGTCGGTCGGCACGAGCCGCTTTGCGCCAATGTCTGTCTGACCTCAAGAATAAGCTGGAGCCGCCCCTTCTACACCTAGATTCGCAGATGGTTAACCTAGACACTGCCGCGCCGCTATGGGTGGATGTTGCCGCCTTTGGGCAATATTTAGCAGCTGGGCAACAGTCGCCTGACTGGGCACACTTGAAGGAAGCGATCGACCTTTACCAAGCGGACTTTATGGCTGGTTTTGTTTTGCCGAATGCGCCTGAGTTTGATGAGTGGCAACGGTGGCAAGCAATCTGCCTCAAACAAGAGGTGCTACTCGCTTGCGCAGAACTGGTACGGCGGCTCTCTGCCCAAGAACAGTTGGCTGAGGCCATTGTTTATGCCCGCAGATGGGCCAACCTAGACCCGCTGAATGAAACAGTGCAGGCTGAATTGTTGCGACGCTACTTGCGTGATGGACAGGTTTCGGTAGCGACGCACCATTACGATTGGTTTGTGGAACAAATGGAAGAGGCATTGGGGCAACAACCATCATGGGATTTGGCACAGCTATCGTAAGAGGTGTTACGTAGCAATAGGAGGTGCGGGAGAGTGAGAAGTGAGAAGTAGCGTACTTCTCACGGCCGTGGCAATATTCCATTCTACCCCTTACACATCTTGACACATCTGTTCGCTTATCCCATACTTGCGCCATGAATGATGACCTCCGCGCTCGCCTGCGCCGCTTGGGTGTGACCAAAGGGGCGCGTGATTTGCCCCTGAAATCCACCCCCAAGCCCACTCCCCCGCCTGTCGCTTCTGCTTCCTCTGTGCCTGCGTTGCAGGAGTTGTTGCCCCACGGCCGTGTGACCTCCCACCGCGACAACCAATGCTTCCTCGTTGACAACGTCTACCCCCTCACCCACCGCCACGGCCATTACCCCCTTGGTGCGCTAGCCAGCCAGCCTTTACCTACCGCCGCCTACTTCTGCCAAGACGAACGGCTGGCTGATTTAACCCTCGAGCAACTCCTTTTTATTGATACCGAAACCACAGGGCTAGGGGGGGCGGGCACGTTGGCCTTCATGGTGGGCACAGCCTATTTTGAGCAAGGCGCGTTGGTCGTGCGCCAATTTTTCCTGCGTGACCATGCGGACGAAGCGGCTCTGTTGCCCCTGCTGGGCGAAATGGTGGCGCAGAGGCCGGGCTTGGTGACGTTCAACGGCCGCACCTTTGATTTGCCCCTGCTTGATAATCGCTACCTGATGAATCGGTTGACGCCGCCGCAGGGGGATTTGGTCACTCAGCCGCACATTGATTTATTCCCCCCCGCCCGACGCATCTGGCGGGCGCGGCTCGCTTCTTGTGCTCTGTCTTCTCTGGAACAACATCTGCTGGGGATTCGGCGGACGCAGGAGGATGTACCGGGCTGGCTGATTCCGTCGCTCTACAATAATTATTTGCGGGATGGCGACCCACGGCCGTTGCTGGGCGTTTTTTATCACAATCAGCAGGATATGCTCTCGATGGTGACGCTCTTAACCCAACTGTTGCACCTGTTCGCCGAGCCAGATAGGGGGCATCCGCTGGATGTGATGGGCTTGGGTAAATGGCATGGGCAGTTGGGGGATGTGGCGCGGGCGGAGGAGTTGTTGCGGCTGGCGTGGGCGAAGGGTGGGGGGGAACCCACGGCCGTGTTGTCCCCCCTCACCGCCTTGCTTAAAAAGCAAAACCGACGCGCCGAAGCGGTTCCCCTCTGGGAGCAAATTTGCCAAGCAGACCCCACCCATATCGAGGCGGCCATTGAATTGGCGAAATATTATGAATGGCATGAACCGGATTTGGACACGGCCGTGCGCTGGACGGAGAAGGCTCTGCGCCGCGTAGCGACGCATCAGCCGTATAATCGCCCCTTGCGTGAGGCGTTACAGCATCGGCTGGCGCGGCTTTTGAGTAAGAAGTGAGAAGTGAAAAGTAGTCCACTTTTCACTTCTCACTTCTTACTTTTCACTCGCCTAAAGGCGGCTGATGAAGCCACCCACGGCCGTGGCAACGGCTTCGGGCTGTTCGAGGGCGAGGAAATGGCCGGCATCGGGAATGGCGACCAGTTCGGCGTGGGGGATGGTGGCGGCGAGATATTCGCTTTCGGGGAAGGGGGTCATCTTATCTTTTGTGCCGCCGATGATGAGCGTGGGAACCTTGATTTCGGCCAGATAGGGTCGTGCATCAAACTGGTTACAGGCGGCAAAGTCGGCGTAAACCACGGCCGTGTCATTTTGCGCCAACCTCTGCCGACTTAGCTCGCGGAGCGCGTCGGGCACATCTCGCGCCCATTGGTACTTGACCAAAAACTCGATGACGGCGGGGTAATCCGTTTCGATTTGGGTCAAAATGGCGGGGCTGACGGGCATCGTGGCCGCCGTGCCCAGCAAAATCAGCCCCGCTAACCAGTCGGGCTGGTCGCGCCCTAGCTTTTGGGCAATCGCCCCGCCCATCGAGTGCCCCAGCAGGACGACCTTTTCGAGGCCAAGTTGGGTGATGAAGGCGTTGACCACGGCCGTGTATCCTTCAATACTATCCCGACCAGGCCCGACGGAACGGCCGTGTCCGGGTAAATCGAGCGCGACCACGGCCGTGTGGGGCAACTGCCGCACTTCTTTCGGCCAATCCAGATGAGAGCCAGCCGCCCCATGAATCAGCACAAGCGACACCTGCGCCTCATCCCCCCCCCTGTGCAACGCATAAAACAATTCCTGATTTTCCACAATAATTTTTGGCATACCTCAAGTATACCCCCACGAAAGAGACCCTGCACCTTGCCCCTTGTACCCTGCACCTTGCTTAAACTAACCGTGAATATGGGTTGCTTGGGGATGGGTCGCCTATTAGAATGCACGTCGCTAATCTATGCGGAATTGTAAATGGTAAATTATCAACGGTGAATGGTAAATGAACGCCCGCGTTCACCATTCACCATTTATCAAGGAAAAGCCCATGAGTGAATTTATTATTGAAGGGGGACACGCCCTCAACGGCACGATTACGGCTGGGGGCAACAAAAACGCCGCGCTCAAACTCATCCCCGCCTGTCTGCTGACTGACCAACCCGTCACCCTGCACAATGTGCCCGACATCGAGGATGTGCGGGTCATGCTGGAGTTGGTGGAAGATTTGGGAGCCGAGGTTACGGCCGTGGGCACGAACAGTTGGCGCATCCACGCCCAAACCATTCACAAAACCGCGCTCGACCCCACTTTGGCCGCCCGTATCCGCGCCTCTTTTGTCCTCTCGGGGCCGATGCTGGCTCGCATGGGGCGCATCGTCCTCCCGTTTCCTGGAGGGGACATGATTGGAGGGCGACCGCTGGATACGCATGTGCGGGGGTTGGAAGCGTTAGGAGCCACGGCCGTGTTAGAAAACAACAGCTTTGACATCCGCGCCGACAAACTGCACGGCGCGGGCTACCTGCTCCAGCCCGAAGCGAGTGTGACCGCCACGGAAAACACTCTGATGGCGGCCGTGTTAGCCACTGGCGAAACCATTCTGGACAACGCCGCCAGCGAGCCACATGTCCAAGATTTATGCCACCTGCTCAACCAGATGGGCGCGAAAATTGAAGGCATCGGCTCGAGCAGACTCTACATTCAGGGCGTAACTTCGCTAGGCGGAGCCGAGTACAAAATTGGGTCCGACTATATGGAAGTGGGCAGTTTTATCGGCGCGGCGGCCGTCACGGGCGGCCAAATCCGCATCCAAAACGCCTCCCCCCACAGCTTGGGCATGATTCGGCTGGTGTATGAAAAGCTAGGCGTGACGTGGGAAATAGATGGAGATGACTTGGTCGTGCCGGCGGGGCAAGAGATGGCGATTCAGGGCACGCTAGCGGGGCGCATTCTCGAAATTAAGCCAATGCCTTGGCCTGGCTTCCCGCCTGACCTGATGAGCATCGCCGTGGTGTTGGCGACGCAGGCGCACGGCTCCATTTTGTTGCATGATTGGATGTATGAAAGCAGATTCTTTTTTACGGATAAGCTCGTTTTCATGGGGGCGCGGGTGGTGCTGTGTGACCCGCACCGCATTATCGTCCAAGGGAAATCGCCGCTCTACGCCAACCCGAATGGCGTGACCAGCCCCGATATTCGGGCGGGGATGGCGATGGTGTTGGCCGCGCTCTGTGCGCAGGGCACGAGTGTCATTCATAATATTCAGCAGATTGACCGGGGGTATGAGCGGGTAGAGGAGAAGCTGGCCGCGCTGGGGGCAAAGATTCAACGCACGGCCGCAGTGTGAAGCAATAGTGGGCACGAACATGACCTTGTCCCCAACTTCATATTTCTCGCTACTTAAATAACGCTCATTTTAGTTGCTAGGCTTCCGCACCTTATGTATAATCATCAGTCGCTTCAAGTAAGCGATTTTTTACCAAACAACTGTTCGCAAATTTAGAAATTATTAGATAAAACAGGGCTGAAAAGCCTTGTTTTTTTTGGAGAAAAGCAGAAATGACCAAGCGCACCTATCAACCCAAAATCCGCCGTCGTATGCGTGTTCATGGCTTTCGTAGCCGCATGAGCACCAGCAATGGGCGCAATGTTATTAAACGCCGTCGTCTGAAAGGGCGTCATGAGCTAGCGGTTAGCATGAACAATCACTCCAAGAAGGTGAATTGGAATGCAACCCGTGCGGCGAGCTATCGCGCCATTGTTGATGCGACTGGTGGTAAAGAGACGAATAAGAAGACTGGCAAGAAGAAATAGGCGGTGCTTCCGCGACGCCATCGACTTCGACACCGAGCAGATTTTGCGCGGTTGCGGCGTCACGGCCGTCGTTTGGCTCACCCGTTGGCTGTGCTCGTCATATGTCGGCAAGATTTGTCGGCAGATGGAGGGCACAGCCGCTTTGCGTTTGTGGCGAGTAAACGAGTGGGCAATGCGGTGCGGCGTAATCGAGCGAAGCGGCTGTTACGCACGGCCGTGCGTCAACACCTAGCCCACATACCCTCTGGCTGGGATTGCCTGCTGATTGCCCGCGAGGCCACACCCACGGCCGACTTTGCGGATGTGAACACGGCCGTGGAAACGCTACTCCAGCGGGCGAACTTGCTCACACAGGATGCACCTCATGCTTAAACAGCTTGTCCTCCTCATTATCCGCTTCTACCAAAAAGCCATTTCCCCCCTCACGCCGCCAAGCTGTCGTTTTTACCCGTCTTGCTCCCACTACGGTTACCAATCTATCGAGCGGTTTGGCCTATTTAAGGGCGGCTGGTTAGCCATACGGCGCGTGGGGCGTTGTCACCCCTTTACGCCCGGCGGCTTTGACCCTGTACCCAAGCAATGGCAGGGCATGTGGGCCAAAACAGGCCCGTTATCTTACGCGCCAGATGCGGACGAACCTGATTGTGACCATGACCACCATCACCATCACAACCAGTAATTCCAAGTGTGAGGCCGTGAGCCAATGCTTATAATTTGTGTTGAATAAATGGCAGACAACGATAAACGGCTTACAATCCAACTAAATGGTTATCAAGGCTCTTGGGCGTGTTCAAGAGCTTTTACTTTGATGGCCGTTTTAGTAAGCGTTTAGTACGTTACTTCGATTCGGAGATAATCAGTTTTGACTCAGAGAATTCATAAACCTGCATGGTTTATTTTCATGGCTTTGGCCGTTTTTTTTGTGGCCTGTATGCCGGTGGCAACCAATTGGCCAGGTATTTCAGCCAATGGTGATAGGGTGTTAGTGGCACATGGGAGTGAGGTTATTGCTTTGAATGTGCCCGAACAGAGAGAAGTATGGCGTTATGCTGGTGAAGAGGGTGGGGTGCAGTTTTCGGCAGCACCTTCTATTGCGGATGAGAGTATTGTGCTGGGTGACTCGGGCACACAGGCGGGCATGTTTAGCACAGGTCTGACCACGGCCGTGTATAAGCTCAGCAACAACGGTGATGCCCCCCCTACCACCAACTGGGTCAACAGCGACCGCGAGGGTGGTATCTCTGGCCGCGTGTTTGCCGAGCCACTACAAGCCAATGACCTTATTTATGTCGTGACATCTGACAACCATTTGGTTGCGCTTGAAAGTGATACGGGGACAAAAGTATGGGACGTCACTTCTGAAAATGCCAACTGGAGCAAACCCGTCTATGGTGACGGGCTTATTTTTGTCACCTCCACTGACCGCCACGTTTACGCGCTGGATGCCAATGATGGGTCGCCTGCATGGCAAAAACGGCTAGACGGCAGTAACGCCGCCGCGCCCCTTCTTGTTGATGGGGTGCTTTATGTAGCTAGCTTTGATAGCAATCTATATGCCTTTGACCCGCCGACGGGGGATGTGTTATGGCAATTCGCGGCAGATGATACGCTGTGGTCTACGCCCGAGCATGTCGCTGGTATTATCTACTTGGCTGATTTGGCTGGCCGCGTTTATGCGGTGGACGCCGAGACAGGCGAAGGCATTTGGGATAGTAGTCTGCGCGTTTCTGGTTCGGTGCAGGCTGGTATTGCCCATGATGGCGACTCTGTCTTTGTCGGTTCCGCTAGCAATGATAATGAAACAGGCTGGCTGGCGTCAATTGACATGAGCGACGGCCGTGTGCGCTGGGAAAACAGCGTCCCTGGCCCCGTACACAATACGCCCGTTCTCGTGGGTGATTCCGTGGTGATAGCGGTTGCCCCCAACGGTGGCAATTTGCAAGTCATTGTTTATGACGCCGCCACGGGGGCACAACAATGGCTATACACGCCCAGCAACTAGCTAAATAGCGGAAGCTGGCCTTCGACAGGCTCAGGCCGCGGGCTTTGCTTCTTACTTCTTCTTTCACACTTCATGACTCGTTAAGTACGTCGTCTGGACAAACAAAAACGTCTGCGGCCAAGACAGGTAGCGCGAAATTATGTTGTCACTTTGGACTTCTTTTGTTGATTTAATGCTGAACGGTATGTTGCTGTTATACCAAATGGTAGACGGCAACTTTTTGCTGGCACTGGTTATTTTTACCGTGCTGACCCGCGTTATTTTGTTGCCTATTAACCTGCGGCAACAACGCTCAAGCTTGCGTATGCAAGAAATGCAGCCAAAAGTGCAGGCCATTCAGAAAAAATACCGGGATAACCCGCAGAAAATGCAGGAAGAGTTCGTTAAAATTGGATACAATCCGACGGAGCCTTTGCTAGGCTGTTTGCCTCTGCTGATACAGATGCCCATCTTTTTCGCGCTTTTCCAAGTTATTAACATGATGCTGGAAGGCACGCCGCAATCTGTGCTTAATTTGTTCCAGCGGGCGGATGCGTCGGTTGATTTGGCTAGCATCTTGCCGTTGCAAAATACGTTTGCTTGGCTGAACCTGGCGCAACCAGACCCGCTCTTTATTTTGCCCGTGCTGGTGGGTGCCACCATGTTCCTTCAGCAAAAATTGCTGATGCCAGCTAAGAAAAAAGAAGATGAAAGCAAAGGTAGTAAGAAAAAGAAGAATGATGAGCCAGATCCAGCGGCGCAAATGACGCAGATGACGCAGAGTATGCAATATACGATGCCTCTGATGTTTGGCTTCTTTTCCCTTTCTTTTCCTTCGGGGCTGTCTATCTATTTTGTGATTAGCAACGTAATTGGTATCTTTCAGGGGTATATTGTCCAGCGCAGTATGGCACAGGCGCGGGCTGAGGCGGAAGAGCGGCGTACCAAATCAGAAGAGGAAGCGGAAGCTATTTTGCGGGGTGATAGCGGGGACAAAAATGTGTCTGAAGCTGATGCGGGCGACCAAGCCGAGCCTTCTGCCAATGGCTCATACAAAGAGGCCACCTCATCTTCGTCTTCCAATTCGTCTTCCAAAAAGAAACGACGCAATAAATCTAAACGACGTTAGTCAATTGAAAAGCGAAACGTAAGAAATAAGCGGCTTATAGCTTACAACTTACAGCTTCATAACGCATGGGTAGGAAAAAATGACCACACAACAAATTCTCGAAACAAGCGGTGAGACAGTCGAAGCCGCTGTAAGACAAGGGTTAACCATTTTGGGCTTAGAGCGGGACGCCGTGGAAATCGAAGTTTTGGATGAAGGTCGCGGTGGCTTTTTGGGGATGGGACACCGGGATGCTAGCGTGCGCCTGACGGTGAAGGGGCCAGAGGGGGAGGGCAAGGCCGCCCCGTCTGAACCTGCGCCAGCCGAACCGAAGCCAGAACCGACGGAGGTGGCGGAACCCACGGCCGAAATCGAAGACGAATTCGACGAGCTGGATGACCTCGAAGATTTGCCAGACCCCGAACTGCTCGAAGAAGAAGAGACGGCACAATATATCGTCGCTCAGCTTATCGACAAATTGGGGCTAGACGCCCACGTTGATTCAGACCTGAGCGAGAAAGATGATTTCGGTAAGCAGGTTGTGGAGCTAGATGTTGATGGCGAAGATTTGGGTGAGCTAATTGGCCCCCGTGGTGAAACCCTCAGCAGTCTGCAATATTTGACACGGCTGATGGTCAGCCAGCAACTGCGCCGCCGCGTTGATTTCCAGATAGACATTAACGGCTTTCGTCAGCAACGAGAAGATGGCTTGGCTCGTTTGGCCGCCCGCATGGCGGAAAAAGTGGTGCGGCGTGGTCAATCTGTGACCTTGGAGCCGATGTCTGCTTATGAGCGGCGTTTGATTCATGTGCATTTGCGCGACAACACGGCCGTGACCACGCGCAGTATCGGCCAAGGCGACTCGCGGCGGGTGCAAATTCACCCCGCTGGTCAAGATGCAGACGCAGATGCAAATGAGAGTGGGCAAAATAACCGCTCGTCGCGTCGTTCGCGTCGTCGTTAATTTGCTCAGCTAACCAATCCACAAATGTCGGGTGAGCCAATTGAACACCAAGATTAGCTAAAAGAAGAAGGGCAAGTGTTGAGATTCTCAACACTTGCCCTTCTTTGTTATGGCTCTTTGGGAATTCACGGGGTCAATTAGCAACTGCCCTACCTAAACAAGCCACGCCCAGAGAAAAACCACCTGACACATGACACGTGACACTGTTGAAAACCCCACGAAATCCGAAAGAACCTTTGTTATCCATATCTAGGAGGAAACATGTCAGGCTTACTTTCCCATGTAGATCCAGACCCCGACGGTCTGCTCGAATACTCTGTTGTTTATACCGACCGCGCCCTGAATCATATGTCGCGTACCTTTCAGGGCGTCATGAATGATATTTCGACCACGCTGAAAGAGGTGTATCAGGCCACGGCCGTGGTTATCGTCCCCGGAAGCGGCACATTTGGCATGGAAGCGGTGGCGCGACAGTTCGCCACGGGCAAAAAATGCCTCATCATTCGCAACGGCTGGTTCAGCTTTCGCTGGAGCCAAATCCTAGAGATGGGCGACATTCCTGCCAGCACCCACGTGCTAAAAGCGCGGCGCGTGGCCGACGTGCCCCAAGCCCCCTTTGTGCCTGCCCCCATCGAGGAAGTCGTGGCCGCCATTCACGCCGAACGGCCCGATGTGGTCTTTGCCCCCCATGTGGAAACCTCGGCGGGCATGATTTTGCCTGATGATTATTTGCGGGCTGTGGGCACGGCCGTGCATGAGGTTGGCGGTCTGTTCGTGCTGGACTGCATCGCCTCGGGCACGGTGTGGGTCGATATGGCCGCCTGTGGGGTGGATGTGCTGATTAGTGCGCCGCAAAAAGGGTGGAGCGGCTCCCCCTGCTGTGCTTTGGTGATGTTGAGCGACCACGGCCGTGCTGTTCTCGCCCAAACAACGAGCAGTAGCTTCGCCTGTGACCTGAAAAAATGGGGCGAAATTATGACCGCCTATGAAAATGGTGGTCACGCCTACCACGCCACCATGCCCACCGATGGCCTCGCCCAATTCCGCACGGCGATGCAGGAAACGGAAGCATTGGGCTGGGAAACGGCCTGCGCCAAGCAGTGGGAATTAGGCCAAAAAACACGCGCTTTGCTCGAGGAAAACGGCTTCCCCAGCGTCGCCGCCGAGGGGTTTCAGGCGCCGGGGGTGGTGGTCAGCTACACGACGGATGAGGGGATTCACAAGGGGCAAAAGTTCACGGCCGTGGGGTTGCAAATCGCCGCTGGCGTGCCCCTGCGCTGTGACGAACCAGAAGATTTCCGCACCTTCCGCCTCGGCCTCTTCGGGCTGGACAAACTCCAAAACGTAGACCGCACCGTGGAGACGCTGGCGCAAGCCTTGGCGAGCATGTAGAAAGTCAAAAGTGAAAAGCAAGAAGTGAGAAGTGGTCGGCGCACCCTTCTCACTTTTTACTTCTAACTTCTCACTGCCAACTACTCCTCTTGCGGATACTCGATTCCCCATTCCGCTCGAAACCCATCCATCAGCTTCATTAAATTGAGCGTTTCATCAAGTGACATGATGTCGCTTTCTGTTTTTCCTTCGCGTAGACATTTATGCACCTCTTCCACCTCGCCCACATAACCATTGCTGGAGAAGGGGATAGAAAAATGCTCGCTCTCATCCGTCTCTTTGTCGTAGAGCGTTAGCTCCGTGGGGTAGAAAAAGGGGTCGTGGACTTTGATGTACCTGGCCGTGCCCACGATGAACGCTTCTCGCGGCCGATCCAGCCGCATACTGCACGTTAAACTCGCCGTCGCCCCCCCTTCGTAAATCAACAGCATATTGTCTAGCTCATCCACCCCCGTGGGACTGCGGTGGGCGTGGCTCTGCGTCTGGGTCGGGAAACCGAGGAGCATCGTCGTAAACGAGAGCGGGTAGATGCCGAGGTCGAGCAACGCCCCGCCGCCAAGGTTGGGGTTATAGAGCCGATGGGCGGGGTCATAGGGCAGATTGAAGCAAAAATCAGCCTGCACCAAGCGCACATCCCCAATGCGCCCCGTGCTTACCCAGTCGCGCACCTGCTGGACGGCGGGCAGGAAGCGGGTCCACATCGCTTCCATCAGAAAGAGCTTTTTCTGGCGGGCAAGGGCGATGCACTCGGCCGCTTGCTGGGCATTGAGCGTGAACGCTTTTTCGCACAAAACATGCTTGCCCGCATTAAGACAGAGCTTCATGTTGTCGTAGTGATGGCTGTGTGGGGTGGCGATGTAAATGACGTCTACGTCAGGGTCGTTGGCTAATGCTTCGTAGCTGGCGTGACGATGGGGGATGTCCCATTTGTCGGCAAATTGATTGGCTGATTCTAGGGAGCGCGACCCCACGGCCGTGAGTACCCCCCCTGTCGAATCTTGTATCGCTTGAGCAAGGGCATGGGCAATCGAACCAGTGGCGAGGATGCCCCAGCGGATTGGGTTAGAAGTGGTCATGATTTTCTCCTGTGTTGGGTGAGGAAGGGAGTAAGAGAGGAAGGGAGTAAGGGATTTCTTCCTTCTGCCCCTTACCTTCTTCCTTTTTTAGGTTAGCTACGTAGATAGGACGCGCCGTTGACGTCGAGAATGGCCCCGGTCATGAAGGCCGTTTCTTCGGCGGCCATGAAGAGCGCGGCGTAGGCGACTTCGTCGGGCGTGGCGACCCGGTTGAGGGGGGATTGGGCGCGGATGGCGTCGCCTGATTTGCCGCTGAGATGCTCAGCGGCCATGTCGGTTTCGACAAAGCCGGGGGCGATCACGCCCACAAAAATGTTATAAGGGGCAAGGTATTGGGCGAGAGATTGGCTGAGGGCGTTTAGCCCCGCTTTGCTGGCGCCGTAGGCGGGGGCAAGCGGTTCGCCGCGAAACGCGCCGCGTGAGGAGATGTTGACCACACGGCCGTGTCCCTGCGCTATCATCTTTTGCCCCACACAATACATCAAATTGGCTATGCCGACCAGATTGGTGTTGAGCGTGGTTTGCCATGCCGCTTGCCACTGCTCATAGCTGAGTTTGGCAAGGGGATGGTCTATATAGATGCCAGCGTTGTTGATGAGGATGTCGAGGCGGTTGTAGGTGTTGAACACGGCCGTGGTTAACGCTTCCACTTGAGATGGCTCTTGCAAATCAGCTTGAAAAATAGCGTGACCTTCCCCGGCCAGTAGCTGGTGCGTTTCCTGTGCCGCCGCTTCGTTATGGGCATAATGAATCGCTACGGTGGCTCCCCGAGCGGCAAACTGCTGGGCAATAGCGCGGCCAATACCGCGTGATGCCCCTGTGACAAGGACGATTTTGTTCTGAAATTGCATTGGTTTTTCCTTGGGCAAATGTATCAGGTGGATAGAAGCGTGGTTCCCCTAATCTTAGGCAACTTTTGCCAGCTTACCAACTTTTGGCTACGATTCCCCTTCATTCTGCGGCCTAAGTAAGTTTTTGGTAACTGTGTAGCCTCTCGAGCAAGACCTCAAGGGTTGCCAAAGCATGAGCCATTGATAGGCCGTAGAGAATGTCTACAGTGACCAATGGAGTTTTCGATAATGACGACATACTTGCTGATAGAAACTGGCAAACTCACAAACAGCATTGTTGAATATAAAATTATTTGTGATTCGACTGTGTTATTAGAATCATGCCAGTATAGTACAGCTTACCATTTTTTAAATGGGTGCATGAAACAAGGTGATATTCTTTATGAAGTCTCTGCAAAAGGGGAATACAGCCAATCTATAAACAGGGAAGATGTGTTACAGGGAAATTGGCTGATGAACGGGGATAATACAAAGATGGTGTAAAGTTCTTTCTGTAGGAATCGGATGGCTGGCTAGCCACGACAATAGCCTGAGGGGATCAAACAAATGCTGTGGATAATTCCTGTACTATTATGGTTCGGATTGACGTTACTTGCTATAAATCGTGATGTTTCTCGTGTCACTGCACATCTTGAATATACCTATAAATATTCTGACCAGACCGCCCGTAAATTGGCTATCTTTATTTCGAGCTTGATCTTTCTTCCACCATTTGTGTTTTTGATGCTCGCATGGGGGTTGGGTGAAACACATAGGATTGGGGCGATTGGAGCTTTTTGTCTTTGGATTGGGGCACCGATATGGTGGTATTTAGAGTATGTAATGAC
>JBGTIZ010000366.1:0-10294 GCA_041745395.1 Promineifilaceae bacterium (SeqCode) | reverse complement strand
CGAAAAAAACACCCTTTAGAATAGCCGAGCCGCCGCAGGCGGCGAGGCGTGTCGAGTTACGATTTTTTGTCTGAGCAATTTGTGACCAATACATTAAACAGCCAATGTCATTAAGTTAAGCGATTTTAGGGCCAGTAAGTTTAGTCAATCAAACGTTTCTTACCGCCATCGCCTAGGGGTGAACCCCCAGGCTAGTCAAGCAAAGGACGCTAAAGCGCCCTGTGGTGGGCGACCAGAGCGCCCTTTAGGGTGCTTTTCCAAAATCTTAGCATGGTCGTTCACGGCCGTGCGGCGACTTCTCATTCTAAGTCCAATGTAAAAAGGTCAAATTCACCACAGAGGACGCGGAGAACGCGGAGATTTTCTCGAGAAAACCCGCCCTTTTTCTTCCTTCTTCCCTCTGCCTTCTGCCTTTTTCACGATGCATGACCATTCTCATACCGCCGTTTCCACTCATACAGCTTGTTAATCGCCTCCAGCGGCGTCATGCTGGTGATGTCCAGCCCCTTTAGCTCATTCAAAAAGGGACTGGCCTCTGGAAACAGGGCCACCTGTTGCGCTGGTTTCAGATGGCTTGGCTCCACGCTGGCCGTGGGCGCGTGCGCTTCCAAATCAGCTAAAATTTCATGCGCCCGCTGGGTTACGTCGCGGGGCAGGCCAGCCAATTGCGCCACATGAATCCCGTAGCTTTCATCAGCCGCGCCCCGCTGAAGCTGGTGCAAAAAGACCAGGCTCTCCCCGTTCCCTTCGCTGTCTCTCTGCCCTTCTTTCACGGCCGCCACATTATAGTTGACCAGCAGAGGAAGCAAGTCCGACAGCCCCGTTAGCTCGTGGTAATGGGGTGGCAAACAGGGTGCGCGGCTTGAGGCGCGGATGGTTGTGCAGATATTCCAAAATAGACCAAGCGATACTCAAGCCATCATAGGTGCTGGTTCCCCGCCCGATTTCGTCCAAAATAAGCAGGGAGCGATAGGTGGCATGATGTAAAATTTCAGCTGTTTCGACCATTTCCACCATAAAGGTCGAGCGGCCAACGTGTAGCTCATCATGCGCCCCGATGCGCGTGAAAATGCGATCAACGAGGCCAATTTCGGCTGATTCAGCGGGTACGTAGCTCCCCATCTGCGCCATGAGCGTGATGAGAGCCACTTGGCGCAAAACGGTGGATTTACCCGCCATGTTTGGCCCCGTGATGATGTGAATACGCTCTTTGGGGGTGAAATGGGTATCGTTGGGCACAAAACGGGTCAGCGTGGGGGATTGCTCAATAACGGGATGTCGCCCTTGGTTGATGTGTAAAAGCTGATTATCGCCATGTAGCGTGGGGCGCACGTAGCCGTTTTTGGCGGCGACTTCGGCCAGAGTGGCGGCCACGTCTAGCTGGGCCAAAATGTGCGCCGTCTGGAGCAGTCGTTCGTTAAAACGACCTAGCTCTTGCCCTAGCTCGACAAATAGGCGGCGTTCGATTTCCAACATGCGCTCTTCGGCATTGAGGATGAGCGTCTCATACTCTTTGAGTTCGGGCGTGATATATCGCTCGGCGTTGGTCAGGGTTTGCTTGCGAATATAGTCCTCGGGCACGTTTTTGCTGTTGGCTTTGGTGACTTCGATGTAGTAGCCAAACACTTTGTTGAAGCCGACTTTGAGCGAATGAATGCCGGTGCGCTCTTTTTCGCGGGGTTCTAGGTCAGCAACCCATTGGCGGGCGTGGGCAGAAGCGTTGACCACGCCGTCTAGCTCGACGGAGAAGCCGGGGCGAATGAAGCCGGGTTTGGCGGTGTTGCTGGACGGGTCGTCGTTGATGCCGGTTTGAATGAGGTGGGCGGCCTCTTGTACGGGGTCGAGTTGGCGGGTGAGGTCAGACACGGCCGTGTTGCTATTTTCTTCTGCCTGTCCCTCTACCTCGGCCAAAATAAGCTGAATCTCCGGCACGGCCGTGAGCGCGTCCCCTATCGAAGCCACATCACGCGGCGACGCTCGCCCGCTCAACACCCGATTGGTCAGCCGTTCCAAGTCCGGCAACCCTTTTAGGGCGGCGCGAAGCTCCGTCCGCAATAAGCCTTTGTCAAAAAAAGCGGCCACTTCATCTTGGCGGCGCGTCAATTCAGCCAAATTAAGCAACGGCCGCTTGACCCGCTCCCGCAGGAGCCGCGCCCCCATCGGCGTCACCGTTTTATTCAACACGCCAAACAGCGACGCCCCTTTGTCCCCCGCCAGCGATTCCGTTAGCTCCAAATGGCGGCGCGTGGTCGCGCCCAGAGCCATGTAGCCTTCCAGATGATAGGTCGCCAGCCGCTGAATCTGATTTAATTGCCCCTTTTGCGTTTCATTCAAGTAATGTAACAGCGAGCCAGCGGCGCGAATGGCGAGCGGTTTGCCCTCACAGCCAAACGCATCGAGGCTTTGTACGCGGAAATGACGCTCGAGGGTGGCGCGAGCGTTGCTCAGTTCAAAGCGCCACGCGGGCAGGCGGCTGATGGCGGGGATACGCGCCAACTGGTCATTCAGCCCCTGTTCGCCGTCGGGCAGGAGCAGTTCGGCGGGGCCGAGGCGGGCGAGTTCTTCGACGAGGGTGTGCAGGTTGGGTAGCTGGGCGGTGGCAAATTGCCCGGTGGTGATGTCGGCGTAGGCTAGGCCGACGGTGTCGTGTTCACGCACGACGGACACGAGATAATTATTGCTGAGGGCGTCGAGCATCCCTTCTTCGATGACGGTGCCAGCCGTAAAGACGCGCACGACTTCGCGGGGCATAAGTCCATTCACGGCCGTGTCGCCCATTTGCTCGCACAAAGCCACTTTGAACCCTTTGGCTACCAGCCGGCCGATATAATTTTCGGCCGCATGATGGGGCACACCCGCCATGGGAATGCGCGGCCCCTTGCCGTTGGGGCGGCTGGTCAGCACCAAATCTAGTTCGCGGGCGATGGTTTGGGCGTCGTTGTCAAAGCATTCGTAGAAGTCACCCATGCGAAAAAAGAGGATTTCGCCTGGATGCTGAGCTTTGAGGTCAAGGTATTGTTTGCGACTAGGCGTCAGTTTGGGCATTTTTTGATTTAGATTTTAGAGGGCCGATTTTGAATGGGGTGCGAGGGGCGAGGGGCGATGAAATACACCCGCCCCTTTGTTCATTACTCATTGTTCATTACTCATTGAGGCATGCCATTCATCCAACACACGGCCGTGGCGATCTTGTAGTTTAACCAGCGGCCGCTTGTCCATCATAAAGTCACGCGCTTCTTCAAAGCTCAGGCCGCTATGCTTCATCAGGTAAGCGGCAATAAGCGTGGCCGAACGGCTACGCCCCTTGGCACAATGCACATACACCTTGCGCCCCGCCGCGACCTGTTCGTGCATAAAGTCCACGCCTTCGGTGATGATGTCTAGCTCGGGGACATAGACATCTGGCACGTGGAGCTTGATATGGATGATGCCGTTCTGGGCGTAAAAAGTCAGGTCATCCTCTCGCTCGGCGCGAATATCAATGACCGCCCCAATGCCTTGCTCAACCAGAAAATCATAATCACGCTGATAGCTAGGCGCACCGCCCAGCCACAATTTTTCCGTAATTTCGTTGTACCACACATGGCCGAACAGGCTCTCATAAGTGAAACGAATCAGTGGGTATAGTTTGTCGAATAGATAGTGAAAAATACTCATATTGCTAGCATAGCGAACGGGGAGAGTTGGTGCAAGGTTGGGCAGGGTTCATGGTGCAAGGTGCAAGGACGGTGGTTGAGCCTGTCGAAATCATAGGCAAATGGTAACTACGTAACTACCAACCCAGAAGTTCAACTTTTCTCTGGTGGGTCATACAATTTGAACGCCAAAAGTTGAACTTCTTCTCGAGAGGGTTGGTAGTTACAAAAGTCGAAAAAATCATCGAAAGGCAAGTCATTTTATGTTGATACATATTGGTAGCTGATGTGCCGGTACGAATATAGTATCGACAATGACATGGTGATGATACTTAAGGCCATTACCAGTTGATATGAAGGTGTTTTACCTGTTGCCCAAAAGAGAAGGGGCGTTACAAACACAGCAACAGAGATAATGGTTGTTGCGAAAATGACAGCAATTAGTTGCCAAGAACGCTTTTGAATGATTTTGAAGCTGGCCATAATGGCTAAGATTGGGTAAATGACCCATATAGAAAACTGTAAGAAAAGCCTGTATACAATGTCCACTAATGCAGATTCTTTGAGAAATAAGCTCGCAAGTATCCAAAACACAAAACTGCTTATTGTTAGGGCTTTCCACCAGTTTGTCGTCCAGAGGGGAATAGATAACATCGCAATCACAAGACATGCTAACCAACCAGCAAGTATTAGTTCATTCGCTAAACGTTCTCGTAAACTCATTTTATGAATATCAATGAAAGCATAAGGGCCAACAGCAACTCGCATAACATCACTTGTTGAGGTCACTACGATAACGCCCTCAAAACCCATGCTGACAACCAAGTTGCCCGTCACTTTGTCAATCACGCCATTATATGGCCCACCTAGATCAATAACTCTGCCTTGTGGCCCAAAATTTTGGGGATATGGGCGATAGTAATATTTTCTGACTTGTTCACCTGCGGGAAATTCATAAAGTGTAATCCAAGTTTTGCCAGCGTCATGAGATTGCTCAATAGATGTACCAGTTTGTCCTATTCGAAAGTGAATGTTTTCATTCGAAGGGTCTACAATATGCCAAGGTGTCGTTTCTTTTGCACACGGACGTTCAACCTTAGATGTCGGCCTTTCTATTTTTTCCCATGTCAACCCACCATCCTTACTTTGATACACCGCATATATGTAGGTACCTCCAGTAACAGCCTGTAACATATTCTCTTGCTGAACAACGCAGTATACGCCAGAATCATCATAACTTGGACCACTTGCCAGTGTGCCCAATACCCCAAAGAATAGCATAGCTAAACCGATAGTCCGTTTATGAAAAGGGTTCGATTTCAAGGATTCAAACATTCTGTTTTTCTGCCAAACTTCTGGGCTTTCGACCATTTTTTGTATTGATCATGGACTACTTGCACAAAGAATTAACCACAAAGGGCACAGAGAACACAGAGTTTTTCTCGAGAATTTCTCTGTGTTCTCCGTGGTTTGCTAATTTGTGACCAATACATTTTGTTTCAAACTTCGTGATATTTTTATACGGGAACAACTCTATTGCCCAACTCGCTTACAGCTTACAGCTCATAGCTTACGGCTTTCAACTTACAGCTTCACACGACAGCTAGCCCAAGCAATGTCATTCTCCCAAATCTTGACCAGCAAGCCCGTCAGCGTCTCCGCCTGAATGCGTTCGGTGAGGGCGACGGCCAAAATGCGGGAAAAATGCTCAATGCTGGGGTTCAAACCCGCAAACTCGGGCAAATCGTTGAGCGTTTTGTCTTTGTAATAGGCCACAAGCCCATCCAACTGTGCCTCGATGTCCACAATATCCACGAGGTAGCCATGTTGGTCGAGCTTATCGCCTTCTAGCTGGAGTTCAACAACATAATGATGGGAATGCCATTCGTTTTCAGGCCCCCAGTCACCCCCGATAAGGAAGTGCTGGGCAACAAAATCACGCTTTACAGCGACGGTATAGAGAGGGGTTAAGTGGTTAATAGTCATTTTTGATGAAGTATGAAGTAAGAATTACGAAAGGAGCGGAAGTTGTCGAGAAAATCTCCGCGTTCTCCGCTTTGCATTGGACTCAATGAAAGATGGGCTGGACAAGAAGCAGTTGCATAAACCCGCCCCTTTGTTCATTACTCATTACTCATTACTCATTGTAAAAACAAGTTGTCCGACCTGCGCGGGGTGTTGGTCTAATAATTTGTAAGCGGCGGGGGCGGCGGTGAAGGGGTAGCGATGGGTGATGAGCGCCGCTGGCTGGGTCTGTTTTATCATGTGCCACGCGGTTTGTAAACGGCGGGATTTGTCCCAACGGCCGTGCCACTGTGGTTTGAGGTGGCTGACCTGACTGCTGATGAGGGTGTGGTGGGCGCGGTGAAATTTACCGCCTAGATTTATCGGGTGTCGTTTTTGGCCGTACCATGAGCCGATGACCACACGGCCGTGTGTCCCAGTCAGCGCAATCGCCGTATCCAGCCCCGCTGGATTACCCGATAGCTCAAAGCATAAATCTACCTGATTCTGCGCCAAAAAGTCTGGCATGAGCGCGTCGGGCGTGACCGTTTGGGTTGCGCCGAACTGGCGGGCGCGGGCGAACCGCTCGGAGAGCAAATCCACGGCGATAATCTCGGCCAGAGGAAATTGGCTTAACACGGCCGTGGTCAGCAACCCCACCACCCCCTGCCCAATGACCGCCACCTTCTCCCCCAGCACAGGTTGCCCATCCATCACAAAAGAGACGGCCGTTTCCATGTTAGGTAAAAAGAGCGCGTTCTCGGGGCTAACCCCCTCTGGCAGGAGGATAACGGCCGATTTATCCACAGTAAAATGGGTCAGATGGGGATAAAAGGCGAAAACAAGGCGATTTATCCACACCTTATCCACACTTTCTCCAACTTGGATAACGCGCCCCACGGCCGTGTATCCATACCGCACTGGATAACTAATTTGCTCATCAGCTAGCGCGGCAATCGTTTCATCGAGCGGCATCTCCGTCGGCATTTGGCCGCGATAGAGTAGCAGTTCTGTGCCCGCACTCACGGCCGTGGCTAGCGTCTCCACCAGCAATTCATCTGTTTGCGGGGCAGGGCACGGCTCCTGTACCGTCTGCACCTGAAACGGGGCGACGAACTCAACCGCGTGGCGCAGAGTTAGCCCTTGGGATAACACAACGACCCCCACAGCACCCAATCTTGCCCCATTTTTACCTGCTGACTGTTTAGTAGCGTTGGAATTTGCGCCAGCGGTCGACCCACGGCCGTGAGGCCACCTACTAGGCGCGGCGCAGTTGTCAGTACCAGCCAATCCGCCAGTTGGCACTCTAAAAAGCTAGAAATCACCCCCGCGCCTCCCTCAACCATGACCAAATTTAGCCCCAAGGCGGGCAACTGATGAAGCATCTCGGCCAGAGAAACCTGTCCTGCCCCGTTGGCCGCCACCCGCACCACCCGCGCCCCGTGCGCCTCCAGCGCGGCCTGCTTGGCGGGGTCTGCCGTGGGGGTTGTAAAAATGATGGGATAGGGTGCACTCTGGAGCACTTTGGCGGTCAGCGGCAGGCGCAGATGGCTGTCTAAAATAAGGGGTACGGGGTTTTTCCCCGTGACCAGCCGCACCGTCAGCGAGGGGTCATCGGCCAAAACGGTGTCGATACCGACCAGAATAGCGTCATGCGCGGCGCGTAGCTCGTGCGTCAGGCGCATGCTTTCGGGGCCGCTAATCGCTAACGGCTGGCCGCGCCGCGCCGCAATAGAACCGTCGAGCGTTTGCGCGTAGCTGAGGGTCACGGCCGGGCGGCCGTTGGCTTGGGTACGGTCAATCATGGTCAAGGGTGACGCGGTGACTGGCGTGCCGTTCGTAAATGGGAGATCCTGAAGCTGGAGCAGGTGGTGCATCCGAGTCACTTTGGTGTGCAGATAGGCGGCATTATCGGCCGTGACCTGCTGGGGGTGGAGAGGGACGCGCTCGCTAACGGGCATGCCTAGCGTTTCGAGGCTTTCGATTTTGTCAGGGTTGTTGGTCAGCAGGCGCACGGATTGCACGCCGAGCGCGCGGAGCATGTCGGCCGCCACATCGTATTTGCGCTCGTCGTCAGCATGGCCGAGCATGAGATTGGCGTCTACGGTGTCGTACCCTTGGTCTTGCAGATTATAAGCGCGGAGTTTTTCGCCCAGCCCGATGCCCCGTCCTTCTTGGCGCAAGTAGAGCACAACGCCCACACCTTCGGTGGCTATCATTTGGAGGGCGCGTTGCAGTTGTTCGCCGCAGTCACAGCGGCGGGAGCCGAGGACATCTCCTGTAAAGCATTCGGAGTGGATGCGGGTGAGAACTTGCCCACGGCCGTGGACATCACCCATCACCACCGCTAGGTGCTCCTTGCCATCTGGATGACCCCTGTACAAACCAAGCTGAAACTCCCCGACATCTGTTGGAATACGCGCTGTGATAAACGCGCTTGCATCAATTGTTTTCACTATATAATCCCTTTTTTCGCTCATCAGCCAGCCTCGCTGGAATAAAAAACATATCACACTGTGATTTGTAAGCGTAGCGGGGCTATATATGAATTGTAACGGTTTTATGGGGGAAATTTGGGTTGTGTACGCTATTGGTCGCTGATTAGCTAACTCGTTTCTTTACATGCAGAGCAGACGAAACGCATTTAGAAAGCGGTCAAAAACAAGCTTGAGGTGGGGACGCACGCCCACCACAGGCGTATAGCCGATGGCGGCTAGTTGCTGGTCGTCCATAGCGGCTAACATCTCCCAAGTGTGGCGGCTGTGCGGCAGACGCATGAACCAATCGGCAAAAATGGGGAACCAATGGGTTAGGACGTGCAGACAGCGGGCGGCGGGCAGGGCGTAGCGGCGCAGGTAGCGCGCATCGTAGCTTTCGGGGGGGAGTTGTTTGGCTAGCTGTAAAAAGTAGCCATCTATCAGCGTTTCTTCGCGCACTTCCCACTCGTGGTAATAAAGATTCCCTTCGTGTAGGGAACAACGTTCGTAAAAGCTTTCGAGGAAAACGACGAGGTCGAGCGGGGCAGGCCCCCACACGGCCGTGTGCCACCCTAGCAACTGCTCCCGCTCCAGTAAACTGACCACCCAATTATCCACTTCAGGCTGACCGTGGAGCAGAGTGTACGGTATTTCGCGCAAAGGGGTGAGCAACAGATCGGGATTGTTGAGCAGTAGCTCTGCCGCTTGCAGGTGCGCCGCATCTACAATGCCGGGCCAGCCACCCAGCCGCCGCAAAAGCTTTAGCCCCGCTTGCGCCTTGAGCAACAGCGGCGTTTGCCTGCCCGCTTCGATGAGGGTCAGCGGATGCACGATGGGGCGCGGCCGTGCCCAGCCCCGCGACAATCTATCTACACGCCGCCGCCATTCGGCTACGGGGCGCGGGGCTTGCGGTGGCCCCAGTAGATAGGGCAAAACGGGTTCGGGCATGTTTGTATTGTCTATCGTAGGCGCGACGGCCACCGTGGGCAGAGGGGCTTCATCCCAAAAGGTAATGTGCAGGGTCGCTAAATGGCTCACCATGCGCTCGACATCCGCAAAATGCCAGGTGATTGGCGCGTGGTGATGGTCGAGGTCGTCGAGTAGCACCCAGCCGCTGTTGTCGGTTTCATCGAGCGTAGCTAACCAGCAATGGGGGGCAAGGTGGGGCAGAGCGTGGGCGTGTTGCTCGTAGAATAGGGCTTCCACGGCCGTGGTCTCTTTGCCCACCAGCGTAATTGGCTCCTCCAAGCCAGCCAGCACCAGCACATAGCGCGTCACGTTGGCCGTAATTGGCTCGGCCGTGACGGCGTTGACGGTGGCCTCTAGCAGGTCTGTATGTTGGCGCAGAATATAGCTCCACGCTTCGATGTCCAGTTTTTGCAGGCGATGTTTGTTCACGCCTGTGATTGTAATCGCTGAGGGAACAGGCGTAAAGGGAAGCTCATTTTAAGTGGGCAGTGAAAAGTGAAAAGTGAAAAGTTGGGATAGCCTGACAGTCCGTGGTTGGAACGCAAACCACTTCTCACTTCTTACATTTTACTTTTGACTCTGTAAAAGATGCTTCAGCGCGGGAGTTGGCCTGCCTCTGCTAAATCGAGCAGGGTTTGTAAAGCTTGACGCACGGCCGTGTTTTCCGCCTCAATCAAGCCCAAAGCGTTAAACTCATCCTCATCCAGCACCAGCGTTTCTCCCTGCGGCGACACCCACACATCTAGGGCCAAATCCTCACACCGTATCCCGTCCGTTAACTGCCACGTCGCGGGGCGGCACAAATTACAGTACCATCCTTTCAGCGAATCATCTGCCCGATTGTAAATGGCAAAAACGTTGTACCAGCGGTCATTATAAAAATGCTCCACAAAGCGGTCGCCCTGCCGAAAAACGGCGTACCCTAAATCTCGGTCATTGTTCAGGAAGCGTGCTTCCAACTTGATCATGGTCGCCGTCTCGGCCACCACGCGCCCTGTGTAATGCCACACCTCACGGCCGTGGGCATCCAATTTGTACACTGTTATCTCACACATAGATTCACTCGCTAGTAGAGAGCGTTGCACAAAATAGTTGAAAGAAAAAGCGGTTTGTGAAATGATGTGAATATCTACTCCACAACACTCCACAAACACGCTTATGACAAACAGTATACAGCAAGCCCCCACAAATTCAATCGCCAATCCAGAG
>JBGTIZ010000365.1:0-2524 GCA_041745395.1 Promineifilaceae bacterium (SeqCode) | reverse complement strand
AGAAAGGCTATTTTCTTCATAACTCCGCTGGATCAACATAAATGTAATCGGCTCGGTTTTCTAATTGGCGCAGGGCGTTTTGCAGTCGCTGGCGATTAGCAGGTGTCGAGAGCAAGTAGCTGGTCTCATCTAGGTCTGGCTCTTCCATATCAACCAGCACAATGACTTCGACCCACGTGCCATGGGGGATTTCAGCGGCTGATATTTCGATTTTTCCCGCCTTATTTACCATCGCTTTTTGACGAATTCCAGTCAGCATTGTTTCTCCTTGGGGGGGTGTTAGCAGGTAGCAGTATCATCACCATTGAATAGGCGCATTATAGCATAAGCAACTGTCGTTGTGGCGGGGGGGCTGTGTGTCTTCGATTTTGCCACACGGCCGTGGTGAATAAGAACGGATGCAGAGAGAGCCACGGCCGTGTCCCCCCAAGAAACAAGTCACCCGCTAGATGCGTACTTCCTCGCCGCTTGGTTGTTGACACGGCCGTGGATAAAATCGCCGCCCAAGTGGCCGCCGACGGCGTGCCCATGGTGCGCGTGCCCGATTCCCAAACCGTCGCGCAACACGCTTTCAGGCTGGGACTCATTAGGGATGGGAAGCTGTAACCATGAGCCGTAAGCTGTAAGCCCGTGGTAGTTCCGCGCCTCAGCAAATGGTTGGTGGGGTGCAAGAGGGATTGGTTAAGGGGGAACACACGGCCGTGGTTGGTTATTCAGAGCAAGTCATTCTCTGGGTGGGAGGAATTGCACACGGCCGTGGCTAGCCTCAACCCAGTTCTGCCCCTGCCCAAAAACGGCTACTGCCCCCTTTGATTAACTCCGGGAAAGCTCGGAGTCTGCCGAAGAAGACAAAAATGCCTTTAAACCATCACGAAAACCATTACTCTTCATCACACCAAGAGCTTTGCTGAATCTTCTGGTCTAATTGATGAGCGATATCCATAGCAACAATCTCCTCAGATTGTTGCGGCTCATAATCTATCACGTTTAAAAACCATACAACTTGGCATCGCTTGCCAAACATCGAATAGTGTATGGCATCAGGATTTAGCATATCTCGACTATCATACCTAAAATAAACTAGATTCTCATCACCCAAATTAGGCTCTTCATATAATTTATAACTAGACAAAGTTGATTGTGGCGTTCTATTCTCAATCGCTTCACCCAAAAACATTTTCCCCTGTTGTAAATAATCTTGTGTTACCTCTTCATTTATGAGGACAAAAAGATGTAGCTCAACAGAACCAAGCAACAAATGACCGCGCGTCTCGACGTCCTCTTTGTTTGGCAGAACGGGAAAGCTACTAGGTGAACCATACTTGGTAAAGTCTATCCATCCTTTTTGATAAAATCGTGTAGGTATATCTAGTGAGAGCAGTGCTCTAACTTCTCCGATAAGCGGATACATTCTTGGAATAGGTACATTTCGCAAAGGAATAATGACTCGCAACCATATGAACAAACCAATACCAAGAACAGCAAAAATTAACAAGGCTTTCTTGAGGGTCATATTCATTATCGCCTTCCTACAAAAAAATTGTTGGAATCGACATCCAGATACACATCTACCACTGAGACGTGTCGATATCTAAATGTTCCTCCGGGTACATGGTAATCGAAATACGATACATTTTGGTATTGTCGGCTTGCTACCCAGTATTTTTCAGAGATTATTCCATAAGATACGCTAACCGTAAGACCGACTAAAGGGTTACCAGACAAATAACCTGCGGTGCTACCTAAAGATGGACCTGTTAAATTGTGCCATCCCCAATTAGCATTTGTGAAATACACTTCACGGCTATTTACAATAGCATTTCCCGCGCCATCAAAAAGAATTAGGCCACCTCGCAATAATATGCCCCATCTTGCCTGACCATAAACATAATCCCATTCCATTTCATAAGCATCACTATAATTGCCGCGATTAAACTCAAATAGACCCAGAAACATATTTTGCAAGGTCATTTGCTCGACATAAGGGAAGAAGCCACCACTACTCGGAGTAATGCCAGTCAAAACATCTTCACCAATACCATTAAAGGTAAACTCAATTGATCCCCCTATATCTGACCAACTTGATCCCTCATTACCAAATCCCTGACTCCAAAATCCACCAAAATCACGAAGTAAGACATCTCCTGCTTGCGCATTCCTTAACATGTTCCACCAATCTGCGTCTGCTTTCCAGTCTGACAAGATGGATTGCCAATCTGAATGATTTTCCTGAAGAAATTGTTCAATTGCACCTTCGCTAAAATGTCCACTAGGGTCGGTGAAGCGGAGGGGGTTGTTGAGGACGTAGGCGTACCGGTTGAACTGTTGCGGGTTGGTGGGGTCGGGAACAAGGGTGTCCGCGCTGGCAAATCGGCCTATGCTCGGCACATAGTACCGCGCATTCATGTAGATTAACCCGATTTCGTCGTTGTGCAAATGGCCTGTGTAGCCTCGGTTTTGCCACGGGGCATTCTCTTCCCCCGCCCATGTGCGCCTTTCCCCAAAGGGCAAAAACCGCTGTTGC
>JBGTIZ010000364.1:0-14857 GCA_041745395.1 Promineifilaceae bacterium (SeqCode) | reverse complement strand
TAGTCAGTGGCGGCCGCATCGCTGGCGGTCAGTTTGGCCTGCTGGCTCCAACTCCCCCCCCTGCGCACAACGACGTAGGCCGAGCCGCTGGCACTGCCGCCATCATCATTCCCATACGCGCCGACGACGGCCGTATCGCCGCTGACCGCGACTGAGAAGCCGAAATAGTCAGGGGCGGCGGCATCGCTGGCGGTCAGTTTGGCCTGCTGGTCCCACATCCCCCCACTGCGCACAAAGACGTAGGCCGAGCCGCTGGCACTGCCGCCATCATCATCCCAAAACGCGCCGACGACGGCCGTGTCGCCGCTGACCGCGACTGAAATGCCGAACTGGTCAGCGTTGGCGGGATCGCTGGCGGTCAGTTTGGCCTGCTGGCTCCAACTCCCCCCACTGCGCACAAAGACGTAGGCCGAGCCGCTGTCAGTGAAGCCATTATCATCATAACGCGCGCCGACGACGGCCGTGTCGCCGCTGACAGCGACTGAGTAGCCGAAATTGTCACTGGCGGCGGCATCGCTGGCGGTCAGTTTGGCCTGCTCGTTGAAGCCAGCCACGGCTTCGGGAGCCAACAGGCTTTGTATCTGCGCCCAATCAGCGGCGGTCAGGCCATCAGGTACATCGTTGGCGGCGTGGACGGCGGGCAAAGGCACGGCCGAGGACAAAGCCAAGGCCAAGGACACAGCAAAAATTACAGCAAGCAGAAAGCGAAAGGGTTTCATATAAATCTTCCTTTTTGTGAGGACAGTGAGACGGGAAAAGAAAATTGTCGTGAGGGTGAACACCCAAAAACGGTAATGAAGTATATTGTAATTGCCGAGCTTTTCAAGACACTTGTAGGGGCGAGAAAGCGCGGAAAGGATGTGATGGAAACGTATGGGGTTCTTGCCACGCTTGCACAACTCCAGTTTCATCTTACTTTTTCATCAGGATTTCTGCATGAAGGTAGACAGAAAAAGACCTCAAAGGTTTTAGAAACCTTTGAGGTCTGGCTCTTTGAGGTCTGGCTAGCGGATTATCTGGTTTGGCGGCGGAGCCAGAGCCACGCGCCGCTGACGAGGGTGAGGAGGGTAGCCAGCAGGGGAATGTATGCGTTTTGGTTGGGGGTGTTGGTTTGGGTGGAAAGGTTGGTCACGGCCGTGGGCACATTCCCCCCACTACCAATCAGGAACCACGCCGGGCTGGCAAACGTCGCCGACCCCGTACACGTCCCGCCAACGCCTATGCCATCGGCGCAAGCCGTCCCCGGTGTCCATGTTCCACCCATGTATTGGAAAAAGGCATCATCCGTCAGGTCATCTTCGGCGGCGGTGCTGTGCAGGGTGATGTCCACCATACCCGGACTGGTGGGGTTGACCATGAAACAGCGGTTGCGGTAGGCACCGCCGTCATTGTTGTTGCACACGGCCGTATTGCCGCGCACCTCCACCACCGTCTGCCCCAGATTCAGCCCAGCGGCAATATCCACGCCACGGTACTGGTCAATGTTGTTGGCGATGTTGCGAATTTGTAAGAAGTTGACTGGCCCACTGCCGTCTACTGTGCGCGTTTGGCGCAAGGTGCCTTCGTTGCTGACGGATTTCTCCACGGTGAGGGTGTGGGTGCTGATATCCAGCGTGCCGCCCGCGTAGACCCATAGTTGGTCTATGGCATCGTTCCCGTTCATGGTTACGGTGTGGCCATTTTCGATGCACACCCCATCTGTGCCTATGGGAGCCACCGCGCCTACCCATGTTGTGGCCGTATCTTCCCACGCCCCCGTTTGGGCGGAGGAGATGCAACGCTTAAAGACGTAGGCCGAGCCGCTGTCAAGGCCGCCATCATCATCAAAATACGCGCCGACGACGGCCGTGTCGCCGCTGACAGCGACTGAGTAGCCGAAATAGTCACTGGCGGCGGCATCACTGGCGGTCAGTTTGGCCTGCTCGCTCCAACTTACCCCACTGCGCACAAAGACGTAGGCCGAGCCGTTGTTAATGGCGACACTATCATCTAGCCACGCACCGACGACGGCCGTATCGCCGCTGACAGCGACTGAGCCGCCGAAATAATCCTCGGCGGCGGCATCGCTGGCGGTCAGTTTGGCCTGCTGGCTCCAACTTACCCCACTGCGCACAAAGACGTAGGCCGAGCCGTTGTCAGTAAAGCCATCATCATCCCAAGACGCGCCAACGACGGCCGTGTCGCCGCTGACAGCGACTGAGATGCCGAACAGGTCACCAGCGGCGGCATCGCTGGCGGTCAGTTTGGCCTGCTGGCTCCAAATCCCCCCACTGCGCACAAAGACGTAGGCCGAGCCGCTGTCAATGCCGCCAACATGATCATCCAAATACGCGCCGACGACGGCCGTGTCGCCGCTGACAGCGACTGAGTAGCCGAACTGGTCACCAGCGGCGGCATCGATGGCGGTCAGTTTGGCCTGCTGGTTCCAAATCCCCCCACTGCGCACAAAGACGTAGGCCGAGCCGCTGGCACTGCCGGCATCATCATTCCTATGCGCGCCAACGATGGCCGTGTCACCGCTGACAGCGACTGAGGCGCCGAACTCGTCAGCAATGGCGGCATCGCTGCTGGCGGTCAGTTTGGCCTGCTGGTTCCAAATCACCCCACTGCGCACAAAGACGTAGGCCGAGCCGCTGTTAAAGCCGCCATCATCATCATAAAGTGCGCCGACGACGGCCGTGTCGCCGCTGACAGCGACTGAGATGCCGAAAAAGTCACTGCCTGCGGGATCGCTGGCGGTCAGTTTGGCCTGCTGGCTCCAACTCCCCCCACTGCGGACAAAGACGTAGGCCGAGCCGCTGTCAGTGCCGCCATCATCATCCCTATGCGCGCCGACGACGGCCGTGTCGCCGCTGACAGCGACTGAGTAGCCGAACCGGTCATTGGCGGCGGCATCGCTGCCGGCGGTCAGTTTGGCCTGCTGGTTGAAGCCGGCCACGGCTTCGGGGGCTAACAGGCTTTGGATCTGCGCCCAGTCGGCGGCGGTCAGGCCATCGGGTACATGTTCAATGGCGTGGGCGGCGGGCAAAGGCACGGCCGAGGACAAAGCCAAGGCCAAGGACACAGCACAAATTACCGCAAGCAGAAAGCGAAAGGGTTTCATGTAAATCTTCCTTTTTATGAGGACAGTGAGACGGGAAAATAAAATTGTCGTGAGGCTGAACACCCAACAACAGTAGAAAAGTATATTGTTAGGAGTTACGCAGTTGGTTGGATAATTAGACCCATCACCTCTAACTCCTCTCCCCAAGGAGAGGAGGACTGGCTCCCTCTCCCTCAGGGAGAGGGCTGGGGTGATGAGGGTGTAACTGCGTAAGTCCTAATTGTAATTGCCGAGCTTTTTAAGACACTTGTAGGGGTGAGAAGGCGCGGAAAGGATGTGATGGAAACGTATGGGGTTTTTGCCACGCTTGCACAACTCCAGTTTCATCTTGCTTTTTCATCATGGTTTCTGCATGAAGGTAGACAGAAAAAGACCTCAAAGGTTTCTAAAACCTTTGAGGTCTGGCTAGCGGATTATCTGGTTGGGCGGCGGAGCCAGAGCCACGCGCCGCTGAGGAGGGTGAGCAGGCTGGCCAGCAGGGGAATGTATGCGTTTTGGTTGGGGGTGTTGGTTTGGGTGGAAAGGTTGGACACGGCCGTGGGGCCGACCTCATCCCCCACCGCCCAATCGGAAAAGCCACCCGTGTAATTAAGCCGTGTGACAGACACGCCCATTACTTCCTCATTATCCGCATCGTCGCCGCAATCCCAGCCAAAGCCGGGGCCACCCCCGTCCAGCCATTTGCAAGCGCGGTTATCCCCATTTACATCTGCGCCCGCAAAGGGAAGCGTTAAGTCCACCGTAAAATCTGTCGTGGGGGGCGTGGCGGATATACTGTTTTGGTAGCCCGCAATCTGCCAATACCGCCCTGTTTCCAACGCCATATTGCTCACAGAGCTGGTGGCATTGGGGTGATCGTGCCCAATTTCCGTCACACGCACACAATCCAAATCTGCGCCATCATTGGTGACATTGACCAACACATTGCTGGCTTGGGCAAAGGTCAATGGGAATGGCTCGATGGCGGCTTGGATACCACATTGGAGTTGACCCATTTCTACTGCACCCGCATCACACGCGGCCGCGCCGCTGGCATTGCCATCTTGCGAACGGGCCACGCCCCGCTGGTCTAGGCCATTGATGGGTGTGCCCGCACAATCACCGGCGAGGGCAATATCTATGGCGGGGCTACCCGTGACCAACGCATGGGTGAGGGTGGGGCCACCGTTGTCGGCAAGGGTGGGAATGGGGACGCCGCTGCCATCAAGGGTGGTGTAGAGGATGCTGGCCAGAGCCGTGGCGTTTGTGTCATCACTCGTCGCATTAACGTCGCTAACGCCTAGCCAAGCGGGGCTTGCCTCGCCGAACGCTTGTGCGTTAGTCAGCGCATTATGGCCTAAAACGTTGTGGCTATTGGCGTTAAATGTGCCACCATTACTAATTTCTGCGCCATTAGGGGCATTATTGCCGGAAATAATTGTGCGAACGAGGGTGGTCGTACTAGGGTTAGATGAGCTAGCGTTATAGATACCACCGCCGCGGTTAGAAGCCGTATTACGGCTGACGGTACTATTGTTCAGGGTGGTCGTACTAGGAGAATTATAGCCATATGTATAGATGCCACCGCCGCTAGGAGCCGTATTACCGGTGACGGTGCTGTTATTCAGGGTGGTCGTGCCGTCGATATTGCAGATACCACCGCCGCCGAAGTTGCCCGTATTACCGCTGACGGTACTGTTGTTCAGGGTGGTCGTGCCCCCGTAGGTCAAGATACCACCGCCGCGGCTAGAAGCCGTATTCCCGCTGACGGTACTGTTGTTCAGGGTGGTCGTGCCGCTGTCGTTGAAGATACCGCCGCCGTTGCTGACTCCATTACCGCCCGTAATAGTGGCGTTGTTCAGCGTCAGATTGCCAGTAGGGGTCACCGTGATGATGCGCATATTGGGGGCACCGCTAGTGCGCTGAATGGTGGCCCCGTTGGCCTCAATTGTTATTGCGCTGGTGATGTTGGGCAGGGCAGAATACGTGCCAAAGGCGGTGTTGTAGCTGTAGGTGCCACCGAGCGGCAGATTAATGATGTCGAGGCCAGCCGTGCCAGTGGTGCAAACGCCGCCCACGCTGGTATCGGTATTGGCGGATTGGATGGCTTGCACCAAGGTACAGCCGGGGCCAACAGTAATGGTGGCGGCGTAGGCAGGGGTGGGGGCACTGCTCAGGGCGAGCATGAGCGCGGCCGTGCCTACGCCAACGGCGAGGCGGCGGCGGGTTTGTTGTTTCACGGCCGTGAGCCGGGCATAAAAAGTAACAAAGCGGGTAAAAAGCTGGTTCCCTTTTTGCAGGAAGAGAGAGGCGAGCCACGGCCGTGTTTTCACCTCCGCCTGTACCGCTTCTTGCCACGCTTGCAACACTTCAGTTTCATCTTGCTTTTTCATCAGGGTTTCTCCATGAGGGTAGATAGATAAAGACCTCAAAGGTTTCTAAAACCTTTTAAGGTCTTGGGCTATACTCATCTAGGCTATCGAAGGGGGCGGATTGTTCCCACTGTCCATCGCTCGTTGCATGGGCAACAGCAGGTCTGGCACAAGCAGACCAATAGCCAAAAGGACACGTAACGCAACCATAAATGGGTGTAAACGACGGGGGGTGTTGGGTTTCATCGTAAAATTCCTTCCTTATTCCTAACTCACTTAAGATAGGTTTAGTAGAATTAGGACTTACGCAGTTACACCCTCACCTCAGCCCTCTCCCTGAGGGAGAGGGAGCCAGTCCTCCTCTCCTTGGAGAGAGGAGTTAGAGGTGAGGGGTCTAATTATCCAACCAACTGCGTAACTCCTAAAGTGGGTTGAATAGCGTTGGTTAGTATACACTTGGCAAGTTGGGTGGGACCTGTCATTTAGAGACAGTCTCCAAACTGTCGTTTTTTTGGCAAACGACAGGGCAATGTGGCAATACCCTTCTCGTGTAAACGACAGTCAGATTGGTTCAATTTCTCCCTTCCCATTCCCCTTCCCCACTATGTTCGATTTGTTTTTTATTTATCGCCTTCTCTTTTTTTCGGGAACCCTTCTAGTCGGGTTTTTGCTGTTTTATCTGCAACATGCGCGGCAAACCCGTGTCTTGCGCCTCTTCCGCTACCTGCTCCTCACCTTTATGGGCACGATGGTGTTGCAATTTTTGGAGCTTTCTTTGCCCAGTCTGGCCGCCAAAATAGCGTTAATCAATCTGCGCTATGTGCTGTATACCCTCTACTCCCCTCTTTTTTTGTTCTTTGTGGTCAGTTATACAGGGCAACACGCGCCGTTTTGGCGCCGTTTTGGGTGGCTGTTATGGGTGGAAGCGGCCGTGGTCAGCCTACTGGCCCTCACCAGCCCGTGGCACGAGCTATTCCGCTATAACTATCATCTGGTGGAAAGCGAGCTGTTTGGCGACCGTCTCCTGCTCACCTTCACGGGTGGCCCCTTTTGGCAACTCCACATGCTCTACGCCCTCAGCCTCGGAGGGTATATCTTTCCACTGTGGGTCATGGCCTATCGCGAGGGGATTTTGCGCCGCGCCGAGCTAATCACCACTCTAAGCGCGGTGCTCTTGCCTGTGGCCATCGAAATTGCCTATATGGTTGGGCTAACCCCGTTTAATTTTGGCCCCATCAGCCTGAGTGGGGTGGCTTTATTGTATTGGGTGGGGTTGTTGCGCTACCGCTTGTTTGATGTGCGGCCGTTGGCGCGTAGTATGGTGCTGGACCAAATTGGGGATGGCATGGTGCTGGTGAATAACGACGGCCGTCTCATAGACATCAACCCAGCCGGGAGCCGCTTACTACCGTTGGGCGGCCACACTCCGAGCGGCCAGCCCTTGGCTACCTTTCTGCCCCAATGGCCAGCGTGGCGGAAGGCGTTGGGGGAGGAGGAATCGCTCCAGATAGAATACGAATGTCTTGGCCAAGACGAACAGGGGGAAGCCCCCCAACTTTATTACAAAGTCACCCTTACCAGCCTGCGGGAGCAGGGCGGGCAACGGGCGGGCTGGATGTTGCTCTTCCACGACATCACCGCCCAAAAGGAGAATGAGGGGCAAAAGGCGCGGCTGGCCGCCTTTGAGGAGCGGGAGCGCATCGGCCGTGATTTACACGACGACCTTGGCCAACTGATTGGCTACTTCAACGTGCAAACCCAAGCGATTTATGGTCTGCTGGGGCAAGAAAAAATAGGCCAAGCTCGGCTGGAACTGGCTAAACTGACCAGTGTGGCCCAGAAAAGCCATGCCGATGTGCGCCGCTATATTTTGGGGTTACGCATGGCGCAGGAAGAAGGCACGGCCGCCCCTCTGCCCGCCATGCATGCCGATTTTGCGGCCGCGCTCCACCATTACCTCGACACCCTGCATACCCAATATGGGCTGGAAGTAGAACTGCACCTGCCCGAAGAGTTGCCCGACCATCTGTTGGCTCCCGCCAGCGAGATGCAACTCCTGCGCATGATTCAGGAGGCGTTGCACAATGTGCGCAAACATGCGGGGGTGAATGAGGCGCGGCTCTATTTGTTGGTGGATGGGGATACGGTGCGGGCGATTGTGTCGGATACGGGCTGTGGTTTTGACCCGTTAGCCGACCCCACGGCCGTGGATGACAACCCCCACTTTGGCCTGCAAATCATGCGCGAACGCGCCCACACCATTAACGGCACAGTCAAAATCCAAAGCCAACGCGACAAAGGCACTAAAGTCACCATCACCGTGCCCCGTCTGCTCGATTTGCGCGAGCAAGCCACCCCGTGGCGCATCCTCCTCGCCGACGACCATCCCCTCTTCCGCGAAGGGTTACGCAACCTGCTCTCTGTGCGCGGGCTACAGGTAGTGGGCATCGCCACCAACGGGGAAGAGGCGGTGGCCCAAGTCCGCACGCTCCAGCCCGATTTGGTTCTGATGGACATGGATATGCCTGTCTGCAACGGCATCGAGGCGACCCTGCGTATCAAGGCAGAGATGCCGCACATCCGCATTGTCATGCTCACCGTCTCGGCCGATACCGAGACGATTTTTGCCGCTCTGCGGGCAGGGGCATCGGGCTATTTGCTCAAAAATTTGCAAGATGAGGCGTTTTATCGCCTGCTCAAAAATATCATGCGGGGGGAAAATGTGGTCTCGCCCGAGTTGGCCAACCGTATTTTGACGGAGTTCCAGCCCCCTGCCCCCCCCGAAACTCCGCCCAGCGCAGAGGCTCCTGCGGCCGTGGCTCCCGCCTTCCCCTTGCTCGATTTACTCACCGAACGGCAAAAAGAGGTGCTACTGTTGGCAACCGAAGGGCTAACTTATAAAGAAATTGGGGCGCAACTCTGCCTGAGTGAGCGGACGATACGTTATCACATGGGGCAAATTGTGGAGACGCTCCAAGTCGCTAATCGGCGGGAGGCGATGGAGATGATGAGGGTAGGGGGGAAGTGAGGGGGCGTTGAATAGGCTTCGCGTGCCTTGCGGCTTGCAATAAAGAGGTAAGCTGTTGTTTAGCAAAAAGACCTGTCTTCTTTATAAAGAAGACAGGTCTTTTTTGTTGACAAGACAGCTCTTTTTTGCGATCAGGGCAGAGGCCTGCCTCTGTCCTACGGGACGACGGGGGAAAAGAAGTTCAACTTTTTGAAAAAGTTGAACTTCTGGTGAGCCAGAGCCACGCGCTGGTGAGGAGGGTGAGCAGGGTGGCGAGGATGGGAATGAGGGGGGCTTGGTTGGGGGTGGTGGTTTGGGTGTGGAGGTTGGACACGGCCGTGTGCTCACCTCCGCCTGTACCGCGTCTTGCCACGCTTGCACAACTTCAGAATTATTTTGCGGGGACATCATCATTTTCCTTGTTGGGGAGTGCCACTTCGGCCAAGGCCGCATCGGGAACTACATAGGAAGTCATTAGGAGCTTATCCTGCCACTCCAGCATTTCAGGGAAACGAGCGGGGAGAATTTGCACCGCAAAAATCTCCTGCACCCCCTCCTCAAAACGCAAAAAGGCCAACGTCTCCCCCGTTTGCCAATTGACCACCCACACCCCACACTGCCGCTCCTCCTCCCCCAGCCGCTCCACTAGCGGAATCCCACTAAACACGGCACTCTCCCGCACCTGCGACAGCCCAATAAAAGCCAGCGGCCCGATAAAATCAATGCCCCGCGTAAAGCCCGGCAGTTGCGCCACCGTCTGCCATGTGCCGCTGGCTAAATCCACCCGCGCCAAGCTCCCCTCACCCGATTCCAGCACCCACAGTTCGTCGTTCACCCAGCGGGGGGAGTGGGGCATGGAGAGGCCGCGCAGGAGGATTTTGTTCTGGGGCACGTCCATGAGTAGGCCGCCGTTTTTCTTGTTTTCACGCCATCCCCCGGCCGTGTCCGTCTCGCCGAGGGCAGTCACAAATTGGGGGCGGCCATTGACCATGGCCAAGCCGTTTAGGTGGCAACGGTCTTCGGGCGCGAGGGCGGTCACAAAGTGGGGTCGCCAGACGGGGTTAAAGCTGTGGTCGGGGTCAAGGGTGCAGAGTGTGCCAAACTTGGTGTTGACCACCCACAGTTGGCCGTCGGCGTCATACGCCATTTCGTGAATATCTATATCCCCCGTGACGTGGACGCGGCGGGGCAAATAACAGGCGTCATGCTTGCCCAGCGGCTCCGCTTTGGGGGCGACGGCGGGCACGTTGCGGTAATACCAGACGGTATTTGCCCCGCCGATGGTTAGCTCGTTTTGGTGCAGGGCAATGCCCATCGGCTTGTGGAAGTTGCGGAAGTGGGTGTTGAGTTGGCCGTCGTCGTTGCGTATCAGAATAACGCGGCCGGCTTGGTAGGTGGAAACGGCAAGGGTGATACCAAGCTGGTCGAGAATAGCGGGAAAGTTGCTGGTGTAAACGCTACGCAGGGGATTGGGCGTATCGGGGGAGGTGTTTTCAGTTGTGGTCATGGTTACCGTAGGTGGTCAAGATGGTGTATATCTTGACCGTGGGGCTAGAGAGAGAGGTAAGATTAGGTGTTGGCAAATCGTGTGTGGGGGGAATTGTTGCCAAGGTATGGCCGCGTATACTAGTGAATGTGGGGCGAGAGGTAAATAGGTAAAAGGGGTGAGTGAAGCGGGCAGGAGAATGCTCAGAGCGTTTTGAGTCTAACTGGTCAATGACCGCATTCCCCCTCGAGTTATACATCCTGTTCACGATTAGTTCACGCCTATAGTTTAAGCTTCAGGCAGATATCTGCGTAAGGTTGAGGAGGCAGATATCTGTGTGATGTTGAACTGGGTTCCCTCCCCGCATCATGCATCCTCCATATTTATTATTGATGACAACCCTATTTAGAGCGATTCATTTGGAGAATTTCATGATGTCCCAAAACCTTTCACGTCTCTTTTTTCTGCCTATTGCTATCGCGTTGATGACCTTTTTGGTCAGCAATGCCTTGGCGCAATCAACCCATACTTATATAGAAGCACCGCTTGCCCCTAACGTCACCATCACCGTGGACAGCACGGACGATGACCTGACAGACAACGGCAACTGCACCCTGCGCGAAGCGATACAAGCGGCCAATACCAACACGGCCGTGGACAATTGCCCCGCTGGTAACATCACCACGACCGTTATCAGCCTGCCCGCCGGAACCTACACCCTCACCATCCCCGGCAACTTTGAAAACGACAACCAGACTGGTGACCTAGACATTTTGAGCGAGGTTGTGATTATTGGCGCTGGCATAGATGAGACCATTGTGCATGGCGGCGGCCTAGACCGCGTGTTCGACGTGCGCGACGCCGGCCACGCCACCATTAGCCACCTGACGATTACTGGTGGTGACAACAATGGGGCCAATGCCAGTGGCGGTGGCGCGCGTGCTGTAGACGGCGGCACAATCCACTTAAGCCATGCACACGTCACAGGAAACACCGCTGAAAGCGCTGGTGGCGGTTTGGCTGTGCTGACTGGTACTCTGACGATTGAACATTCTCAAATTACCCAAAACATTGCCACGGGACTTGGCGGGGGCATCAGTAATCGTAATGGAGCCGTAAGCATCAGTAACAGTTCCATTGTAGGCAATGAGGCAGGGAGTTCTGGCGGTGGCCTTAACAACATTGCCGCCGATGGGGACGCCAATCTGACAATTACGGATAGCGAGGTTCTCAATAATGTCTCTGGCAATAACGGCGGTGGGATTAGCAACACCTTCTTTACAGGCCTGACGGCGACGCTTTTGGTAGAACGAGTCGTCATTGACGGCAACAGCGCGGCCGTGGGCGATAATGGACTGATGGGTCTTGGCGGCGGGCTGACCAATAATGTGGTCGTGAATGCGGCCAGCGGCGCTGGCATTGTGACCATTCGGGATAGCGTCATCAGCAACAATCAGGCCACCAATGGGGGCGGCATTGGCAGTACCCCTGCCACGGCGACTGGCTTTGTGGCGATGCAGGTCACGGTCGAGAACAGCGTCATCACGGGCAACACGGCCAGCGGCAATGGCGTGCAAACAGGGAATGGGGGTGGTATTGCCAGCCTCGATGGCACGCTGACGGTCATCAACAGCACCATCAGCGGCAACACGGCCGCTGGCACGGCCGGTGCCCCCTCCGTTAGTGGGCTGGGTGGCGCGATGTTAATCGGGTCGCAAGCCCTGCCTAATAATGTCACGCTGGTCGCTAATACCATTGCCAACAACACGGCCGTGACTGGTGTCAGCGGTATTGCCCATGCCAGCTTGGGCGGCGCGACCACGGCCCAGTTCAAAAACAACATCATCGCTGGCAATGTGGGCCTCAACTGCCTGAATCAAGGCGGCACGATGACCTCGTTGGGCTACAACCTTGAAGCCACCGATAGCTGTGGCTTTGACCAGGCGAGCGACTTAGTGAATACCGACCCCTTGTTGGGCGGGTTAATGGCCGATGGCGCCACCTATGTCCATCCACTCATGCCCAGCAGTCCCGCCATTGATACTGCCTCTTGCACCGATGCCAACGACGACCCCATTTTGTTTGACCAACGGGGTGTGAGTCGTCCCCAAGGGACAACTTGTGACATCGGCGCGTATGAAAAAGCTGAAAGCGTCACCCTTACGGTGAACAGCACGGCCGATGATTTGACCGTTAACGGCAACTGCACCCTGCGTGAAGCGGTCGAAGCGGCCAATACCAAAGTGGCCGTAGATGCCTGCCCAGCGGGTGGTCTTATCACCACCACCATTATGATTCCTGCCGGAACCTACACCCTCACCATCCCCGGCAACAGCGAAAACAACAACCAGACGGGTGACCTAGACATTTTGAGCAATGTCATCATTATCGGCGCGGGCACAGAGGAAACCATCCTCAACGGCAATGACCTCGACCGCTTCTTTGATGTGCGTAGTGCTGGCCGCGCCCACATTAGTCACCTGACGATAACGGGCGGCTTCAGCAATGAAACGAGCAGTGGCGCTGGTCTCCGTGTCTTCCAAAGTCACGCCGATATCGACCATGTTGTCTTCCACGACAATGTGGCCGACACACCAGACCCCGATTTTGGCGGTGGTGGTGGTGGGGTCTATTTCTTTGAAAGTACGGGTAGCTTGGTTAACTCCGTCGTGCGCAACAATGTGGCTCACTCAGTCGGAGGCGGGGTTTACGTCCGCAACGGCACCGTGGTGATTAGCCAGACGTTGATCCAAGAGAATAGCACCCAAGTAGCAAGCGGCGGCGGCATCAGCCATGTGGCGGGTGAGTCAGATTCTAGCCTGACGATTGTAGACAGCCAGATTATTAGCAACACATCGGGCGCCAATGCGGGTGGCGTGGGCAATGTCGTTAGTACGGATCGTAACGCGACTCTGCTTATTGAACGCACCCTCATCAGCGGCAACAGCGCGGCTCTGGATAACGATGTGAGCACCGGGGCAGGTGGCGGCGTTTCCAACGGCGTGTTTATTGGCACCAGTAGCGGTATGGTCAGTACGACCATCCGGGACAGCGTCATCAGCAATAATCAGGCCACCAATGGGGGGGGCTTGAGCAGTACGCCCGCTGGGGCGGTTGGCTTTGTGACCGTACAAACCACGGTTGAGAACACTGTTTTTACTGACAACACGGCCGTGGGTAGTGCCCCGCAAACGGGGAACGGCGGCGGTATCCTCGCCTTAGACGGCTTGCTGACCGTCACCAATAGCACCTTTAGCGGCAACACGGCCGCTGGCACAGGCGGCGCGGCCGTGCTGAGTGGTGTTGGGGGTGGCCTTGTGGTCGGGTCGCAAGTTTTGCCCAATGAGGCGACGCTGGTAGCGAATACGATTGTGAACAACACGGCCGTGACTGGCGCGTCTGGTGTTGCCAATGTCAACGTGGGCGCGGGTTCTGTCGTGCTTGCCAAAAACAACCTACTGGCCGACAACGCGGGCGCGAACTGCGTCAACAACGACGGTACTATCACCTCGCTGGGCTACAACCTAGACAGCGGGCCGACCTGTACCCCCTTCTTTGACCAAGCCACCGACCTGCTCAACACCGACCCCATGCTTGAGCCACTCACGGCGGATGGCGATACCTACGTCCATGCACTCATGGCGAGCAGTCCCGCCATTGATGCTGGCTCCTGCACCGACGCCAACGGCGACCCCATCTTGTTTGACCAGCGCGGCGTGAGCCGTCCCCAAGGGGCAACCTGTGACATTGGCGCGTATGAATTTGATGGCACAGTCGCCACACCTGATATCAGCGTAAACCCCACCTCCTTGGGTGTGACGCTTGTCCTTGGCGAAACCGTTACCGAAACCCTGTCCATCCAGAATGATGGTGATTTAGGCACCGATTTTGAACTACTCGAAACCATGCCCGCCAATGTCATCATAGACGGTAGTTTTGAAGCGGGAACACCCAATCCCCATTGGGACGAAGCCTCAACCAATTACGGTACCCCCTTATGCACCATTGCGGTTTGCAACACTGGTGGTGGAACCGCTGGCCCTCGCACGGGTGATTGGTGGGCTTGGCTTGGCGGTAGTAGCGGGTCACTAGAGATAGGGTCTGTTGCCCAAGATGTTGTCATTCCAACTGGTTCGGCAACGCTTTCCTTCTACTTGTGGATTGGAACAATGGGTGGCTCGACCACAGATTACTTTGCCGTGGAGATTGACGGCACTGAAATCTTCCGTGTGACTGAAGCGGACCAACCTGCTTACTCTAATTACACCCCCGTGGTGTTAGATGTTACGGCCTATGCAGATGGTGGCACCCATACGATCACCTTCTTGGGCGAGACGGACAGTCCCTCTGCCGTCAACTTCAATCTCGATGATGTGGTTCTGGAATCGAGTATGGACGTGGCGTGGCTCTCGGTGAACCCCGTTACGGGTACGGTTGGGGCGAATAGCTCGACCACGGCCGATATCCTGTTTGATACCAGCGTCCTAACCGAAACGGGTAACTTTACGGCCACCCTGCAACTGGTGACAGACGACCCCAACAGCCCGCTAGAAATCCCCGTCTTCCTGACGGTGACGGCTCCCACAGAGCCTAGCTATGGTGTTGACTTGGGTGCGGTCACGACAGAGCTGACGGGCATGGTCAACACGGCCGTGACCTACACCCTCAGCATTACCAACGTGGGCAACATGCTCGACACCTTCGACATTACCCTGGCCGGGGCGATGTGGACGGTAGAGGGCGCAACCAGCCTGACCTTGACCCCAGGCGAGACGACCCAGTTTATGGTCACGGTCTTCGTGCCGGCTGAGGCCAATGAAGGCGATATGGATAGCGTGACAGTCACAGCGGCCTCCCAAGGGGGTGGTGTGATGAGTGATGTAGTGCTGACGACCACGGCCGTGGTCGCC
>JBGTIZ010000363.1:0-14268 GCA_041745395.1 Promineifilaceae bacterium (SeqCode) | reverse complement strand
TTTTCACTTTTTTAGCTCAAATGTTTGGCGAAGGTATTGAGAATCGCCGAACGAATTATTAATCGACCAATTTTTTGCCAAAATTATGACTCTCGGTGGAATTCATGCCCCTGTAGACCCATAAATTGGCGAAGGTATTGTAAAAGGTAAGAAGTGTCTGGCGTTCTGCTCAAGAGCTGTCAGACAGTCCAAACTTTTCACTTCTTACTTCTCACTGCATTTATTACCGAATTAAATTTTTAACCCTCAGCTAACAGCCAGCCTCTCTTCCTCACGCAACAGGTGAATGGAATCCCCCACCGTGACCTCACCCCCCTGCAATACTTGAGCATAAAGCCGCGACCAGCCCGGATTAAGATGCTGACCAATGCGCTTGAATTCACCATTTTTGAACGACTCTTTGATGGTCGTACAGGGCGTCGCGTAATCTGTGATTGCGATGATAATGTCGTGTCCAATTTTGAACTGCTCACCCGGTTGCATCAGCCGCCAATCCAAACCAGCAATGGTCAAGTTTTCACCCGTGGAGCCAGCAAAAATGGGGTGGCCTTCGACTTGGAGGGCCATGATTAAATCGAGTGAATAGAGACAGAGGGCTTGTTCGGGGCTACCGTGGTGGATTTTGTCTGCTTGGTCATCTTGGCTGAGGCCGCTGAATGTTACGGTTTCGCGTCCCACGCCGCGCTTGGGAACGCCGCCGCGAGAGGTGTTGATTTGGACAATTTGTGCCGCAAATTCCATTATTTGTTTTCTCCAGAGGGGGGGGACGAGGGGGGAGGGGGTTAGTCGGCCGTGCTGTTGGCTTTGCGCACGGCCGTGGTGGAATGTTGTACCTGTCCGCGCAACGAGGTCAAGGCACTGTTTAACTCATCAACCGCATCTGGCGAAACACCCGCGGCTGATAGGTCATTGACCGCTTCCTGAATTTGTGCCAACGGCCGTATGATGTTTTGCGCTATCTTTTCCGTCACCATGTGCTTGATTTGTTCCGCCTGGGCCGCATCATGCAGAACCAAAATACGGCCACCCTTATTTTCAATCGGAGCCAGCGTATAGTGCCACACCGTACCATCCGCCATGTGCAACTGCTCTTGCACTGTACCGTCTACATGCGGTTGCGTTAACAACTCTTGAATGACTGAGTTTTTGATGATTTGCGTGGCCAGATGGCCGAGAGCCGTGGTGTCTACCCTCATTAACAAGCGAGCCGGCTGATTCATGAGCATCAGCCGATTGTTTTCATCCACCAACACAATGGGCGTCCCCGTATGCTCCAGCGTCGCCTCCAACTGCCTTTGGCGATGTTCCGCTTTTTCAAACAGTTGCGCGTTGCTGATGGCAATCGCCACGGCCGAGGCAATCGACCGCGCCCGCTCCACATCCCGTTCGTCAAATTTGCCATTCAGCTTGTTGACCAACTGTAACGCGCCCATTACTTTGTCACGGAAAATGAGCGGCACGCACAGCAACGAGCGGGTCGTAAACCCCGTCTCAAGGTCAATCACTTTGTAATGCAGGGGATGGTCATCCACTTCGTTGGTGTAAATCCATTTGCCCGTGCGCACCACATGCCCCACAAACCCTTTGCCCACAGGCACTTCAAAACGAGACAAAATATCTTCGTCTTCGGTACCAATATTGGTCAGGATACGGGTGGTTTGACGCGCTTCGTCGTACAGCCACAAGGAGGCGGCGTGGACTTTCCAGCTTTCGTGAATTTGCTTGATGGTCAACTGCACAATGTCGCGCATGCCCAGATGGGAGGTGACGGCGCGGGTGATGCGGTTCAACGTTTTTAGCTCATCCATGCCAATCGAGAGGGCTTTGTCAGTGGCTTGGAAGGCGCGGGAGTTCTCGAGGGCGATGGCGGCATAATCAGCCAAAATGGCGAGCAAAAACTCATGACGCTCTGTAAACGGCCGTGGGGCGCGTAAATTACTGACACTCAGTACCCCAATGGTGACGCCTCGTACTGAAAGGGGCACATACAAAACGGCGCGGGCCAAAAAGCCCGTCTGAATCTTGATACCACCGCCAGAAAAGGCCATCTTGCGAATGGGATGCCCTTCGCGTAGCACTTCGGCGGCGATAGAGTCACGTTTGTCTAGGTTGACGGGGAGTAATTTTTTGTCGTGCCCCTTTTTGGCGAAGGCTCGCAGGTCGTTTGTTTCCCGATTATGAACCCAAATCGTACTTTCTTCGGCGTTGGTCAGATAAATGGCCGCTTCTAAGACTCGTTCGACCACTTTGTTTACGTCCAGCAAAGAGGCGACCGCTTTGCCGATGCTGAACAGCGTGTTGGTTTCGTTGACGAGGCGGGAAATATCGGTTTTGAGGCGGCGCACATCTTCGGCCAGCCGTTCGCTGTTGCCGTTGCGCTGTTTTTCTTGCTCGAGTACCTTGTTAATCGTTTCGATGACTTCATCAACAGTAAACGGCTTGACCAAATAGTCCCGAATGCCAAGCCGAAACGCTTCGATGGCGTCTTTTTCGGAGCCATACCCAGTCATGAGGATAACGGGAGTGGAGACTGATTCTCGCGCCAACGCATGAAGCACGTCTAAGCCGTTCATTTCGGGCAGATTGAGGTCAAGCATGACCAAATCTGGCCGCTCAGAGCGGATCATTTTGAAACCAGTTGCGCCATCGGAAGCGGAAATAGCTTCAAAGCCAAAGGTGGGCAGAACTTGTTTGGTGAGATGACGGACGATTTCGCGGCTGTCATCAATGACTAAGATGCGTTGGCTATCCATAGGGTAAGGGGAGCTGTGTTGTTATGGTTGCGGTGATAAGGGAATTGTGTGCGTTTAAGTTTGTGAGAAGGCGACGCCACTATACAAAGCTATTTGGTCAGATTATAGCATAGCGACCCTAATCTTTGTAGCGACTGGAAAATCTTTGCGAACCTTTCACTAGGGGTAAGCGTTCAGCTAGTCAGCATTTCAGCCAGTCAGCTAGCTAAAGCTGAGGTGCTGACTGGCTGAGACGCTGAACGGCTACCATTAAGGATTGGCTCACGGCCGTGGTAAAGTCACTTCTAGCGAAAACAATCCCAGACGCCCATTCGCATCCAGCGGTGCAAAGCTGACCATATAATCCTGACTCACATCAATTCCCGTCAGAGCCACATTGCCCGCATCCACCGCACTCACAAAACGAAAGCGCGGGTAAGTGGTCTGGTCAACAGGGCGGAGCGCAAGCGCATAGCCCGCCGCTTGGGGATGCACATCCCACGTAAAAAGATACGTGCCCGTGGCGGCCATAGGCACAATGAGCGGCGGCTGTGGCCGTGGCGGCGCACCCGCCATGTTGCCTACAATGGCTACGGTCATTTTAGTTACTTTCTCGAGGTAATTAAAATCAAGGGCTGTCCAACTATCTCGCGTTGAATTGATGTAGCTAGGGTCTTCGACGGATTGGGTCAGGCGCATACTGGGCATGCCCGCAAAGATAAACTCCCGGTGGTCTCCCCAGCGTTCTTCCCTGTCAATGGCGTCAATAATGGTAATCGGAAAAGTGGGCATATAGAGTCGGGCAAGATAATCATAATAACGTGCTACTTGGCCAGAGTTAGACTGAACGAGGTCTGGGGCAAAGAGGCGGATGGACTGTGGAATACCAGGATTGCCCCCCACGCCATCATAGTTAATGCTGGCGACGACCTGCACATTGTCTAGCATGAGATTTTGTACCAGATTTTTGGCACCAAACGTTCCCTGCTCTTCGGCGGCCAGCGCGGCAAAAATGATGGTTTGGTTCCATTGGCGGGAGCTGAGCAGGCGGGCCGTTTCGATGAGCAAGGCAACTCCCGCGCCGTTATCGTTGGCTCCGGGGGAGCGGCTGATGCCATCGAACATGTCGGGCGGCCGTGTGTCGTAGTGAGCCATAATAATGATAACTTGATTGGCCTCGGCCGTGCCCGGCAAGACGGCAATCACATTTTGCTGATTACTGGTTAGTCCACTCAAGTTAAGGGGAAAATCATCAAAACGCACCTGCAAACGGCCGTTGCTGGTCTCGCCCACCCGCGAAAACTCTGTGTAAATCCAGCGGCGAGCCGCCCCCACGCCCCAATCCTCCCGTTGCGTATCGCTAAATGAGTTGCGCGTGCCAAAGCTTTCCAGCGTTTGCACATAAGCCATTAATTGCTGTTGCGATACGGCATTCATGAGCGTGTCTAGGTCGCGGTCAATATTGGGGACGATACTGCCGACGGGGTCGGTCACAATATCTTGCTGGTTAATCAATGTTTGTTGGATGGAAGGGGCAGTAGGCAGGGGGGTGGGGATAACCACGGCTGGGGGGTCTAAGAGCGTACAGCCACTGCTCACGAAAATCAGGAGCGTAGACAGGAGTAAGAAAGATAACCAGCGATTATGAGACACAGATTTTTCCCAAACGGTAAGTTTTGATATATGTAATCACAAAAAAAACGACGCCTTGCCACAGAAGCGAGACGTCGCGTATTCTAGGTAATTGACGCGGGTAAAGGCAACCATCCTCTCCGCTATTTAGAGCTTCTTAACTGAGCCGAGACGCCAACTGCCTGGGGTTTTTACAGGTCTAATCAGTTGTGGTCGGTGGCGTTGTGGTTGAGGGATTGTTTATTTTAACCTGTGGCATGAGCTTTTCGCTCGCCCCATCTTTGGGTTGCAGTAACATGGTGAACAACTCGACAGGAATGGGGAAAACAGTTGTCGTGTTTTGCTCGACGCCAATATCAACGAGGGTTTGCAAGTAGCGCAGGGTCATGGCTCCGGGTTCACGGCTCATAGCGCGGGCGGCGTCGGCCAGCATTTCGGACGCCTGCATTTCGCCTTCGGCATGAATGACCTTGGCGCGACGTTCCCGCTCTGCTTCTGCTTCACGCGCCATGGCGCGAATCATTTGCGAGTTTAGCTCCACGTCTTTGATTTCGACAATGGTAACTTTGACGCCCCAAGGTTCGGTAGCTTCATCTAAGATGACTTGCAGTTGGTCGTTGATGGCTTCTCGGTCAGAGAGCACTTGGTCAAGTGAGGATTGGCCGATAACGTTGCGCAGGCTGGTTTGGGCCATTTGGGAGGTGGCGCGTTGGTAATCCTCGACGTTAATCACGGCCGCGTTAGGGTTGACCACGTTAAAATAGACGACCGCGTTGACCCGCACGGTCACATTGTCTTTACTAATGGCCTCTTGGGTGGGCACATCCATCGTAATTGTGCGCAAATCCACTTTTCTCATGCGGTCAATAAAGGGGATGAGAATGAATAGACCTGGCCCTTTGGGACGCCCCAGCACACGGCCGAGCCGAAAAATAACGCCCCGTTCATACTCTTGCACGACGCGTACGCCCATGGCAATGAAAATGAGTAGCGGGACACCTAAAACACATATCACTGGCAGAAAGGCGATGAGAAGTTCTACAATGCCCATAATGTTTCTCCTTGAGTAGGGGATATTCAGTTGGTTAGTTTGTCAGTCAGTTGGCGTTGTTTGCCAAGCATAAGCGGATAGCGTGATGGACTGTTAGCGTAGATTATACCGTGATTTTGAGCGAGTTGGCTTAGATCTTTGGCTCTTGGGGAATTTTATGACGCATCTTAATGAATCATCACCTTTGCGCCAAGAGGCGTCTGTGCAGGCAGAGCGGTTTGACCGAGGCATGACTTGGTTGGATAAATTTAGCCTGCGGCGGTTGCGGCGAGCAACGTGGGCGCGGACGACGGGCGAAATTTTGGAGATTGGGGTGGGCACGGGGCTGAATGTGGATTTTTATCCGCCCCACGGCCGTGTAACCGCCTTTGACCTCGACCCTGCCCGCGTGGCTTGGATGCGCCAAGAGCGACTGCCCCACGGCCAGCTCTGCACGGCGGATGCGCAATGCCTGCCGTTTGCCAGCCACAGCTTTGACACGGCCGTGGCCACACTCGTCTTTTGCTCCATTCCTGACCCCGCCCAAGCCCTGCGCGAAATTGGGCGCGTGTTGCGCCCCGGCGGGCAACTGCTCTTGCTGGAGCATGTGCGCGGCCAAGGTCTTATCTCGCGCACCGTGACGGATTGGGTGCATCCGTTCTGGTTTGCTCTACAGGGGGAATGTCACCTGAACCGAGACACGGCCGTGTCTGTCGCGGCCGCTGGTTTTCACCTCGCCGATGTTCAAAACCACGGCCGTGGATTCCTCCAAATCATCCACGCCAAGAAAAAATGATCAAGGAAGAGGGAAGAAGGAAGAAATGGGTATCCTGCAAAAAGGACAAATTACGATATGTTCAAAGCCCACTCATCGCTCGTCGCTCAGCACTTTTTTTCAGTAGGCTCAGAAATATGCGATCTCTTACTCCCTTACTCTCTCCCTCTCTCCCTCCCCCTCACCCGCTACCGCCCAGCAAAAAAATCACCGCCACGCCCGCGATGGCGACCAGCGTACCCATGATAGCCCGCCCGCTGACAGGCTTTTTATACATCGCCCACTCCAGCGGAATAACAAAAATAGGCGGCAGAGCCATCAGCGTGGCGGCAATGCCTAGCCGCGCATACTGTACCGCCACCAGCGACGCCCAAATGCCTAAGAATGGCCCCACAACCGTGCCCGCCAGCATGGCGCGAAAAGCCAATTTGTCTGACCATTGCCGAAAGGTGTAGCGCACTTCGCCGCGCACGCCGGCCAAAGCCCACAAGACCACAGTCGCAATGAGCAGGCGAATGAGCGAGGCAGACAGGGTGGAGAAGCCGTCATCCATGCCAAAGCGGGCCGTAATGAGGTTAATGGCTTGCCCCGCCGCCCCGCCTAGGGCGAGCAGAATGCCCAGCATATATTGGCGATCGGTGTCGTCTGGCACGGGCAAAAGGGGGGTAGTCACGGCCGTGGTTTTTGTCTTCGCCTCTAACAAAGGCGCTCGCTTCTCCGTCACCACCCACGCCACGCCCGACATGGTTAGCAAAATACCCAACCCCTCATAAGTGCCAATGCGCTCGCCTAGCAAAATCCAGCCCCCCAGCACGCTGAAAATCGGCACGGTCGCCATCATCAGCGTCGAAAGGCGCGGCCCAATCAGCACAAACGCATAAAACAAAAACGTATCCCCCAGCACCAAGCCAAACAGACTAGAAACGGCCAGCCAGCCCCAGCGATACGGCTCCGCCCCCCATGGAAAAAGCGACCCCTCTAGCACCAAGTGGCTAACCACCAGCAAAATCAGCGCAAACAGCAAACGGCTTCGATTTACCACCCCGGAGCCGATTCTTGTCCCGCTATATGCAAAAAAAATGGCCGTTAGCGACCAAAAAAAAGAGGTCGCCAATGCGGCCATTTCGCCTAAATAATTCATCTGTTTTTCTTCAGCCATCCACTTGGTAATCGTCTAAATATTACTTCCCGTTACAGTTCTGCTTCGGCGTGGCCGCAGGCCACGCCTCGCTGGAAAGAGTGTTTTTCACTTCATTTTTTCCAGCTAGGAACGCTTCCATCGCCTCGGGGTTCATCCCATGCGATACTTTCAGCCCCATTTTATTGACTAAAAACTCATCAAACGAAATCCAATCATTATCAAACTTCACCTTTTTTGTCCACGCGCAAACCGTGATAAATTCATTGAGTTCATTTGGAGTACGTGCCTTTTGCAGGGTTTCCAGCAAGCTTGTTGCCATTTGTCGTGCCGAGTGGCGCACCGCCATTTGTTCCATCACAATGCCGGCTAGCTGATGTAGCATCGCTTTTCCTCGCTCATCAAATTCACGCGGCTCTAGATCAATAATATTGATTGTGCCCAGCCGATAGCCTTCATGCGTAATGAGCGGCGCGGCGGCATAAAAACGTAGCCCTAGCTCTCCGGCTACCAGTGGATTAGCCAGCGTGCGTGGGTCTTCCAAGGCGTTGTACACCACATACGCTTCATCGCTCATAATGACCGAGGCGCACAGCCCCGGGTCACGGTCTATTTCTTCCATATCCAAGCCGTGACTGGATTTAAACCAAATGCGGTCTTCATCCACGAGCGTGATGAGGGCAATCGGCACTTGGAAAATTTGTGCCGCTAAGGTTGTGATCCGGTCAAACGCCCCATCTGCGGGCGTGCCTAAAATATCATAACCATAAAGGGCATTGAGCCGTTCTAATTCCTTTTCTGTGTTAACCATGTCTACTCCTTTTCTATTTGTAGCCGTTCAGTTGCACAACACAGGTTGGTCATGGTTGCCCGACCAAACGGCCTGCAAAGCGTTTGCTAACCTGAAATAAGCGCGGTTGGTACGAAGTTTAGGTCGTTGACTAACTGACAAGCTGACTATCTGAAAGCTTACCTAAACTAATTTAGTCCATAGATTGGGATAATGGCTTCCATCAATCAGCTCTAAGCTGTGCCCGTCGGGGTCGCGGAAATAAAGGGAATGTGTGCCGCCCGGCCAATCTTGCTCATGTTCAATGGCGATTTCGTGCGCCGTTAATCGCGCTCGCCACGCGCCCATTTGCTCGGGGGGAATGGCCAGAGCCACATGCCCCGCGCCCTCCGCGCCGTGGGCGGGAATGACGCTCTGGCGGGTGCGCAGGGCTTGGCGGTCAAACAAAATGAGGGTGGAGTTTTCACCCGTCTGCAAAAAAGCGGTATCGTCAAACTGCATGGTGAGGGGCAACCCCAGCACGTCGTGATAGAAGGCGACCGCTCGCGCCAGATCAGCTACATACAGCGCGGCCTCGGCCACGCCTAGAATCGTTGTTGTTGTTTTATTCATGACGCCTTACTCATTTTTCATGCGTTTGAGTCTATCGCTGAGGGCGCGAATATGGGCGGGGCGGGTGCGGCAACAGCCGCCAATAATGGCCGCGCCGAGTTTGCGCCACTCACGGCCGTGTGTACCGTACTCCTCAGCCACTGATTGCCCGCGCCAAACTTTCGCTATGGGATCATATTCTTCACCTGAGTTAGGGTAGACGACGATGGGCAAATCGGTCACGCTTTGTAGCTCTTGGATGAGCGCGGGTATAAAGCGGGGGGCGGTGCAGTTCACCCCCACGGCCGTGATCTGACCGCGAATGTTGGCCAATCCGTCCAAATAGCTTGCTATTTCTGCCAGCGGCGTGCCGTCACTTATTTCACGGCCGTTGCGGCAGGCAAAGCTAAACCAAGCTGAGACGCCCGGCGTCTCAGCCAGCAAACGGACCAACGCCCGCGCTTCGGCCGCGTTGGGAATCGTCTCGCAAGCCAGTAAATCTGGCTGGGTGTCCACGAGTAACTGCCAGCGGCGGCAGTGAAAATCATACAGCCCATCCTCGTCTAAATCATACTGCCCTGTGTATTCGGAGCCGTCGGCCAGATAGGCGGCGTAGGGGCCGATGCTGGCGGCGATGAGGGGGTAAACACGGCCGTGTCTTTCCCCTCTACCTTCATTTTGTTGATACGTCGCCCAAAAATCGTCCCGCACCCCCTGCGCCAGCAGAACCGCCGACTGCAACAACGCTACCGCCTCTTCTTCGCTTAGCCCGCGCCCCATAAAACCCGCCACCGTTGCTTGATAGCTAGCCGTAATCAGCACATCTGCCCCCGCCCACAAATAATCCCGATGCACCTGCGCAATCGCTTCTGGCTCCTCCAGCAATAGCCGCGCCGACCAGAGCGGGTCAGCCAAATCATAGCCGCGCCGCTCCAGCTCTGTCGCCAAGCCACCATCGAGGATAATTGTGCCCTGTCGGGCGAGAATGGGGGTAAAAAGGGGCATGGTGCGGGGTGCAGGGTTCAAGGACTGTTCATTCTAACGTTGGTGGATGCCATCCAGCCATCACCCATAACGAACGCGCACCGACAATTTCCTCATTGTTTAGACGTAAAGCGATAATAGTGGCTCGTCCCACGGCCGTGAGGCCAACAATGAGGGTTCCTGTCTGATCCCACGCAAAATGGACTGTCCAAGATTGATGTCGGGGATTATATAAGGGAACAGCTAAGCCCGATACGGGATCCACTTTTTCAGTTTTTGCTCCCTTAAATTCATTACAACGACGACAAGATAGCCAAAGGTTGTCTCGCTCAGTCAGACCACCTTTAGCAATGGGAATCAGGTGGTCTATAGCCATTGGTCGCCCGATAATTTTCTGTGCTGTTTGGCAATAACCACAGATACCATTTGCTTCGGCAATAATGGATTGGCGTAGGGTTGCTGAAATATAACGGGTTGTCATCGTGTCGAATTAGTTTTTCAATAGTCCAGCTTGAGTCCGCCACTTCAACAAAGCGGTTGCATAGGCACGGCGAAACATGAGCAAGTCAGCTTCTTCGCGCCATGTTTCTAACTGTTTCTGCTCTGCGGGGGTGAGTAATTCGGCTTGATGTTTTTCCAATAAAGTACTGTATTGCACGGCCGTGTTCTCGTTTAGATCAAGTTGGCTAATCCGCTGTAATGTAATCGTATCTAACTGGTTAAGCGTTAGTAAATCTGCGTGAAAGCGAACAGGTACTTGCTCTAGTGTTGGGGGCAAACCCGCTCGTAGAGAGTGTTGAACCATAAGATTCAACTCAGTGTGGGAGGCTTCCGCCTGCTTTTGCAGGGTCGTGAATAGGTCATCAGATAGCTGAATCGTTAATTGGTGCATGACAAAAATCCTCTCATTCGCTGGTTTATACGACAATAACACGGCCGTGTGGACAATACACTCATCGCTCATCGCTGAGCACTTTTTCCCTACTTATCCTAACCCCAACGGCCGTGAAACTGCCTTGGGGAACAAAATCCCCAGTAAAATCTCCGCTTCGGGTGAGCCATAACAATCCGCGTGCGTCTCGTTTAATTCGGCCAAAGTTGCCCGACTACACACAAGCTGGTTAAAGAGCAAATCAGGGAAATGGGCGTCCCCATCTGCCATCTCCTTCTTCTCATACGGTTCCATCTGGGCTAATTTGCCCTCGGCAAAATCAAGCTGGAGCGTGCCCTGCCGGAAAAAGTTCAGCCGTAAGTTGCCCGTATGCCCCGCCATGACGCTCTCCGCCAGCCGCGCCTCCAGCAACGGTTGCACATGCTGGATGAACCGGGCCAAATCGGGCAGGCGTACATACCACGCATACGGCTGTTCCAGACGGTCAATTTGCCGCCCGTAGGCGTGATAAAGAGGATGGTCACGGCCGAGTCGAAAGAGCAACCCCGTAATCGGCGGCTCATTTTTCACCTTTTCCCGCCGCAAATTAACGTATCCCTTGAACATGCGCGTCAGATACAGGGCGACCGCCCGCAGAGAGTGACCAGGAACCACGGCCGTTTCATGCACAAAAATATTTTGCCCCCAAACCGCAAATTGCACATAGGCCACATCTCCTAGCGTTTTGTGGGTGATAATCCACCAGTGGCGAAACTGAATCGAGCGTTCATGGTGTCCCGTTAGCTCATGCCGCCACTCGGCGTCACTGCGCACGCTGTTGATGAGAGTGTCTGCACAATGCCGCGCATAGAGCTGTTGGAGCAAAGGTAAATCGTTTAGCGTGGCGCGTCGCCACGTATACGCCTCCTCTTCTTTTTTGAGGTGTTTGAGGTTGTCCCGCCGCTCCCACACATAGCGTCGTCCGCCGCCCATATCGAGAGCCATGTCGTACCCAAATTGGCGGTAATACCAGGGAATTCCTGAGATAACCTGCATCAGGTCGCCCCGTTCGTCACCCCACTGGTGCTGGATATTCATCTGCAAGCGCACTAGCCCTCGGCCGCGATAAGCAGGCAACGTGCCGACCAACTCAATGCGCCCCACGGGGAACGGCACACTAGCGTATGTCCACGTTTGGGGGATGGTGCAGAGGGAGGAGGCAATCTGCCCGTCGGCGGTGGTGATTATCGTAAAGTCGGCGGGAGTGGTGGTGGGATGCGTTTCGCGCACGCTGAACAGGTCTTCTGTCCAATGGTAAATCATGGCCGCATCGTCGGGGTCTTCGCCGTGGATTTTGGCGTTGAATTCGGCCAGCGGCTGAGCGTCGGCGGCCGTGGCGCGGCGTAGGGTCAGGCCGTCGGGCAATGCGAGCGGCAGGATGGTTTGATTGATATTCATAACTGTCTTCCTTGAAAGGAAAGAGCCAGAAAAGCAAGCTGAACTGCTGAGGAGCAACTGTGGGGGAATTGTAACAAATCCACGGCCGTGTGCCGTTTTATTTTGGTACAATATTAGGCACGATTGCTTAACTGTGGCTAAGTGTACCCGTCTTCACCATCCTAAGCATCCGTCCCTTTACGTAAAGCGTACCAATAGTTTGTTACTTTGAGCGTAAGCGTTTACCTAATCAACTAACCATTCCCCTAAACTAGAAACGAAACGAGGAGCAAGACCATGTTTTTTGACCCACTATACTTTTTATTTGCGATTCCCCCGCTTTTGTTGGGCCTGTGGGCGCAGAGCAAAGTGAGCCGCGCTTTCAACAAATATTCTAAAGTGGGCACGTCACGCGGCCTAACTGGGGCACAAGTGGCTCGCCAAATGCTTGATTCCGAAGGATTGCAAAATGTGGTCGTGGAAAAAGTAGACGGTATGTTGACTGACCATTATGACCCACGGAATAAAACCCTGCGGCTCAGCTCGAACGTGTATGATTCGCAGAGCGTGGCGGCGGCAGGCATTGCCGCGCATGAGGCGGGGCACGCCATTCAGGATCAAGTGGGCTACGCGCCGCTTAAACTGCGGTCGGCACTTGTGCCGGTTACATCACTGGGCAGTCGCTTGGGCGTCTGGCTCTTTTTTGGCGGCTTTATGCTGATGATGTTTATGGATTCGCCGTTTGGGTATATGCTGGCATGGGGTGGGGTGCTGTTGTTTGCGACCACGGCCGTGTTTGCCGTTGTTACCCTGCCCGTCGAGTTCGACGCTACCAAACGCGCCAAAACCCTGCTCGTGCGCCAAGGTTTCTTGGCCGGCAACGAGATGGAAGGGGTGAATAAAGTCCTCGACGCCGCCGCCCTGACCTACGTCGCCGCCGCCCTGCAAGCGGTCTTACAGGTGGCGTATTCTGCGACGTTTTTGTTGCGGGGAAGAGATTAAGGTTTTGAAGTGCTGAGCGATGAGCGATGAGTGCTGAGGGGGCGTTCTTGTCCTGCTTGAAATTGCCAGAGTTACACGGCCGTGGAAAAACTTTCCACGGCCGTGTTTTTTTGTGTTCCAGCCCGCATAGATTACAATGCGAGGCTGGTCAGTCTTTCAGTCATTCAGTCATTCAGTCTGTCAGTCGGTCAGCCCGCCCTTTACTCATCGCTCATCGCTCGTCACTCGTTACTCCTACATGTTCCTTCTCGCCCTCCTCCCTCTAGCCGCCGTTCTATACCTCATGATTGGACGCAACTGGGACGGCAGTAAAGCTGGGGCCGTGGGCTGGCTCACGGCCGTGGTTATTGCCCTCATCTTCTTCGGCGCCACTCCCCAGATTTTACTTATCGCCAGTGGCCGTGCCCTCCTGCTCAGCCTCTACGTGCTTTATATCATTTGGATGGCCCTCTTGCTTTACCACGTCGTCAACGACGCGGGCGTCATTACGGCCATCGGCCAAGAATTGCCCAAAGTCGCCGCCGAAAAAACGACCCAAGTGTTGCTCTTGGCGTGGGTATTTGGCTCCTTTTTGCAGGGCGCGTCTGGTTTTGGCGTGCCGGCGGCCGTGGTCGCACCCCTGCTGGTCGGGCTGGGCTTTGCGCCCGTGGTGGCCGTGGCCGCCGCCCTGATTGGGCACGCTTGGGCCGTGACCTTTGGCTCGCTTGGCTCCTCTTATTTTGCCCTGATAGCCGCCTCGGGTCTGCCGGGAGAGGTTTTGGCTAGCCCCACGGCCGTGTACATGGGCATCGCCTGTTTACTCTGCGGCTTCGTTGTCCTGTGGACATTCAACCAGTGGCAGGCTTTACGGGAAGGGTGGTTTCTACTCGTGGTCATCGGCGCGGTGATGGCCGTCACCCAATGGATTCTGGCCGTGGCGGGGCTGTGGAGCTTGGCCTCGTTTGGGGCGGGGGCGGTCGGTTTGCTGGTGGCTATTCCGCTGGCGCGGTGGCGCACGACCAGCACAACGCCGTTTCAGGCGAAATCGCTGGCCGTCGCTTTTTTCCCCTACTTGATTCTCACGGCCGTGATTATCATCGGTCAGCTTATTTTGGGGAATGCGCTCGACTTTCTCAAGTTCAACCTCAATTTTCCCGCGACCAGCACCCGCCTCGGCTACGAAATGGCGGCCAGTTCTGGCCCGGCTATTAGTCTGTTTGGTCACGCGGGGGCACTTTTGCTTTACGCTAGTTTGCTGGCTTTTGGCTGGTACAAATGGCGCGGGGTGTTGCCCACGGCCGTGTTGC
>JBGTIZ010000362.1:0-15513 GCA_041745395.1 Promineifilaceae bacterium (SeqCode) | reverse complement strand
TTTTCACTTTTTTAGCTCAAATGTTTGGCGAAGGTATTGAGAATCGCCGAACGAATTATTAATCGACCAATTTTTTGCCAAAATTATGACTCTCGGTGGAATTCATGCCCCTGTAGACCCATAAATTGGCGAAGGTATTGTTTGGTGGGGCAGGGTTCATCGTTCAAGGTGCAATGGGCAGGGCGCAAGGGGCACACCTAGCCACGCTTTACTATAACGAGACACGGCCGTTTTGGGTAATCTGCTTGGCTTTTTGTCAGCAATTCACCCCGTAAGCGTTCAGCGTCTTCGCAAGTCAGCACATCAGCTTGTTTCTCTCGACACAATTTGGTCATACTCGGGTGGCTGAGTAGCCTAAAACAAGAAGCGACTCGTCAAACAGTCTGTTATCGAGCTGAAAAAATCAAGTTTGGTACGCAATTTAGCTGACTGGCTGAACGCTTACAAAAAAAGAGAGCCGTGGTCTTGTTGACCACGGCTCTCTTTTTTCGTCGGTATCAACGTAATGAAGCTATAGCAAAAGGCTACCGCACTAGCCAACAAGCTTTTTGCTCATTACGCATTGTTCATTGCCCTAGAAGGGAATGTCGTCTTCTTCCACGGCCGTGGGGCCATCATAAGAAGATTGGTCGCCACCGCCGCTATAGCCAGCACTCCCCCCGCCATCATCGTTCCGTGTCCCCACAAAGGAGAAATTATCGGCGGTCACTTCAAAGGAGCTAGCCACTGTCCCGTCTTGACGAGTCCAGAGACGAGGGCCGCCCGTATTCATATCAGGCTTTAGACGGCCTTCAACGAGAACTTTACTGCCTTTGGTCAGGTATTGGTTAGCCACTTCGGCCCGTTTGCCCCAAACGCTGACGCGGAACCAAGTGGTTTCGTCTACTGGTTGTCCTTGAGCATTGTTCCAGCGGCGATTGGTAGCGATGCTGAAACTGGTCACGGCCGTGCCGTCAGGCATATATCGCATTTCGGGGTCGCCCCCAAGGTTTCCCACAACAATAAGCTTTTGATACATGGTTTGCCCCTCCTAGGTTGAGTGTAAATAGTTAAATAATCTTGGTAGCAAATGATACCACTTTTGGCTTGAACAAACAAGAACATTTGTTCTTGGCGAGCAGGGGACAGGAAGTTCAACTTTTTAAAAAAGTTGAACTTCTTCGACTTTCGACCAGAACGGCTACACCCAGCCGCGCAGGCGGGTCGCGCCAGCGACACGATTCACGGCAACCAAATAGGCGGCGATACGGTTGCTCACTTCCGTTTCTTGCGCCATGCCGTGTACCGCTTGAAACGCTTGGGTCATTTTGGCGTCCAACTGTAAATTGACCTGCTCTTCTGTCCAGTACAGTTGGTAGCTGTTTTGCACCATCTCAAAGTAGGAAACGATAACGCCGCCCGCATTGCACAGGAAGTCGGGGATAATGTAGATGCCTTTTTCGTTCAAAATAACGTCGGCGTCGGGCGTGGTGGGGCCGTTGGCAAATTCGGCGATGATTTCCGCTTTGATGTTGTGGGCGTTATGGCCAGTGATTTGGTTTTCGATGGCGGCAGGGGCCAAAATGTCTACGTCTAGCTCGAGTAGATCGCTGTTACTGATTTCTTCGGCGTTAGGATAGCCACCCACACGGCCGTGGCGACGAACATGCTGAGCCACACTTTTGGGATCCAACCCATCCCGATTATAAATGCCCCCAAACTCATCACTCACCGCCACCACGCGAATGCCCAGCACCTCGACCGCCAACTTGTGCGCGGCCGCGCCCACATTGCCATAACCCTGCACGGCCATCGTCGAAATATGCGGCTCTAGTCCCAAAATCCGCGCCGCTTCCCGAATCGTAATCACGCCCCCCATCGCCGTCGCAGGGCCACGCCCAGCCGAACCTCCTAGCTCAATCGGCTTGCCGGTAATCACGCCGGGCTGATGCCGCCCCGTCATTTTTTCAAACTCATCCAGCATCCAGGCCATGATTTGCGGGTTGGTGTTCACATCGGGTGCGGGTATGTCGCGGTCAATGCCAATATAGGGAGTAATGGCACGAATATACCCCCGGCTGAGCCGTTCCAGTTCACCTGTGGACATTTCGCGGGGGTTGCAAATGACGCCCCCTTTGCCTCCGCCGAGCGGCACATCAGACACGGCCGTTTTCCAAGTCATCCACGCCGCAAGCGCACGCACGGTGTCTATCGTTTCATCAGGATGGAAACGAATTCCCCCTTTCGCGGGGCCACGCGCATCGTTGTACTGCACGCGATACCCATTAAAAATGCGGGTGTGCCCATCATCCATGCGCACGGGAATTGTGAAGTGAAATTCACGCATGGGCTGGCGTAAAAACAGGTGCATATCTTCATCTAACCCCAACACTTCAGCGGCCATATCTAACTGTTCTTGGGCAATGGCAAAGGGGTTCAGGTTTTCAGCGACTTCTTTTTCTAGGATTCTTTCAATTTTTACGGACATTCATTACTCCTAACTGTTTTTGGGATTTTTGTGTTGGTCACGAGCTACTCGCACAAAGAATTCGCCGCGGAGGGCGCGGAGAGCGCGGAGTTTTTCTCGAGAGGATCTCTGTGTTCTCTGCGTTCTTTGTGGTTTTATAATTCGTGACCAATACATATTTTTGGGATTTTATGGGGAGGAGCGGTTTTAGATGTCACCCATCACGTTTTGTCAAGATGGTTACTCGCTGGCCCCGTTTATGGGCAAAGAGTCACCATGAATTATTGAGAATTTGCACATCATGATGGGTGTTTGTGGTGGCTCGGTGGGTTTTCTCTTCATCTTCAGTAAGCATCCCGACCCTAAGGGTTTTTCTCGGGAGTTGAATCATATTTTGACTAAACATCCAGAGGGTCTTACTCAAGAGATTGAACGGTTACCATCTTCATTCGTATATTGGTAGAGGTGACTGTGCCCTAAAAAGGGACTACCCAGCTAGTCGGTGGCCTGGGAAGTAGTGGGAATCAGGTTTACGATTAGCTGGGTAGCTTGTACAGGTTTAAGAAGAGAAATACAGGGCTATTGTATAACATGCACAAAAAAAGTCAACAATTCATCGTACAAATAGGATAGTTGGCGAGCCAGTCGGTAATGATTAGAAATGGGCAAGTAAGCGCACAGGCTTGTGGTTACCTGTGTTAGCCTATGCGTTTTGGCTGGTATTTTGCCCAAGATTAACGTATTTGAGGCGGTGTGCCAAACAGTGCCCGCGCTGAGTTTCTTTAGTCGGGGAGGATGATTTGTGATGAAGATTGGAGTTGATTTTGGGACAACGCATACGAGCGCGGCTTATGTCCACGGCCGTGTGCCGTACTTTATTCCCCTAGATAACCAAAACGAAGACAGTACCCTCCTGCGTTCGATGCTCTACATGACCCGTGACCAAGAATGTTTGCTCGGCCGCACGGCCGTGGAGACCTACCTGCGCGAAGACACGGGGCGCATCGTCCGCTTTGAAGACAAACGGGTCGGCACGCTCGAAAACACCGTCGCCCAACTGGCGCGTGGCCCCATGGAACCCGACGGCCCTATCACCATCATTTACGACGTGGTCGTGGCCGAAGACGTCAGCGCCCACGGCCGACTCATCCAATCCATCAAAACCGCCCTGCGCGACCCCGACTACCACGGCACCAATTTGTTCGGCGAATATTATCGAGTGCAGGAGCTAATCGCCTTTATTTTGCGCCATGTGCGCCAGCAGGCCGAAGCGCAATTGGGCGAGCCAGTGACCGAAGTTTTGTTAGGGCGACCCGTGCGCTTTTCTGATGACTCCGCTACCGATGCCCTGGCGCAGACACGCCTGCGGGAAGCGGCAGAATTGGCTGGTTTTACGCAGATCGCCTTTGAGATGGAGCCGCTGGCGGCGGCGCGATTTTATACCCACACGCTGACCCAGCCCGAAACGATTTTTGTCTTTGATTTTGGCGGGGGCACGCTGGACATGACCCTCCTGCGGGCAAAGCCGGGGCAAACGCCCGATATTTTAGCGACGCAGGGGGTGCTGGTCGGCGGGGATGATTTGGATACGGCCTTGATGCGGGGCAAGGTGGCGCGTTATTTTGGCACCACGGCCGTGATTGATGCGGACGGGTCGCCCTTTCCCCACAGCCTGACCAACTTACTCGGCCATTGGCAAACCATCCCGCAACTCTCCCGCCCTGAAAATTTGACCGTTATTCGCGGGGGTCGTCAGTTTGGCTCCGACCGCGCCGCTTTTGCCGCGCTGGAAGAGGTGGTGACCAAAAATTACGGCTTTCAGCTTTTTGAGCATATCGAACGGAGCAAACGAGCCTTATCCACGGCCGAGGAAACGCAATTCAATCTGCACCTGAGCGAGCGCATCAAGTTGGATGTGCCCCTGACGCGGCGGGAGTTTCAACGCACGTTTATGGCTGAGGTAGCGCAGGTTCAGCAGGGGCTAAGCCGCATTTTGACCGAGAGCGGGGTGGCAAACACGGCCGTGGACACCATCGTCACCACGGGCGGCTCGTCGCTCATCCCCCTCTTTCAAATGATTTTGCGCCAAAAATTCCCCGCCGCACGGCTGGTGCAGTCGAACACGTTTGGCAGTGTGACCGCCGGGTTGGCCTTGCAGGCGGCGCAACTGGACTGAGGTTTCACGCTATTTTCACGGCCGTGTTGTCAGAAACACGGCCGTGTTTCTTCCCCTTCACCAGAGGTAGATCCCCCAAAGCCGTCAGATTTGCCCCGATGGTTTGTAAGATAAGCAGAAAGCTGACGCCCCTACAATAAAGTCAAGTTTACAAATAAATTGTGGCCTACGTTACACCCTCCCCTTGGTCAGCAGTCACGACCCTGATGCAAACAGATACGCTCTACTACCAAATCAGGAAAATGGCGATGAACATCAAAATCGAACAAAATCTCCACCGCTTAATCGTAGTCATTGATGGGCCATTAGACGTGATGTCTGCCCCCGCCTTCCTCAACGAAATCGGCCGCATGGTCACCCGTGAAGTCTACAATCTTATTATTGACATGAGCCGCGTCACCCTCATAGACACGGCCGGAACCAGTGCCCTCGTGAGCCTTTTACGCCAAGTGCGCCCCGCTGGCGGCGTTGTCGCCCTGACCCACCTCAGCCACGCCGCAGATGTGAAGCTCCGCCTGCGTAACCTCGATTCCATCTTTGAAATTTATCCTGACTCTGAAACGGCCCTCATGCGGCTTTAGCCTGCTTTTCCCAATTGAGTAGCGTGGTCGTTCACGGCCGTGTGGTGGCTAGGTCAGTCGTTACCAAAAATGAAGAAAATATGAAAAGGTCGCGCTTTGTCGCGGCCTTTTTGCTTTCCCCAGCAAGGCAATCAACTGACCGTCTCCCCCCAAACAAGTTGGATTGTTCCCCATAAAGATGTAAACTGCATACAAGCTAGCCAGACCATCGCACTATTTAAGTTAAGGAGGGACATCAACCATGAGCATCAAGGTCGTAACAGATAGCACTTGTGATATTCCCAAAGAGTTGGTAGCCGAGTACAACATCACTGTTGTTCCTTCTTATGTCAACATCGGCGATGAAAGCTATCAAGATGGCATCGACCTTTCGCGGCAAGAGTTTTACGACAACTTGCCCCATTACAAGCATCATCCCACGAGTGCCGCCCCTGCCCCAGTCGTGTTTACCCAAGCCTATGAAGAGGCGGCAGAACAAGGCGCGACCGAGGTTTTGGCGATTCACGTCTCGAGTACGTTTAGCAGTTTTCTGAACAATGCCACGCTGGGCGCGGAGGCGACGGACAAAATCAAGGTGACGCTGTTTGACTCCAAGCAGTTGTCAATGGGCTTGGGGTTTCAGGTGCTCACGGCCGTGCGTATGGCCTCTGCGGGTAAAAGCATGGAAGACATCATCGCCCATCTAACCCAACTGCGTTCACACTGCCACACCTACTGCATGGTCGAAACGCTCGATGCTCTGCGGCGCGGGGGGCGGGTCAACTGGCTCCAGATGGGGGTCAGTAGCCTGCTCAACATCAAGCCGCTCATCCACGTCTACGAAGGGGAAGTCCTGCAAGCGACCCGCGTGCGCACCCGCAAAAAAGCGATTGCCAAAATGATTGAGCTAGCGGCCAACACGGGCGAGATGACCCATGTCGCTTTGCTGAACAGCAACTCTGATGATTACGAGGCGATGCAGGCACTCATGGAACCACACATTCCCTCCGAAGTAGAAGTCCTGCGCACCATCGCCTGCCCCGCTATCGGCGTCCACGTCGGCGCCAAAGCGTTGGGTATCGTCGTGGTCACGGCCGTGTAAATGCGCCCCAACAGGGTATAATCAGCAAGCTGTAAGCTGTAAGCTATAAGCCGTAAGCTATAAGCCGTAAGCTATAAGCCAAAACCGCACCCTCGGCTCAACCCCTTTTGTTCATTATTCATTACTCATTGTCAATTGATAAAATGGCCCAATCCTTTAACCGTCTTGAAAGCGTCCTCCAACTCGAAGCCAAACAAGGGTACAAAAACACGGCCGTGGTCGGCGGCATCCGTCAATTTGTCAACTTCTGGGTCAGCCAAGCCCGCGACGAAGCCATAGACGAAGCCGACCGCGCCTTTGTCGAGCAAACCGCCGAACTCCTAACCGATTACGCCAAGCTTCCTGGCTGGGAAGCCCGCGCCCGCGTCGTAGACCGCCTGCTCGAAAAACTGGAGCAACGCACCGCCCGCCTCGCCCGCCAAACCCCCACCCGTACCCCCGCGCCGCAAACCGCCCGCGTCGAACGCCGCGAAAAAGTCGTCGTCCAACAACGGGTGCAAGAACTAGAGTTAGAGTTAGAAAACGAAGAGGATTGGGAGGACGCGGACGATGAGGATTATGATTCTGATTATGAAGACGACGACTTAGAAGATGACGAAGAGGACATCGAAGACGCCTTCGAGCTTCCGCCGCCGCCGCCAGCCATAGACCTGCCTCGCAAAGCCCCCAACCCCGCTGGACTCAATCAACCTGTCACCGCTATTCACGGCGTCGGCCCCCGCATCGGGAGCCTGCTGGCCAAGCTCGGCGCGACCACTATTTGGGAACTGCTCTACCTTTTCCCCCGTCGCTATGACGACTACAGCGTCATGAAGCCGATCAACCGCTTGCAATATGGCGAACAGGTCACGGTCATTGGCACGGTGTGGGAAGTCCGCGCCCGACGCAACCGCCACAACCAAACCATTATTCACGCCGTTGTGTCCGATGGCTCGGGCAAAATTCAGGTCACATGGTTCAATCAGGCGTGGCTCATCAACAAGCTCAAAGCGGGCCTGCGCATTGTCATGCAGGGCAAAGTAGACAAATATTTGGGACGACTCGTTTTTAACAACCCCGAATGGGAAATGCTCTCGCTCGATTCGCTTCGCACGGGCACAATCGTGCCCATTTACCCGCTTACCCAAGGGTTGGGCAGTCATCGCCTGCGCCAAATGATGCGCGGCGTGGTCGAGGAATGGGGCCCCGCTCTACCCGACCCCTTGCCAGCCGAGATGTGCGAGCGGCTCAATTTGTACCGTTTGCCCCAAGCCATTTATCAAAACCATTTGCCCGCCAGTGGCGAGGCGTTGGTCGCGGCGCGGCGGCGCGTTATTTTTGATGAGCTGTTTTTGCTTCAACTGGGCATGATGGGTCAGCGGCGGGATTGGCAAGCAGAACCAGCACGGCCGTGTGACCTCACCAGCCCCCTCCGTGACCAATTCATCAGCCAGCTTCCCTACACCCTGACCAACGCCCAAGAGCGCATCATCGGCGAAATCACGGCCGACATGGCGCGTGATGTGCCCATGAATCGCTTGCTCCAAGGGGATGTGGGGGCGGGTAAAACGGTTGTGGCGGCGGCGGCTATGCTCACGGCCGTGTCAGCCGCCCCCCACGCCCAAGCCGCCCTCATGGCGCCCACCGAAATCCTCGCCGAACAACATTATCAAGGGCTGTCCGAACTAATGGAGCCGCTCGGCCTCAAGCTAATCTTGCTCACCGGCAGTCTCGGCACAGTCGCCAAACGAGACGCGCTCACCGCCATCGCCGACGGCTCCGCCCAAATCATTGTGGGCACGCACGCCCTTATTCAAGAGGGCGTCACCTTTGCCAACCTCGGCTTAGCCGTCATAGACGAACAGCACCGCTTTGGCGTAGACCAACGCGCCGCCCTGCGCGACAAAGGGCCAAACAGCCTGACCCCACACGTTCTCGTCATGAGCGCGACCCCCATTCCGCGCACGTTGGCACTTTCGCTCTATGGCGACCTCGACTTTTCCGCCCTCGACGAGATGCCCCCCGGCCGTCAAGAAATCAAAACCCACTGGCTCCGCCCCCGCGAGCGGGAACGTGGCTATGCCTTTGTGCGCGGCCAAGTGCAAAAAGGACAGCAGGCGTATGTCATTTGTCCTCTGGTCGAAGAATCAGACAAAATCGAAGCGGTCGCGGCCGTGGAAGAATATGAACGTCTGCAAAACGAGATTTTCCCTGACCTGCGGCTCGGTCTGGTGCATGGTAAGCTCAAATCTGACGAAAAAGAGGAAGCGATGCGTCAGTTTAAGCAGGGGGAAATAGATGTGCTGGTCGCCACGTCTGTGATCGAGGTGGGCGTGGATGTGCCCAACAGCACCGTCATGATTATCGAAGGAGCAAATCGGTTTGGCTTGGCACAATTACATCAGTTTCGCGGCCGTGTCGGCCGTGGGCAACACCAATCCTACTGCCTGCTCATCGCCGACGAAACCACGCCCGAGGCCGAAGAACGGCTCACCGCTCTTGAAGAAACCAACGATGGCTTCCAATTGGCCGAAAAAGACCTCGAGCTACGCGGCCCAGGTGAGTTTTTTGGCCGCCGCCAAAGCGGTCTGCCCGAACTCAAACTCGCTTCCCTGACCGACATGACCATGCTTCAACTCGCCCGCCAAGAAGCGGAACAGCTCATCGCCGCCGACCCCTACCTAGAACAGCCAGAGCACGCCCTGCTCCAAGAGCGGGTGCAAGCATTCTGGGCTTCCGCTGGAGATGTTAGCTAAAGAGAGCTATAAGCTATGAGCCATAAGCTGTAAGCCCATTGCCTGAAGCTCTATTGCAGGGTCAACTTCCAACCAAAAACTTACGGCTTACAGCTAACAGCTTATGACTTCTTTACAACCAACCACAACTTCCAACCAAAAGCTTACGGCTTACAGCTAACAGCTTATGGCTTCTTTACAAGGAGTTTTCTTCCCATGACTGTCACCGTCCGCGCTATTTACCCTGGCACATTCGACCCCATTCATTACGGCCATATTGACCTCATCAAACGCGCTTCCGTTCTTTTTGACGAGCTAATTGTGGCCGTTTATGACCACGGCCGTCCTTCCAAATCCATCTTGTTTGACATAGATGAACGTTCTGACATGATTAAAGAGGCTCTGCTCAACGGGCAAGAACATCTCAACAACGTGACCGTAATGCCCTACGGTGGGCTAACCGTCGAGTTTGCCCGCAAAGTCAACGCCAACGTCATCGTCCGTGGCCTGCGCGTCTTTTCCGACTTCGAGTTTGAGTTTCGCATGGCTTTAGCCAATCAGCGGCTCAATCCCAACGTAGACGTCGTGACCCTGCTCAGCCGTGAAGAACATACTTTTTTGAGCGGTACAACCGTGCGCGAAATCGCCTCACTCAGTGGTGATGTGACCAGCATGGTTCCTCAGCACGTCGCCAAAGCCCTTTACGCCCGCTTCAACACCGAGGCCAACACCTATAACCGCCCTCTGCCATTGCGAGACTAAGCGCAAGCTGGCTATAATTTGGAGCTATAAGCCATAATCTTTAAGCTATAAACTGTGAGCTTACGGCTATTCAAGGACAAAATCATGGACATCCTGCACCTAGTTGACCGCTTAGAACAACAACTCAACGAAAGCCGTCATATTCCCATGACGGCCAGCCTCATTATTGACGAAGACCGCATCTACAACGTGGTAGACCAAATGCGCGTCTCAATTCCTGAGGAAGTAAAACGCGCCAGTCGCGTTATTGCTGAAAAAGACCGCATTCTAGCGCAAGCCAATGAAGAGGCGGATCGCATTCGCAACTTGGCGCGGGCAGAAGCGGAAGAACTAGTCAAGCGGGACGCTATTGTGCAGGCGGCACGGCAAAAAGCGGAGGCGGTTCATGAACGTGCCCTGCGTGAAGCGGACGCTATGCGGGATGATGCCGATGTGTATGTCATTAATGTATTGTCTAAGCTGGAAGATGATTTGTTGCGTTCGCTGTCGGTGGTGCGTAACGGCTTGCGCAAGCTGAACGCGGAACAACAGCAACTGCCGCCCGCCGTCCCTGCTGAAGACCCATCGGCTCCCACGGGCGAAACCGCTTCTGAGAGAGGTCACGATGGTTAAACAAGAGGTACTGGCCATAGCCTCCGAAACATTAGGCATTCCACAAGAGGATTTGTTACTACTTGGCCTGCGCCGTTACCTACAAAGCCAATTGCATGATGTACAGGCCAACATCTTTCAGATTAGGGGAACATACAAGGTGGAAGATGTGCTTGAAATGGAAGGGCTTTATAAAGAGGGATCGCTTGAAGAAGCGGATAGCTGGCGCGACCTACAGCGGCTAGACCATCTCGAGTATAAACAAGAGCGTTTGCAACATCTTTTGGGCAACATACGAGCATAACCACAAAAATGTCCACTCATGGAATCATCAGAGCATCTGCCCAAACTCACACAACGACAACTTTCAGAGGCGCGTGTTATTGCTAAAGGTAGGCGCATTAGAGATGTACAGCGTTTGGTAAATCAGTATGGTGGTCACATCCGAAATTGGACAAAAAAAGGAACCCAGCCATTTTTCTACCAAAATAGCTTAATTGAAGTGCATTGGTATGAGCATCATGGGCTGGGGCAATTTGAAGCAAAAATTAAGTGGCTTGACTAATTTTGTAGCAGGCTCATCACGAACACCCATTCACCCCTTTGGCTGTCAAATTGTTCGACTCACCAGAAAAAAACAGTTCGGTCGTTGTAGACTTTCTCTGAATCTCTACTATGGAGCATCAAGAAATGAAGGTAAAAAGACGAATCAATAAAGAGCAACAGCCTGAATATTCTGATTTAACGATAGGGCGTGTGTATTCGGTCATTGGTATCGAAGCGGATGAATATCGGCTTCTGAATGATGTCAGCCAACCTTATCTCTATCCACCTGATTTATTTGAGGTGTTTGATGACACAATACCGCTAGATTGGGAGATAGAATGGGGTGAAGAGGGAGAACAATATGCTTATCCACCTGAATTAAACAGTATAGGCTTCTTTGAGGATTATTTCGACGGACAAGTAGAAGCGATTGTAACGTTTCACCGTTATTTGCAAAAACAATCTGCTCAACGGAAATTAGCTATAGCGGAGTAATTGCCGCATGACCTCTGTTGTGAGAAAAAAAGGGAATAGTCATTTTCAAAAGCCCAGAGTAGAAACAGTGCCATTATTTATAATCATCACAAAACGAGAATTTATTTCATGTTAGCCACCATAAACGAAGCCCCGACCCTTACTTTTAATGGCGTAGCCACCAACCATATCTGGCAAGGCGACCCCGCCAGCCTTGTTTTTGACGAGGCAGGCATTCAGGCTGTTTTGCGCCGGACTGATTTGCCTTGTTATGTGGTACGCACGGCCGTGGGACAAATCGGTGCGACCAACCAAGGCTGTGCCACTGTCGGGCAGTTCAACGCCGACGGCCTGCAAGCTCTCAACCTGCTTGGCTACGCCCCCGCCCTCACCGCCGAGCAACTCGGCGACCCCGCCTTCCGCGACTTCCACGGCACCAAATACGCCTACAGCACGGGCGCCATGGCCAATGGCATCGCCTCTGCTGATTTAGTTATCGCGGGCGGCAAAGCGGGCATTCTCGGCTCCTTTGGCGCGGCGGGACTCGTGCCCCAAGCGGTCGAAGAAAACATCTTACGCATCCAGCGCGAACTGCCTGACGGCCCCTACGCCTTCAATCTGATTCACGCCCCTGCCGAAGAAGCCCTCGAGGAGGGCGCGGTCGAGCGCTTCCTGACCCACAACGTTACCACCGTCGAAGCGTCCGCTTTTCTCGACCTGACCAAACACATTGTACGTTACCGCGTGGCGGGTCTAAGCCAAAATCCAGACGGTAGCATCGACATTAAAAACAAAGTTATCGCCAAAATCTCCCGCCGGGAAGTGGCGACTAAATTCCTCAACCCCGCCCATCCCCGCCTATTGGCGCAGTTGGTCAGCGAAGGGCACATTACCCAAGCGCAGGCCAACATGGCCGCGCACGTGCCCATGGCTGACGATGTGACCGTAGAAGCAGATTCGGGCGGCCACACCGATAATCGGCCCTTGGTCAGCTTGTTGCCCTCCATTGTGGCCCTCAAGAATGAGATTCAGGCGGAGCAAGGGTACACCCGGCCGATTCGCGTGGGCGCGGCGGGGGGTATTGGCACACCCGAAGCGGCCTTAGCCTCCTTTATGATGGGCGCCGCCTATGTGGTTACGGGGTCTATCAATCAAGGCTGTGTCGAGGCGGGCGCATCGGAACATACGCGCAAGCTATTGGCGCAGGCGGAAATGGCGGATGTGGCTATGGCTCCCGCCGCCGATATGTTCGAGATGGGGGTCGAGCTTCAGGTGCTAAAACGGGGCACATTCTTCCCCATGCGAGCCAAGCAGTTGTATCAGCTTTACAGTGAGTATGGCAGTATCGAAGAGATTCCAGCCGACGTGCGGGCAAAAATCGAGAAGCAAATTTTCCGCAAAGATTTGGATACGGTCTGGGCGGAGACGCGGGAATTTTTCCAAAAGCGTGACCCACGCCAAATTGAACGGGCGGACAAAAATCCCAAGCGCAAGATGGCTTTGGTGTTTCGCTCTTATCTGGGGCTTTCTTCCCGCTGGTCGAATATGGGGGAGAAGGGGCGGGAGCAGGATTATCAGATTTGGTGCGGCCCGGCGATGGGGGCGTTTAACGACTGGGTGCGGGGCACATATTTGGAAGATTATCAGAATCGGGGGGTGGCGGATGTGGCGGAGCAGATGATGCAGGGCACGGCGTATCTGTATCGGGTTCATAATTTGAAGTTGATGGGGGTGCAGTTGCCCGCCTCATTGACGGTGTATCGGCCAGAAGTCAATGACTAGCGATAAGGATATTTATTGGAGGGATGGCGATGCAACAAAGGATTACGATTGACCCTGATATTTGTCATGGTAAGCCTGTCATTCGGGGATTGCGCTATCCTGTAGAGGTTGTTTTGGAACTGTTAAACGGGGGGATGACGATTGAGGATATTCTGGCTGATTACGAGGATTTGGAGCGAGAGGATATTTTGGCTGTTTGGGATTTTGCCAGTAAGCCAAAATATTGATATTGGAGTGTAATGATGAGCTTACTAAACTGGGAAAAAGATTTAGCTACCTTAGTGCATCGAAGCAAAAATATAGATAATGCTTTGTCCGATGCGTGCATTCAATTTTTCCAGCAAGTTTTTGATAATGCCCAGCGTAAGCATAATGTATGGTTTGGTTTTCAAAAAAATACTGTTAGCCTCGTTGCTGGAGGTATATGGTTAGCTTCTATTGTGAAGGCTGGCCAGCATAAAGGTATATGGCTTTTACTTGATGGGTCGATTAAGCGTGATGGTTGGAAAACTTGGACTGCTAAATCAACGGCAAAATCGCCTACTCCTTTATATTGGTTTCATACGCCCAGTTTTGAAAAAGTAAAAGCTATTCTTTCAGACCAAGAGATATGGTCATCTTACAAAATTGCCTCAGAGAGAATCTTTGATTTTCATATTGCAGCAGGGCGGGAAGACCTACAAAAGACAAATGGGAAAACACGTTTAAGCTACATATATAACTTTACAACCAACCCGCTTGAGGAAATTGAAAAATATCGTACCAGTTATGAGGCATTATCAGATACCGAACGAACAAGCGTTGTTCAAAGCCGTGTTGGGCAAGGTCGATTCCGCGATAGGTTAATTCAATACTGGGGTGGCTGTTCTGCAACAGGCTGTGAGGTAATTGAATTACTTAGAGCATCTCATATTAAGCCGTGGCGTATATCTAGTAATGAGGAACGATTAGACCATGATAATGGCCTTTTGCTAGTTCCGAACCTCGATACTGCTTTTGATACGGGATATATTAGTTTTGCTGATGATGGAAACATTCTGGTCAGTCATCTATTATCTGATCAAGATCGTGACAGACTAGGAATACACACTGATATTCGTTTATGTAAACCTCTGAATTCACAGCAAAGGAAATATTTACAATGCCATCGGGAATTATTTCAGCATAGATTACAATCTATCTGATTGGCTGGTGGCTATTGTGTTTCTAGATAAATTGGGCGTGTGGAACAACACGGCCGTGTACCTCATCCCCCTCCGCCAGCCCGAAACCGCTTTTCGTCCCCTGCTCAGCCCCGCCGAAAAAGCACGCGCCGACCGCTTTCTCTTCGCCAAAGACCGGCAAGCCTTCACCGTGGCGCACGGAGCCATGCGCCAAAAATTGGCCGACATCATCGGCACGACGCCCCACAACCTTTATTTTGACAACAATGAATATGGCAAACCCCATCTAGTGGGGCATCCTTTGCCCTTTAATTTGTCCCATTCGGGGGATTATGCCCTGCTGGCGGTGCAGGAGAGGGGGGGAGACCCACGGCCGTGTGGCGTAGACATCGAGCAAATCAGCCGCACCATCGAAATCCACGACATCGCCCCCCATTATTTTGCCCCCGCCGAACAAGCCGCGCTCAACGCCCTGCCCCCCGACCAGCAGTTAGCTGGCTTTTTCAAGCTGTGGACGCGCAAAGAAGCGTACATCAAGGCGTGCGGCATGGGCTTGCACATCCCCCTGCACGACTTCGACCTGACCATCACTGAGCCAGTGCGCCTCCTGCGCCGCGCCGGCCAGCCCGACGAGCCGCGCCGCTGGCGCTTCTACCATCTGGACATCGGCCACCCTGACTATATGGGCGCCCTTGCCGTAGAGACCAGTTAGCCGGCACGCTTCGCCCCGCGCACTTCGCACCTGATTCTTGCAACTTGCCCCACAACAATCTATCATCACGCCTTATGAATGAACCATCACGGCGACGCACCTATGCGTTATTGATTGGGATTATTTTACTGACTTTGCCCTGCTATGCCGTGGGTTTGGTGGCGTATCGCGCCGCGCCAGATAGCACGGTGCAACCTGCCCCCACGCTGGACATTTCCGTCACGCCCACGAGCGAAGCCGACTCGGGCATTGTTGCGCCGCCCGCGACGCTTACGCCGATTGCGACCACAACGCTCCCCCAATTGGCGACACCAACGTTGCGTCCTTTGCCGTCCGCGACCCTGACGTTTACGCCGCCGCCACCGAGTATGACCCCGTTTATCCCGACAGTTGCGCCGACAGGGACAGCCACGGCCGTGCCCACCAACACGCCCGAAGCGACCCTAACCCCCTCTATTACCCCCACCAATACCCCCTTCCCGACG
>JBGTIZ010000361.1:0-5820 GCA_041745395.1 Promineifilaceae bacterium (SeqCode) | reverse complement strand
CTCATCCCCCCGCCAAAAACAGCCCCCCAACCTCAAAAAACATTCAGAAATCCCCCCCAACCATGCACCAGCCCCCAAACCCCGCTATCATTAGCCAAACTACCCTACCAATCCGTCAGCCGCGCCGACGGTCAAACAAATAGCCATTGACCAGCGACCATTAGCTATTGACCATTGACCATCAGCCATTGACCATTCAAACGCATCCAGCCTACATGACCACTACCGAACAAACCCCATCCACCACCCCAGCCCAGCCCACGCCCTCCCCCCGCAACTGGGAAAGCATCCTCGTCACCACTCTCATCATTTTCATCCTCATCCTCGCGGGTTACTTCCGCTTCGTGGGCCTCAACTGGGACGATTACACTCATCTTCACCCCGACGAACGCTTCCTGACCATTGTCGCTAGCCAGCTACGCACCACGGGGAATCCCCTCGAGTACATGCAAACGTCACAATCCCCGCTCAACCCGTACAACGTGGGGGAAGGGTTCTACGTTTATGGCAACTTTCCCATGACGGTGACGCGCTACGTGGCGGAAGGGTTGGAATGGTTCCGCTCTTGGTGCGACCCGCTCAGCGAGAGCCTCTTTTGTCGCAACAATCTGACCAGCTATGATGGGGTGCATCTGGTGGGACGCGCTCTGTCCGCTCTGGTGGATTTGGTCTCGGTGCTGTTTGCTTTCTTGATTGGGCGGCGGCTGTATGGCAGAGGGGCGGGGCTGATTGCCGCCTTTTTGACCGCCACGGCCGTGATGCCCATCCAACAAAGTCACTTTTTCACCATGGACAACTGGGCGGCCGCCCTGACCACGCTGACCATGTACACGGCCGTGCGCGCCAGCGAAGACAGCACCAAATGGCGGTGGTGGGTTCTGTTTGGCCTCGGGCTGGGGCTAACCGTTTCCTCCAGAATTAACGTCGCCCCTCTTGCCCTTATGGCGGGCGTGGCTGGCCTCGTCTGGCTAGGGCGGCAATTCTACCTCTGGCGCGAAGAGCGCAACCAGCCCACCGCCAGCTTCTGGGCTTACCTGCGAAGCGACGTGGGCATGACCCACATTCAGCACGTCATCCTGGGCGGAATGCTCGCCGCGCTCGTGGCGATGGCCGTTTTTCGCATCGGCCAGCCCTACGCCTTCGCCGACCGACAAATCGCCATCAGCCACCACATTAGCCAGCGGGGAGAAGAGCCAAGCTTTTTGTATACCACTCTTTACAGCATCATCGGGCTGAACCCGCAATGGCTAGCCAACATGGAAGAAATCCAGCGGTTGCAGGCCCCCGAAGCGAGTTTTCCGCCCGCTATTCAATGGGTCAGCCGTCCCGCCATTCTCTTTCCGCTGAGCAATATGCTCCTGTACGGCATGGGACTTTTGGCGGGTATCGCCGCGTGGGGTGGCTTTATGTGGGCATTGTGGCGCATCGTGCGCGGCAAGCCTGATTGGCTCATTCATGCCCTGCCCGTGGCGTGGATAGGGATTTATTTTCTCTTTTCGGCCACCCGCTGGGTCAAATCGGTGCGCTATTTTCTGCCCATTTACCCCATTCTTTTTATTTTGGCGGGCTGGCTATTCATGGAACTGTGGCGGCGCACGGATAAAAATCGGGTCGGCCGTGCGCTAGTCGGCTTTGCCCTGGCGGCCACTTTATTAAGTAGCTTCCTGTGGGCGAACGCCTTCACCGAGATTTATCGCCAGCCGTTGACCCGCGTGGCCGCGTCGGAATGGATGTATGAGAACGTGCCCACGGCCGTGTCCCTGCTCTACACCACCCCCGACGGCCAGCTCCGCGAAACCCAACTTCCCCACCGAGGGGGAGACATTTTGCCCGGCCTGCCCCTAATCCTCAGCCTCAATGAGCCGCCCGAAGGCACGTTAACGGGAGTGCGACTCAACTATCTGACCTCGCCCGAAAACCAGCCCAGCAACGCCACCCTGCGCGTCGGCTTGGACGCGCCATTTGGCAGTGGGGCAACAGTGCAGGGGGAGACGAGCGTCGCTTTACATAATACACGCCGCACCACGGCCGTGGTTGACCTGCCCCCCACCCCGCTAGACCCCGACCGCCCCTACACCCTCGTGGTGGATTTGGGCGTGGGGAGCGGGGTGCGCGCCGATACGAGCGTCATCACCAGCGAGCATTGGGATGATGCCTTGCCGAGTCGTTTACACGGCCGTGATCCCTACTCCCAATATTTCCGTGGCCTCAGCGGCGGCCAGATGAGCACCACCCATCCCGACTCCTTCGAGAAGCGGGAGCAACTGCTCGACTGGCTCGACGAAGCGGATTACATCGCCCTGAGTAGCCAACGCTCCCTCTGGCAACTGCCGCGCATTCCCCTGACCTATCCGCTCATGGTGCGCTACTACGACGCCCTATTTAATGAGGAACTCGGCTTTGAAAAAGTGGCGGAATTTCACGGCGATATACGCATCGGGCCGCTCTATATCAGCGATACAGGCGGCAAAATCGGCTGGGGCGCACCGCCCAAAATTGGTTGGCCTCCCCCGCCCGAATGGGCCGCCGAAGAAGCGTTTAGCGTCTATGACCATCCCCCCGTCTGGATTTTTCGCAAGAGCGAAGATTTTAGTCGGGCGCAGGCGGCTCGGATTTTCGACGAAGTAGACCTGACCCAAGTCATCTTCATGAACCCACTGGACGCGACCAACGCCCCCAACGGCATGATGCTGACCCGTGAGCAACGGCTCATTCAGCAAAGCGGCGGCACGTTTAGCGAGATGTTTAATGTGGATGGGGTGCTGTCTAATAATGGCTTCGTCGCGGCCGTGGTCTGGTGGTTGGCCGTGGTGCTATTGGGCTGGCTCGCCTTTCCGCTCACCTTTGTCGCTCTGCGCGGTTTGCCCGATAAGGGGTACGCGCTGGCGCGGATTTTGGGCTTGCTCGTGGTGGCCTATTTTGGCTGGATAACGGCCAGTTTGGGACTGCTACCCTTCACGCAAGGGACGCTCTGGCTGGGGGTGGGTTTGCTCACGGCCGTGTCCCTGTTCACCGCCTATCTCAACCGCGCCCAGTTCATCCACTTTGTGCGGCAACATTGGCGACATCTGCTCCTGCTGGAAGCAATTGGCGTGGGGCTGTACCTCCTGCAAATCCTGATTCGGCTGGGCAATCCTGATGCGTGGGATGTCATCTGGGGCGGCGAGAAACCGATGGATATGTCTTATTTCACGGCCGTGGTCAAAAGCACAACCTTTCCCCCCTACGACCCGTGGCTGGCGGGCGGCTACCTCAACTATTATTACTGGGGCTTCGTCTACGTGGGCACACTCACCAAACTGCTGGGCATCGTGCCCACCATGGCCTACAACCTCATTTTGCCCATGCTGTACAGCTTCACGGGGCTAGGCGTCTTCTCCCTCGCCCATAACTTGGTTAAATGGTCCACAGATAATGGTCAATGGTCAATGGTCAACGAGCGTCTCGCCCTGCTGGCGGGAGGGGTAGCGACGGGCTTAGCCATCATAGCGGGCAATTTGGGCGAGATGCGCGTCTTTTTTACCGCATGGGACCGAGCCAGCAGTCTGCCGCCCGAGAGCAATCAGCTTTTGCGCCTGCTGGATGGGGCACTCAATATGCTGGGGGGGACACCCGCGCCCATCTATCCCGGGGATTGGTTCTGGACGGCCACCCGCGCCATCGCTGTCACCGAAGGGGAGGTGCAACCCATCACGGAGTTCCCCTTCTTCACCTTCCTGTATGGAGATTTGCACGCCCATATGATGGCTTTGCCCCTGACGATTTTGGCCTTGGGCTGGGCGATTGGGCTGGTTTTGCAGGGTAACAATGCCGCGCAAACAACACCCTCTAAGGTTCTGGCGACGGTTTTGCAATGGGGCACGGCCGTGTTGGCTCTCGGCGCCCTGTATCCCACCAATAGCTGGGACTTCCCTACCTATGCCGTGATTTTCACCCTGGGAATTTTGCTCTGGAACTGGCGGCTCCACGGCTGGACATTGGTCACCCTGATGCGCGGGCTGTATCAAACGGCCGTGGTCATTGGTCTGGCTATCGTCGTTTATTACCCGTTCTGGGCCAATTTTGGCACGGGCTACACCTCTATCTCACTCTGGGAAGGAAGCAAAACAAGCGTGGGGGATTATCTGGTGGTGCATGGGCTGTTTCTGTTTGTTCTCGTCACCTTTTTGGCATATGAGTTTAAGCAGTGGGCGCAAAGCTGGACGTTTGAAAATCTCGAAAAGTATAGCTGGCTGACGGCGGCTGTCGTGGTCGCTCTGCTCCCGCTGGGGCCAGTGCTGTGGTGGATGCACGGCCGTGGGTACGTCATCGCCTTTATCACTATCCCCCTCATTTTGCTTGCGGGCGTGATGGCCGTTTGGGCGACCAATCGCCCCTTGTCCCGCCGCATCGTCTACGCCCTGCTCGCCTCGGGCCTCGGCCTGACCATGTTTGTGGAGATGTTCGTCCTCGATGGAGACATCGGCCGCATGAACACTGTCTTTAAGTTTTATTTACAGGTGTGGATTTTGTTCAGCGTGGCCGCTGGGGCGGCGTTTGCCTGGCTGACCCCCGTGATTAACAGCGAATGGCGACCGAATAGTCGCTTGGTTTGGCGCACGGCCGTGGGGTTCCTCCTCGTGATTGCCCTGCTCTACCCCCTCATGGCCACCCGCGCCAAAATCGCCATTCGCATGGGGGAACCAGAGCAACAAATCACCACCCTCGACAGCCTCGCCTTCATGGAGTACGTCACCTACGCCGAAAACGGCCGCACCGTGCCTCTCAATTACGACCTCGAGGCGATTCGCTGGATGCACCGCAATATTCCAGGCTCGCCCGTCATTTTGGAAGCGCACAGCGGCAACCCGTATCGTTCTGTGGGCAATCGCATCGCCATGTACACAGGTCTCCCGGCCGTGGTCGGCTGGGATTGGCACCAGCGACAACAGCGCACAACCACGCCCGGCTCTATCGTCAGCAGTCGCATCAATGAGGTCAATCTGCTGTATAACACAACCGACATTCTCCTCGCCGAATACCTGCTCGCCAAGTACAACGTCGCCTATATTTATGTCGGCCAATTAGAATGGAACTATTACGCGCCCGAAGGGTTGAACAAATTCGACCAGATGGTCGCCAACGGCACGCTGGAAGAGGTGTATCGCAATCGCGGGACAAGCATTTATCGGGTCGTCCAGTAGGGCAAAGGCGTGCCTTTGCCTACCCTAGCAATACGCCCATTGCCAACTAAAGTTTGCACTGCTATACTCCCGCAAAACCAATCAGTCGCGTGACCTTGACCGTGACATGGAACAAGCCAAGCAATATTGGCAGGAGTATCAAACTGATGCGTGAATACCGTACCCTTGATGATGTCACTGTCGAATATTTCAGCCAACATCCCGCAGAAATCGAGCCATTTCTGCAAGAAAGCTTTGCGGATTACGCCCTTGATGGGGATTCCGCCGCTTTGCTATCCGCCTTGCGCGTCATTGCCCGTGTCAAAGGGATTTCGCACATCGCGGCCGAGGTGGGGATGAGCCGCCAAGGGTTGCAAAAGGCGTTGTCAGCCAAGGGGAACCCCCGTTTAGATACGATTAACAGGATTATGCACGCCTTGGGGTATCAATTGATGCCTGTGGGCATGTCGGGCGTACCGTAGGGCAAAGGCATGCCTTTGCCCTACGGTACGATAAACAAGACCCTAAAGGTTTGGGAAACCTTTAGGGTCTTGTCTCAGGAAAACAGGGTGTCGTAGGAACGCGCCGACCTTCCCCGGCACTTTTGGAAGTGCCGGGGAAATACCATCAAGATAGTAATTCTGGTCTGGACTCACGA
>JBGTIZ010000360.1:0-18067 GCA_041745395.1 Promineifilaceae bacterium (SeqCode) | reverse complement strand
TTCAGGCCACTCGTTACTTATTTTGGCTCTTTGTGAATTCAGGGGTCAATTAGCAACTGTCCCGCCTAAACAAGCCATGCCCAGAGAAAAAACACGTAAAACATGACACCCCCTGAAAACCCCACGAAATCCACAAGACCATTTATTTTTCGCACAGAACCCTATACACGGCCGTGGTTTTGGCCGCCACCTGCGCTTGGGTGTAATTTGCCAAAGCCCGCACCCGTCCCGCTTGCCCTAGCTCCTGTCGCCAAGTTGGCTCAGCCTGCAACTTTTGTAAATGGGCATGGAGCGCGGCCACATCATTCTCGGGGAATGTTAACCCAGCCCCGCCAATCACATGCGGAATCTCACCCGTTTCTGAGCCAACAACCGCCACCTCCGAAGCCATCGCCTCAACCAAAATCCGCCCAAACTGTTCCGCCCAATTCGGCTGTGTTCTCGAGGGTAGAACCAAAACATCAAGCTGGCGCAGATAATGCGGCATGGCTGTCGAAGGCAAGGGGCCATCAAAGAAAACGCGGTCACTAATCGCTAAATCGTGCGCCAATTTTTCCAGACTGGGACGCTGAGGGCCGTCCCCCGCGATATGCAACCGCCATTCGCCCGAGAGCCGCGCCGCCGCCTGGAGCAGAATATCCAACCCTTTTTGGGGCACAAGCCGCCCTGCCGCCCCGATGACAAACCCACGGCCGTGGTCACGCGCTTGTTCAGACACGGCCGTGGGGGGCGTAAACAACCCCTCCGCCACCCCAAACTGCGGAATCACCTGATGCGGTCCCGTGTACCCCTTGCGCTGGAACACCTCGACCGCCGCCTGATTGCCCATCAGGGCGTAATCCACATGCTTCAGCACATACCGCTCCAGCCAGCGGAACGGCGGCGGGTAGCGGCGATACAAATTTTGCCACGTAAAAAAGAGCGTTTTTGCCCCAGCCGCCCGCGCCTGCCGCACCCCCAAAAAGGTCGCCAAATTATACGGCTCCTCATCCAAATGCACGATGTCTGGCGCGAATTCAGCGATGCGCTGGGCGAGGTTGGGGTAATAATGCAGATGATATTGACCGTTAAAGCGTATGGGATCAACCCAAAGCGTATACCCTTCCGTGTGCGCCCGCTCCAGATGCACGGGGCCGGCGGGATCTTGCCACATGGGCGGCACAACCACGGCCAGCTCCACGTCTTCCTGCTGGCCGATTAACTCGAGCTTGGTTTGGTAAGTGCCTACAAGGCACGCTTTAGAAACGATGAGAACGCGCATAAGATATTAACAATGAATAATGAGTAAAAAAGCTGGTTACTCGAAAAGAACCGCTCCTTTTGTCATTCATAATTCGTACTTCGCCCCTTTTTTAGGAAGCTCAACCAAACAATGAGTAATGAGTAATGAACCATGAGTAACGGCGTCGGGTAGGGTATTTTTACAGGGTTCAGGGTGCAAGGTGCAAGGGGTGACACGTTTTACTCATTGTCCCTCAATTACCCAATTGCCCCAAAGCGACGCCCAAACGCGCCATCTCGTCAGCCACCAACCTCTTTATTCATTATTCCTTACTCATTACTCATTCCCCTGATGTCAAATCGCCTAACCCTGTTTTTCATTCTGTTGACGCTATCCACGGCCGTGTTCCTGCGCTTCTATCAGCTTGGCGATTTACCGCCAGGACTGTATCAAGACGAAGCGCATAATGGGCTAGACGCGCTAGCCGTGTTAGACGGCTATCGTCCGCTTTTTTTCGAGAACAACAACGGCCGTGAACCCGTCTATATTTACCTCACGGCCGTGAGTGTGGCTCTGTTTGGCAATACCGCGTTCGCGGTCAGGCTGGGCGCGGCCGTGGTTGGATCGTTAACTGTCCTGCCCGTTTACGCCCTCGCCGCCACATGGTTCGAGCGACGCACGGGGCTGTTGGCCGCGTGGCTGTGGGCAGTGACCCTGTGGCCCGTGCTTCTCAGCCGCATTGGCCTGCGGGCAATCTTACTCTTGCCCCTCTTGGCTCTGCTCTTTTGGCTGGGCACGCTCGCTTGGCGCCGCCAAAAAACGGGGCTGTGGCTGGCCGCTGGGCTGGTGTATGCCCTCGCTTTTTACACTTATTTACCCATTCGTTTCACCCCCCTCCTCTTGGCGGGACTGGTTGCCCTGCTCTGGTGGCGAGGGGAATGGCGGCGGCTGTGGCCGGGCGCGGGCTGGTTTGCCCTGTCCACGGCCGTGGGTCTCACCCCCCTGCTCCTGCTCTGGCTCAACCAGCCAGACCTCATTCTCGGGCGCAGTGGGCAAGTTTCCGTGTTTAGCCCCGCTATCAACGGCGGCGATTTATTTGGGACATTGCTAAGCAATATAGGCCGCGCCTTGGGCATGTTTGTGTGGCAAGGGGACGACATTTTGCGCCACAATCCCGCCCAGCGGCCCGTTTTCGACGCGCTGATGGCCTTCCCTTTTTTACTCGGCCTTTTTGTGCTAATGCGCCAATGGACACGCCTGCCGCATCTGACCACCCTGCTCTGGGTAATGGTCATGCTGGGGCCAACCATTTTGGCCGAAGATACGCCCCATTTTTTACGCACCGTGGGCGTGCTTCCGGCGGCGTTGTTTATCACGGCCGTGGGTCTAAACGCGCTTCTACCCGCGAGCCTACGTTCCGCCACTCGGGCTGATTTTGGCCGCACGGCCGTGGTCATGCTCTTACTCGCTGGCTCCCTCTGGCTCACGGGGCGGGATTATCTGGCTTATGCCCACGACCAGCAGACCGCCTTTTTGTTCGAGACGGCGGCGCGGGAACTGGCCGAGCAGGCGCGGGCAGATGTGCTGAACCACGGCCGTGGGGTTGCCCTCGAGCAAGAGCGTTTTTGGGACAAACACGCCTCTATTCGCTTTTTACTGGCCGATGTGGCCGACCAACTGACGCTCATCCCGCCCAGCGAAGCCGTGCCGTGGGGTGTCCAACACCCGCAGGTACTATACCTCTGGCCGCATGAGCGGGATATGTTGCAGGAGAGAGCCACGGCCGTGGTTCCCCCCGCCCTCGTCACCGCCGAACTCGGTGCATGGGCACGGGGTGATTTAGAGCTACACCCATACCCTTTCTACACCCGCTACGCCGCCACCCCTGCCCCATCCAGCACCACACACCTCGCCCCCTTCGCAGAGGGCTTCACCCTGACCGATGTGACCCTCACCCGTGAACAAGACCTGCTTTATGTCAATTTAATCTGGACAAATGATTACCCAACCCCCCAGCCCGACCACATCGTCTTTGTTCACCTGCTAGACACGCGCACGGGGCAACTTATCGCCCAAAGCGACCAATCCCCCAGCGGCAATCTCTGGCCGACATCGTGGTGGCAACCCAGCCTATCGGTTCACGACAAACATCAACTACACTTGCCCGAACCCTACAACCCCGCCCATCACCAGCTTTTCATCGGCCTCTATCGTAGCGGCCAGCCCATCAATCGCCTGCCGTTACAAGATGGCACGGGGGACGCTTTTGCCCTCCCACCAGATAGCACCCTACCCGCTGACATTAACGAAAATTCAATAGATTCCCCCATGACCCCTTGAATTGGTACAAAAGGAAGGTAGTCACTGCTTTCGAGACTGATGCAGACTGAGCCTGCCACTGCCCAACAAGGCAAATTTGTGGGCAGGATTTCATGTACATTTCGTGTGTTTCATACTTAGCTCTGCCCCTACTGTGTCTCGGTTAACCCCTGCTAACTGTCCAGTTGCATGTGGGAGAGCTTGACCAAAAAGAGGATTTTATGTCAAAAATTAGATTGTTTTTACTATCCACGGCCGTGGCTGTTATTCTGGGCCTCACGGCCGTGGTTTTTTCGCCTAACGCTTCCGCACAGGGCGAAAACCTGCTAACCAACCCCGGCTTCGATGGTCAATACAGTAGCTTTACCCCCATCGCTGGCTACCAAGAAGAAGCGTGCGAACTCGGTGTCTGCACCACCGCCCAAATGCCTGCGGGCTGGCTCCCTTGGTGGGTTGCCCAAACCCCCAACGACGAGCCTTGGTTCAATCGGATGCCCGAATACAAGCCCGTTTGCCCCCATCAACCTTGCCCCTATCCCAATCGCCTGCACAGCGGCACACAGGCCTTACAATATTTCACCTTCCACAGCACCCATCAAGCAGGTGCTTACCAGCAAGTGAGCGTGCCTCGTGGCACCAACCTCAAATTCTCTGTTTGGGGACAAGCATGGTCATCCGCCACCTCCCAAGTGCCCAGCGACTACCCGACCGTGGTCAACATGCGCATCGGCATTGACCCCACAGGGGAAGCGAACCCCTTTAGCCCCAACATTGTCTGGTCTGGCTTTGCCAACCCGTATGACAATTACGCCCCCTTTGAAGTAACAGCAACCGCCCAAGCAGATAGAGTCACCGTCTTCCTCTGGTCAAACCCCCAAGAAGCGCGTCAACACAACGACATTTATTGGGATACCGCCTCTCTCGTCGCCACGGGCGCCAGCCCCGTCGCTGTTGCCCCTGCTGGGGGTGGTTCTGCCCCCGTGGTAGCCGCCGCACCCATCGTGCTTGGCCCCACCCCCACCCCCAACGCTGATGGAGAGATTTTGGTGCAAGTGCAACCTGGCGACACCATGTGGAACATCGCCGCCCGGGCAAGCATTACCCTCGACGAGCTACTTGATTTCAACAACTTAAGCCGCACTGATTTTATCAATGCGGGTGATGTGTTATTAATTGGTTATGGAGAAGCTGTTGTCGCCGAACCAGAACCAGAAGCAGAGGCTGACGCATCTGAAGAAAATGCACCCGCCGCCGATGAAGCTCCCAGTGAAACAGAAGCAGACACGGCCGCTGACGACAATCAAGCCGAAGCGGTCGCCGCTGTGGCCGAAGCCCCTGCCGAAGAAACAGGTAGCACCATCTGCCTCCGCGCTTTTGACGATGTCAACCGTGATGGACAGTTCAACGCTGGTGAATCATTACGCGCGGCCGTGGCCTTTACCATTTCGGACGGGCAAAACGTCATCAGCAATTACGTCACCGATGGCACCTCTGAGCCATACTGCATTGACGGCTTGCCCGACGGCAACTACCGTATTAGCCGCTCCTTTGTCGCCAACGAGGTCGCCACGAACGCCCGTGACCAAGCCGTAAGCCTATCGAATGGCTCACACTGGGACTTTGATTTTGGTACGGTTATCGAACAAAACGCCGCCGCCGAAGAAGTAGCTATGGTGAATAATACCGATACAGGCGACACGACCGGCACAGCCAGCAACACCACCGCCGCAGCGACCACGGCGGCCGCCAGTGATGGTGGTATTAGCACCGCGACGATTATCGTTGGCCTAATCGTCGCTATTGCCGCTATTTTGTTCATTGGCGTCTTGCTCATTGTGCTATCGGCTCGCCGCACCAACACCGCTTAGGTGTCTCGTTGGTCAGCAATCACCGTCATTGATTGAATGAATGTTTGATTGATGGTAGATGGCAGGGAAATCAGTGACCATCTACCATCTACCTGTCTTCATCTCAATCCCCCCTACTTTTTTTAAGGAACACATTATGACCAAAATTCGCTTTCGTTTATTTGCGCTGGCTCTGCTAGCCATACTGATGTTGGGACAACCACACACGGCCGTGGGCCAAACCAATCTGCTCAACAACCCTAGTTTTGAAGAACCGTATGTAAACGGCGCGGCACAAGGCTGGGGTCGCTGGCACGAAGACAGTGGGGAGAAAAAAGATTGCAACACCCAACGGTATGTCGTTCAACCCATGTGGGGGCCGGAATTCAATACCGCCCTTATTTTAGATGGGGCACGTTCCCAGCAGGTGGGCAACCAGTTTGACACCTGGCGCGGAGGCGTCGTGCAAGATGTGACCAACCTCACCGCCGGTACAACGTATCGTTTTTCCGTGTGGAGTTGGGCACGGGGCACAAACAACCAATATCCCGCCCCATCCGACACCTCAGTTAATATCCGCGTGCGCGTAGGCATTGACCCCAACGGCGGTGGCAACTGGACTTCCCCCAGCATCGTGTGGGGCAATGCCATCAGCCCGCATGATAATTGGCAACAAGCGGTCGTCGAAACGGCCGTAACTGGGGATAGAATCTCGGTTTTCGTAGAAGCAGACTTTAGTGGGCCAAACCAGTGCCGTGCCCATCTGGATTCATGGTTTGACAAAGCGGAGCTAATCGCGGTTAATACCGCCCCACCGCCTACCAATACGCCTGTGCCGGCGGCACCTCAGCCGCCCGCGCCTCAGCCACCCGCCGTACAGCCCACAGCGGTTCCCCCCACGGCCGTGCCTGACCCCACCGCCACCACCCAACCATCCCCCACGCCCATTCCCCCCACCCCCACCCCAGCGGGCGGAAGCCTGTGCGTAAACTCTTTTGGTGACACCAACGGCAACGGCCTGAACGACCTCGACGAAGGCTACATGGCTGGGGTACGCATTGCCGTAGCGCAAGGCAACACCTTGGTCGGCGAGGGCGTCTCCTCAGGCACGCCCGACCCCGTTTGTTTTGATGGCCTGCCCGCCGGCCCATACCAAGTAGGCGTGACCCTACCCAATACGCTCGAGCCGACCACGGCCACGAATATCACCGTGAATGTGTCGCAGGGGCAAACGCTGGGCTTAGAGTTCGGCACGCGGGTGCGTGGCAGTCAGCCCCCCGCCACTGAAATAGCCCAAGGTGACGCCACGGGCGATAATGGCGACCCTACCAGCCCCACCGATGACACAGACGTCACAGATGACGCAGTTAGCAGTGACAATGATGACAGTAGTGGCCTCCCCACTTGGGCTACCATCGCTATCGTCGTGGGCAGTATCGCCTTCCTCGCCCTGTTTGGCCTGATTATTTATCTGATTACGCTCCTACGTAAACAGTAGTCGAGTCGTCAACGGCTGAACAGTTGCGCGAAGCGCACTTTCAAAACACTCTCTTACAACTCACCCATCACCCCACATGCACAATCGTGCTGATAAATTTCTCTGGGCGGCCGCTCTGCTATTAGCTGGAGCGGCCGCTTGGCCGTTATTGGCGGAAGCGGGTCTGCTCAACACGCGGGGCGGCGGCGATAGTCCGTTCCTGCTTCAGCGGGTGCATCAATTGATCACGGCCGTGTCTGACGGCCATTTTCCCGTGCGCTGGATGCCCGACGCCAATTTTGGCTACGGCTACCCCTTCTACAACTATTACGCCCCGCTGGCGTTTTACGTGGCGGGGGCGTTTTACGCGCTCGGTTTTGGCCTGTTGCGCGCCATCCAGCTAAGCCAGCTCACCGCCTTTTTGGTAGCGGGAGGCGGCATGTTTGCCTTGGGTAAACGGTGGTTTGGTTCGGGCTGGGTGGCTTTGTTTGTGTCGGCGGCGTATACGCTGGCCCCGTTTCATCTGGTCAATGTGTATGTGCGCGGCGATTCGCTGGCTGAATTTTGGGCGATGGCTTTTTATCCGCTCATTTTTTTGGCGATTGAAAAGATAAACACGGCCGTGTCCACTCCTAAACTCAGCACCCTGTGGGCAGGCGTCCCCCTCGCCCTCGCCTACGCGGGACTTGTCCTCAGCCACAACATTTCCGCCCTCATTTTCAGCCCCTTCGTCCTCGCCTACGCCCTCCTGCGCTGGGCGACCACGCGGCGCGTCAGCAGTGAAAAAGCGACTTCTTCCTTCTCCCTTCTCACTTCTCACTTCCCCCCCCTCATCCCCTTCATCACCGCCGGCCTGCTTGGCCTCGCCCTCTCCGCTTGGTTTTGGATGCCCGCCCTAGGTGAACAGGGTCTGACCCAAGTAAACAACACCACGGCCGATTATTTTCGGTACGAGAATCATTTTCGCACGGCCGTGAGCCTCGTTCAGCCCAGCTTCCTCTTTGATTTTGGCGTAGACCAGCTACAGGCATTCCGCCTCGGCCTCGTGCAGGCTATTTTTATAATGGTGGGAACCATCGCCGCCCTCGGGCATTTTTTCAAGCCATTCACCAAAATCAGCCGAAGCAACACGCTTTTTCTGCTCACCTCGTTGCTCCTCACCCTGCTGATGATAACCCCGCTCTCCCAACCGCTGTGGGCGAACGTGCCGCTGTTGCCTTTTGTGCAGTTTCCGTGGCGATTCTTGGGGTTGGTCGCCTTTTTTGGGGCGGGGGTGATGGGGTTTGGGTTGGCTGGGCTTGAACAATGGTTCACAAGGGCAACAATTGCCGATAATGAGAAGCAAATCGCTTTAGGCGTGACCACGGCCGTGTTAATTACCCTGCTCGCCGTGACCAGCTTCGGCCAGTTGCGCCCCGACTACCTTTATCTGACCGAGGCCGACATCACCGCCGAGCGGCTGGCTCTCTACGAATGGTTCACGGGCAACATCGGCACGACGATTAGCGCGGAATATTTGCCGCCAGCGGCCAACCCCCGCGCCTACAGCAGTCAATGGACGCAACAGGGCGACCGCTGGGCGGCGTGGGTTCCCGAGGGCACGGCCGTGGTAACGTCCCCCCTCATCGCCCGCACGGGGCATCAGGTGTGGGAAATCGAGGTGACGAGCGACACGGCCGTGGTTGTCTTGCCCTTGCTCTACTGGCCCGGCTGGCAGGCTCAGTTAGGCGCAGGACGACAGGTCGAACTCACGGCCGTGGACGGCTCCGGCCTGACCCAATTCAGCCTGCCCCAAGGTCGTCATCACGTCACGCTTGATTTAGGACGCACGGCCGTGCGCCGTTTGGCCGAAAACATCTCGCTTGTTGCCTTGCTGATTGTGCTGAGCCTAGCGGTGTGGGCATCACCGTGGGCATCACCGTGGGCATCCAGAACGGCTAACACAGTCTCATCCCCCAAGCCCCGCCCCACCCGCCAAGCCACGGCCGTGTGGGTGTGGCCCTTGGTAGCCTTCTTGCTCGCTCTGCTCCTTTTTCTGCTCCCACTCAACAGCCGCCGCGCCTTTCCCACAGGCACGCTCAACATGGATTTTGCCCAGATGGGCTACCTGCACCATCAGCCGCAGGGTATTCCGTATGAAAATGGGGCGCATTTAGCCCGTTATGAACTAACCCAAAACAGAGCCGTGGCGGGGGAAACGGTGGCCGTCACCCTAGAATGGTCAGCCGTGCCGCCCGGCGCACCGCTCGAGGCAGAGGTCGCGCTGACCCATGCGGCGACCCATTTTTATAACCATGTGCCCCCACTCACGGCCGTGGGGCAACCGCTCTCTACGGGACAAGTTGTCTATCACCTGCCCATTCCTGAAAACGCGCCGCCTGGACTCTACTTTCCGCAAATCAACCTGAGTGACAAAAGCCAGCCGCAAACCGCCAGTGAGGCACGTCGCGCCCCGCTGGCGTTGGCGCCACTGCGCATCACGGCCGTGTCCCAGCCTGCACCAGAGGGGCTAGGCTTGGCTGTGCGCGTAGATGAGGTGCTTCATCGGCCAACCACGCCGTGGGTAATGGACGTGCATTTGGGTTGGCACACGGCCGTGGACATTCCCCAACACCTGCAGTTATCTCTACGCCTGACCGATTTACAAGGTGCGCCCTTTCATGCCGCCCAATTCGATATTCAGCCCGGCTATGGCCTGCAACCCAGCCCCAGTTGGACACCAGGTCAGTGGCACAATGATTGGCTCGGCCTCTCTATACCGCCGCTAGAAGAGCGACCCTTCCCCGCGCCTTATGTCCTGCTAGCCACGCTGTATGACCCCGCCAGCGGCCAAATCATGCTGACCCGCCGCTTGGGTGAGCTACATCCCACGGCCGTGGATGCTCGCCTACTCACCTTTCAACCCCACCAGCCCAGCTTCACGCTCCCCACAGACATCACCCCGCTCACGGCCACATTCACACGCGACCTCAGCGACGCGCCCACCATCAACATGCGCGGCTATCAGTTGGCGCAAAACAGCGACCAGCTCCAGCTCACCCTCTTTTGGGAAGCGGGACAAGATGGCACGGCCGATTATCACCGCTTTGTGCATCTGCTCGACCCCGCCACCGGCCAGCCCGTCGCCCAGCACGACGCCATGCCGCGCAACAATAGTTACCCCACCAGCCAATGGGTCGCGGGTGAAATCGTGGCCGATGGCTTGGTGTTAGATATAAGTCATCTGTCCGCAGGAGAATATTGGCTCACCACGGGGCTGTATCAAATCATCTCGCCTGATGATTACCCCCGCCTGCCCGCTTTCCAGCCAGACGGCACGCCGTGGGCAGACGGCGCAGTCCAGTTGCGCACCATTCAAGTGGGAGAGTAGAGCCAGATGATTCTAATCACGGGGGCACGCGGTTTTGTAGGGCAATCGCTCACGCGCCAGCTTACCACGGCGGGCTACCAAGCCATACCCTATGAGGGGCATGTAGCGGATGTGCATGCCCTGCGGGAGGCCATGCAAAGGGTGGAGACGGTCATCCATTTGGCAAGCGCGGAGTTTCGCGGCCGTGTTAAAGAGCTACAAACAACCGACCTCGAAGGCACGCGCCGCGTCGTCGAAGAAGCGAATCGCGCCAGCCTTAACCACCTTATTTTTCTCAGTCGGCTAGATGCTGACCCCAATTCGATGTTTGCCGTGTTACGTGCCAAGGGCGAAGCGGAGCGCATCGTGCGCCAGAGCGATATTCCTGCCACGATTGTACGTTCAGCCACCCTATTTGGGAGGCACGACCGCTTCCTCAATAGTTTGGCTGGGCTAGCGGCGTGGAGTTGGCCTTTTGTATGGCTGCCAGCGGGTGGTCACGCCTTGCTTCAACCGCTCTGGGTGGAAGATTTGGCCCGTATTTTAGTCATGCTAAGCGACCCGCTCGACCTGCAAGGGTATCGTGGGCAAACGTTTGAAGTGGCGGGCGCGGAACGCTTGCGCTACGAAGAGCTAATGCGCCAAATATTGAGCGCGGCCAATCTCTCGCGTCGGCCATTAGCGGTAAACATGCCTATTATTCGCTTTTTAACCAATATATATTGGGGTCGGTTGCGTCGCCCACCCGTGACCCGCTTTTTTGTGGATCGACTGGCCGTACCCGAGTCTATTGATATGGACAGCGTTCAGCGACACTTTGGCTTCACGCCCAGCCGATTGCGAGACCAAGTAACTTATTTACGACAGAGTGATTTGCACTGGCGACTGTGGGGGTAGTGGGGGGAGGGTAAGAGAGGGAGAAAGAAAGGGAGTAAGGGCAGGATAATTGCCCACAACACGTCAGGCGTGTTTATTGATGGAGAATGCGGCGATTTCTCAAGGAGACCCGCCTCTTTTCGTCCTTCTTCCCTCGTCCCGCGTCCTTTTTCAGCCCCTCCTTACCGACTTCTAACTGACGGCTAACACATTCTGCGGTATTCTATAAGACGATTGTCTAATCAACAGCGTGTCACCCCCTTTAGCCGTTGGCTTTGCTGACAGTGATGGGGTCAGTGCCCAGAGTAAAAACACCTGACACGTGAAACACGACACCATGCAAAAGCCCACGAAATCCCCAAGACTTTAGCCGTTTAGTGAGGAAAACCAATTATGGCCGCTATCATGAGTGGCCTCGATGCCGAGGCCTATGACCGACAGTACGAAGACCGCGAGCTTGTGAGCCGCATTTGGCATTATTCTGACCCCCACCGCCGCAAAATTTTTATCATTGTCATCGCCACGGGCTTTCTGGCTCTGTTAGGTGCGGCCACACCCGTGATTGTGGCGCGTGGGGTCGAGGTGATGGCCGAAGGTGCGGAACAATGGTTTGTGCAATTTCTCGTGGGGGCGATTTTCTTTGCGGGGATTGCCACGTGGGGCATCAACTGGGTGCGTCGCCAGCTAAGCATCGAAGTTATCGCCGAAATCGTCTTAAAAATGCGCGAAGATGCGTTTGCGGCCGCCATGCACCAAGATTTGTCGTTTTATGATGAGTTTAGCTCCGGCCGTGTGGTCAGCCGTATCACGAGCGATACCGAGGAGTTTGGGCAAGTTGTCATTCTTAGTTTGGACGTTATCAACCAAGTCTTTGTGGCTCTTTTTCTGGTTGTTTTGCTCTTTACGATTAACGTCTGGCTGACGCTGGCCGTCTTGGTTCTGGCTCCTGTCGTGACTGTGGTCGCGCTTAGTTTTCGGCATGTGGCGCGGCGCGTCACCCGCCAATCGTCACGCGCCTTGGGTGAGGTGAACAAGTCCATTCAGGAAGCGGTCACGGGTATCGGCGTAGCGAAGAATTACCGCCAAGAAGCGTTTATTTATGATGAGTTTCGGCAGGTTAATGCCCAAGCGTATGGGATTAACGTACGACGGGGGCTGGTGTTGGCTCTGATTTTCCCCGTTTTGAATGCGCTGGCGGGGTTTGCCACGGCCGCGTTGGTTTATTTTGGCGGTCTCACGGCCGTGGCTGGGGTTATCAGCATTGCCGCTTGGTACCTCTTTGTCGCCACGACCGACCGCTTCTGGTTCCCCGTGATTAACCTCTCCGCCTTCTGGAGCCAATTTCAACAGGGGTTAGCCGCCACCGAGCGCGTTTTTGCCCTGATAGATGCCGACCCCGCCGTCGAGCAACATGGCGAGACAGAAATCACTCACCTGCGCGGCGAAATTAGTTTTCAAAACGTCAATTTTCGCTATACCGAGCAAGAACAAGTGCTCAACGACTTCTCGCTCACCATTGCGCCCGGCGAAAGCGTCGCCTTTGTGGGGCACACGGGCGCGGGCAAATCCAGCATTATCAAGCTTATTTCCCGCTTTTATGAGTTTCAAGAAGGCGAGATTTTAATTGATGGGCAAGACATTCGGAACCTAGATTTGGAATCGTATCGGCGACAGTTAGGGATTGTTTCCCAAGTGCCTTTTCTGTTTGATGGCACCGTGGCGGATAACATTCGCTACGGGTCGCCCCATATTACGGATGAAGAAATCGCCCATTATGCCCACTTGGTAGGCGATGGAGACTGGCTCGAGACGTTGCCAGAGGGCTTGGAAACCACGGTGGGGGAGCGGGGCAGTCGCCTCTCCATGGGGCAACGCCAACTGGTCGCGCTGATGCGCGTGCTGGTGCAAAAGCCGCGCATTTTTATTCTGGACGAGGCCACCGCCAGCGTTGATCCGTTCACCGAATCCCAGATTCAGCAGGCTCTAAATCTGATTATGAAACAGACGACCGCCATTATTATCGCGCATCGTCTTTCGACAGTGCGGGCGACGGATCGCATCGTGGTACTGTCCAAGGGGCAAATCATCGAGCAGGGCAGTCATGAAACGCTGTTAGCCTTGGATGGGCATTATGCCGAGCTATATGACACCTATTTCCGGCACCAATCGCTGGAATATATCGAGCGGGACGCCTCGGCCTATCTGGCGAGTTTGCCGTAGATGGGTTCGCCGCATCTCACCCATCCCACCTCGTACATTAGCGCATGAACCATTGGCAACAGCGCTGGGGCATTGCCCGCTCATTGCTCATCTATTACGGTATTCCGTGGCGGCCGTGGCAGTTGCGCCGTTTTTATGGGCAATTTATCAAGCCAGGCGATCTTTGCTTTGATATTGGAGCGCATGTGGGCAACCGCATGATGGTGTGGCTGTGGCTGGGGGCTGAGGTGGTGGGGGTAGAGCCGCAACCTGCTTGCTTTGCCGTTCTGGAGCGGCTGTATGAGTTACACGGCCGTGTTCAGCTCCTCCCCACGGCCGTGGGCGACACACCCGGGCAAGCGACCCTGCACATCAACGAAAAAAACCCGACCATCACCACCCTTTCGGACGCATGGCGCGACGCGGTGCAAGAAACAGCGGGCTTTGCGCAAGAGGAATGGAACACGGCCGTGTCTGTCCCCGTCACCACCCTCGACCAGCTCATCGCCGACCACGGCCTGCCCCACTTTTGCAAAATAGACGTCGAAGGATTCGAGGCGGCCGTCCTGCGCGGCTTATCCCAGCCTATCCCCCTTATCTCCGTCGAATTTATCCCCACCACCATGCACATTGCCCATGAATGCCTAGACCGGCTTGATGCGCTGGGCGCGTATCGTTACAACTGGTCGTGGGGCGAGCAACATCGGCTCCAAATCAGCAACCCCGCGTGGCTATCCCCCAACGAAATGCGCCGCCATCTGGATAAGATGGCGGCGCAAGAAAATTCGGGCGATATTTATGCTCGGCTAGCGTAAAATCAGCTTCTCCCCCCTTCCTTTTTTACCCCTCGCTATCTTCTGTCTCAGGGTCTGGCGATGCGGGCGGCGGTGCTTCTGCTCCCCCTTCGGCTAGAAAATCGGCGGCGACCCAGCCGCTGTTGCCACTCTCAGCAGAAGTGACCTCTACCCACACAACATCATCTAGTAGCTGTTCTGGCCCTAACAAGAAAACCACGGCTTGGTCTTCAAGCCGTTCCACAATTTCGCCCCCCGGCACTGTGCGTAAATATAAACCGACGAAAGGACTATCAACCACGGCCGTGGCTAGCTCTGGCGTTGGTTCAACCGTGGCGGTCGGCAGAGGGGTCGGCGTGGGTGGCTCACCGGGCGGCGTATCGTCTGGCGGGTCTGGCTCTGGAGTGGCCGTGAGTGTTGGTTGCGCCGCATCTTCTGGTAGAGGCGTAGCGGTTAGCCCATTTTCTAGGGGAATCTCCACGCCACTACCGCCGTTATCGGGCACAGGCGACAGTTCAGGGTCAACCACGGCCGTGGTCCCTTCCTCATCTGCTCCCGCTGTAAACCACGTCAACGTGCCGAAGCCGCAAAATACCAGCATCAAGAAGAGTAGCCCCGCGCTGGTAAACGCATATATCAGCATCTCTTGCCGCGCATATTGCCGCTCGACACCATAAGTGCGTTTTTTAACCCCAGAACGGGCGGCCAACGACCGCACCAAGAAAAAGACAGTCCCGAGCGCAGATAGTCCCGCTAAGATAAACAATCCGATTAGTACGATCGTCGTAAACAATCTACGTCTCCTCTCTGCTGTTTAGGCTTGTTCCACGGCCGTGAGTTGAGCCTTCGCCTCTTGCCACAGCGCTTCCATGGCCGCGCCGTCTAACTCATGCAAAACCAAATTTCGTTCACGCGCCAGGCTTTCCACGACATGAAAACGGCGGGCAAAACGCAAATTCGCCTCACGCAAAGCTACTTCAGCTTCGATATCCAGCCATTTGGCTAAATTAACGGTGACAAACAAAACATCACCTATTTCCGCCTGCCGCTCGGCCGTGGTGGTAGCCTCTTGCACTTCACTGATTTCTTCTTGCAGTTTAGCATAAACGCCGTCAATGGTCGGCCAGTCGAAACCAACCTTGCGCACCCGCTTCTGCAATTTCTGAGAAAAGGCGAGTGCGGGCAACGCAGGAGGAATATTATCCAACACAGATGGCTCGCCGACTGTATCCGGCTTTTCACTCGCCTTAATGGCTTGCCAATTCGCCAGCGCGGCCACTTCATCATCGGCGGCCATGTCGCCCCACACGTGGGGATGCCGCCGTATGATTTTGGCATAAATATCGCCCACCACATCGCTCAGCGTAAATAGCCCGTCTTCGGTCGCCATTTGCGTTTGCATGAGAATGTTGAGCAATAAATCACCCAACTCTTCTCGCAAATCATCGGGGTCATCCCGGTCGAGGGCGTCGAGCACTTCAGCCGCTTCTTCGAGCAGGCTATCGCGTAGGGATTGAGGGGTCTGTTTTTGGTCCCAAGGGCAACCGTGGGGGCCACGCAGGGTAGCCACGGCTTCGGCGAGGGCGGTCACGTCGCTCCGACGGGGGAGCGGGGGCAGATACAGGCTGGTAAGATGAGACACGGCCGTGTCTCTATCAATAGCATACAGCGGCATCACGTTCACCTGCTCATCGGCCGTGCCCGCGCCATGCACCAGCGTCACTTCATGCTCATCAGGATAAATCATGTTCAGAATGAGCTTGAGTTCGCTGGCCACGGCCGTGTTATACACCTGCCCAATCAGCACGGGCTGGTCGGCATGTAGCTGAGGATAATCCTGCACCATGAGGTCAAGCGCGTCATGCACCTGTACCCCATCCATGCCGTCTAGCCGCACGGCCGTGAGCATTGGCTCCACAAAGCTGAGACCCGCCACGACACGCACGCCCAACCCGCGTGCTTCGGCCTCGGCCACAATAGCCGCGACCGTTGTTTCGCCGACGAAGGGATGCCCCGGTACAGCATAAATAACGTCGCCTTGCTGACCCGCTTCGAGGATTCGCGCCACAATTTGAGTGTACACGCTGGCAAAATCCACGGCCGTGTCGTATAAGCTATCAAAGCTGGTTATTTGCACCGTCTCTGGCAGGTCAGCCACGGCGGGATGGCGTGCCGTGCGCACAAACACATGCACGGCCGTGGACAAAACATCCCACGCCTCACGGGTCAATAAACGGCCATCACCTGCCCCCAACCCCACAATTGTTATCGTCATCGCACAACCTTTTTGTATGAGTGCCACGCTCGTCTTAGCCGTGAGAAGTAAAAAGTGGAAAGTAAAAAGGTGCGTCCGTCTGACAGTTCTTGACTAGCACGCAAACCACTTTTTACTTCTTACCTTTCACTTTTCACTCGTTTACCTGATTTATTTCGGCTCTTTGGGATCTCATGGGGTTCGGTCTGAAATCGAATACGTGATGCGCGGGTCTCTCTGGTCATACATTGCGTTTCGCGCATCATTTGATGTCAACCCCCTGAATTCCTGAAGAACCTTTATTTCTTAACTTGCAAAAGCCGTTTTCACAAAAACAACCGCCATTCTAAAGCAAAAAGGCGAGCTTAGCACTCGCCTTTTACAACATCTTAGATTCTAGTCAAAGCCAAACTGACCAGTTACAACAGCGCAACAAGCGACCTATTTGCTCATTGACTCTTGCAAATTGCTCATTGGCATTACCGCTTGGTGTAAGTAGGAGCTTTACGCGCCCGCTTGAGACCTGGCTTTTTACGTTCCTTAACCCGTGGGTCACGGCTCAAGTGGCCTTCCTCACGCAAAGCACCGCGCATTCCTTCGTCATACTTGACCAAAGCACGCGCCAGACCCAAACGCACCGCGTCCGTTTGCCCCGTAATGCCGCCGCCATTTACAAAAACGGTTACATCTACTTTGCCCAACAGTTCCATATCAGATAGTGGGCCAGACAGCACTTCATAGTCACCCAAGCGGGGGAAGAAGTCACGCACGTCTTTATCATTGACCATGAAAAGACCACTGCCACGGCTTTCGGGATAAATACGCACTCGTGCCGAAGCACGCTTGCGGCGGCCGATGCCTTCGTAGTAACGTCCTAAATCTTTTGCATTCTCCATGACAACTCTCCTACAGTTCTAGCGTCTGTGGCTGTTGCGCGGCATGGGGATGATCCGGCCCCGCATAAACTTTCAACTTCTTGTGCATCTGACGTCCCAGCACGTTTTTGGGCAACATGCCTTTGACCGCAAATTCAATCGGCCGTGTGGGATGTCTCTTTAACATATCGCGCAAGGATGTTTCACTCAAACCACCAGGATACCCTGAGTGGCGATAATACATTTTTTGATCTAACCGACGTCCCGTCACCACAATTTTGTCGGCGTTGACCACAATGACGAAGTCACCGCAATCAACGGAGGGGCTATAGGTTGGTTTGTGCTTGCCGCGCAAAATAGTCGCAATTTTGGTGGACAGCCGACCGAGCGTTTGGCCTGTGGCATCTACCACGAACCATTGCCGTTCTACTTCTGCTGGTTTGGTTACATATGTTTTCATGATAATTTTCCGTTATTCATACATTACAGAGACGAGATAAAGGCCGTGTGCTGGTGCGGTTGTCGCCGCACGCGCCCTATCCTGTGCTTCAAAAGCATCCAAAAATTGTGTAACTGTCCATTTGCCATCGCCCACTAATTTCAAACTGCCAACAATGCTTCGTACCATGCGGTAAAGAAAAGCATCGGCCGCAATCGAAAAGATGAGTGAGTCACCTTCACGCCGCCACACGGCCGTGGACACAGTGCGTACCGTGTTTGTGCCTTGCGGTGGCTGACCAAACGTAGCAAAATCATGCTCCCCTAAAAGCAGAGCGGCCGCTTCATTCATAGCCGCTAAGTCAAGCGATTTCATAACCTGCCACTGCCGCTCCCGTGAGAGTGGCCGTCTGACGC
>JBGTIZ010000359.1:0-13046 GCA_041745395.1 Promineifilaceae bacterium (SeqCode) | reverse complement strand
TGATTACCAAACACCAGCCGAAGTCTATTTTGCCGTCACGCCATCACTAACCTTACCTACATGAACTATTAAAAAACCTAAAGGAGAATACCTACCTTAAGGTCGCTCAAAAACCTGTCTTGACAATCTAGGCCACTATATACAGCTATGACGGCGATGGGCGACTCACGAAGGTTACCGACTGGAATAATCAGGAAACCACCTATGCTTACGACAACATTGGACGACTCATTACCACAACCTTGCCTAATGACATCATCACCACCCACAGCTACGACAACGCCAATCGGCTGACCCAAATCACCCATCAAGGCGCGGAAAAAGGTGGCGTGTCTATCAGCTACACCTACACCCTCAACCCCGTGGGCAACCGCACCCAAGTGGTGGAAGCAAATACCCAAGGGGTGGTGGCCGACCTGAACATCATAAACTATGCTTATGATCCACTCCACCGCCTGACCTATGCTACCTATAATGGGAGCCTTCCGTCAGCATACCAATACACCTATGACGCACTGGGCAACATCACCCAAAGCGTGGAGATGGGTGTGACCACTGCCAAAACCTACAATAACGCCAACCAACTAATAAATAGCACGATAGGTGACAAGGAAACGGAAACGACTGCCTATGTCTACGATGGCGCAGGCAATCTTGTGCAAACTTATATCGTAGGCGCAAGCCATTCGGATAAGTATTACAGCTACAACCAACGCCATTTGCTGACCAGCCAAGCGGCCAATACCTTTTTGGGGACGCAAACGCAAGCCAGCTTTGTCTATGATGGGAATGGGGACAGAGTGCAAGAGATGGCCTACAGCAACGGCCAACTAGCCAGCACCACCACTTTCACCAACGACCCCATCGGGCTAACGCAAGTGTTGCTGGCTGATGACGGGACAACAACGACTGCCAACCTCTTTGGCCTAGACCTTGTTCTGCAACAGGGGGATGACGGCAACCCGCTAACAGCAAGTGCCCCACTCTACTTGCTGACTGACGGGCTGGGTAGTGTGCGGGTAGAAATGACGGGAGGCAATGCCACGGCCACCACCAGCTACGGCCCCTATGGCTCCATCCACCAGCAGACGGGAACCAGCCAAACCAGCTACGGCTACACAGGGGAGCAATTCCACGCGGGCACGGGTCTGCTCTACCTGCGGGCGCGGTACTACAACCCCAATCTGCACCAGTTTATGACCAAAGACCCGTTTAGTGGCTGGGACACATTGCCTGCTTCACAAAATGGCTACAGCTATGTGCATGGCAATCCCATCAACATGATTGATCCTAGTGGACAAATTGCTATTTGTTTTGATGGCGGGCATGTCAGCGTTAAATGGAGTAGCCATGTTGCTAGTGGCAGGACAGGATCAAATTTCTTAAACGTGTGCATGAATGGACTCCGACAAGGGGGTTATGCAGGTGAAATTCTTACACTTGAAAACTTGGTTTGGTCTAGAGGTACTGCTATAACGGCTATTGAAAGGGCTGAGAGAAATAACGAACCAATTATCATTGTAGGTTATAGCTGGGGAGGTGCGGCGGCTTTAGAAGTAATGGCTGATTTATCAAAGTACTATGAAGAATATTCAACTACATATCCACCCTATCCAGCATTGTGTATGATTGATGTTGGTTCGGGTGATTATGTAGATATGTATGTAGAAGAGCAATTAAAGAGAGGCCTTGGAGGGGGTGTCCACACTTTCACCTATACCTCTATCGATATTGATTTGCTGTTCCTTATTGATCCTGAACTTGACTTTAGGCCTGCCGCTCCCAACCGCATTTATGATAATGTGAAGTATTCTGTTGTTGTGGATGCAACACGCCCAACAGCCGCATATGCGGGCACACCAGTAGAGTTTCTGCAAGATGGAACAAGAGTGACAGGTGCGTCTGTGAACCGCTTGATACTTTCAGACCATCACACTATTGTTGATCCCCGCGAGTCCTCAGGGAAGCAAGTCATCGAACTACTGAAAATGGCGACACTAAAAGCTATTGGAGGTCCATGATGGTTAAAGCTGTGAAAATAGGTGGGCTAATCCTTGTTAGCCTCTTGGTGCTTTTTGTGGGCTATATTTTTTGGTTGCAGTTCCAAGAGTACAGAAGCATGGAAAAGAATTTGTTACTCTTTGAAGAAGAAATATCGGATTGGCAACTTACCCGAGAGAGCACCTATTATTATCCGTTTTACCCTATCAGTGACATCGTTAGCTATGTCTATGCCGAGTATTCTTTCCCTGCGGACTTGCAGATAGAAGAAAGCATGGTCAGGGAGAAATTTGACATAAATCATGGATGGGAAGATGTAGGGTTGCTCGATTCAGAGAAATATGCGTTGCGTTGTTATGATAACAATCGTGATTATATTCATCAAAATCTCAGAATTATATTTACAACTATCGGGATTCGAGAATCCAAACTCACAATACGTATCAATGGCGTTCCTGCAAAGTCATCAGGAATTTTACCGTTAGTGATTTATGAAACGCCTTGTTTTCCGTAGCTACCGTCAATGGATCCCTTGCTCCCTGAACCCTACCCCCTGCTCAAATCACGCCGTCGCCGCCACCAAAGGTGCTCATCTCTTCTTTGTAGCGCGTTTTGGCTATGTCGCGGTCAATCTCTTTGCCGGCGTTTTCTTTTTCGCAAGCGGGGCAGGGGTTCCCCTTTTTCATGGGTTCGTTTAAGGTGTCTAAACTAAACCCCCGCCATTCTACCCAACAAACGCACGCGCTCCCGCAACTGCGCTTCGGTACAGACCGTCTGGCTGGTTACGCCTTGGCGCTGGTTCAACTCACTGTGAATGGTGGCAAAGGGCTGGCCTGTGCGGTGATGCACCAGCCCGACGAGGGTCTTGATCTCGCTGGCTAGGTTGGCCTTGATTTCACTGCGTGTTGGCTCGGGGGCGGGGATGGGCAGGGATCGTGCCGCCGCCATGCGTTGCGCCGCCTGCTGGTGTACTGCCTGCTTCATAGAAACGGGGTCGCCCCATAGGGTTAACTGCTGGCCGTTGAGAATGACGGCCTCGACGCCGCTGTTACTCCCGCGCTCGATGGTAAACACGGCCGTGTCCCCCCCCTCCTCTCCTTCCTCATTCTTATCCCCCCGCTCATCATCCAGCGTCCCCCCCTCCAACTCTCGCGCCGACTCCTGCCGAAGCAAGACATGCCTCTGCTCCGCTTCAATCTCCTGCGCCAAAAAGTGCAGACGCGGATCCGCCGGCAGATAACAATAGGCAATCTGCACCCCCGCTGGGGTCAGCGTGCGCCGCACCAAGCGGCCGATGAACTGCCGAAAGTACATCTTGGTCGTGACCGTGGTGGCGTAGACGCCGACCCGCAAGCGGGGAATGTCTACCCCTTCACTGACCATGTTACAGGCGACCAACCACGGCCGTGTGTTATGCGCAAACTCCTTAATCTGCAACGAAGCACGGCTATCATCCGACAAAACCACCACTGGCCGCGTGCCCGTCAGATCGTGGAGCGTCTGCGCTAGTTCTCGCGCATGTTCTTGGTCAGCGGCTACCAGCAAACCGCCCGCGTGGGGATGATCCTGCCGCGTCTCCTGCAACATCTGGTGTGCGTCAGTCAGCATCTGCTGAACCCAACCACTGTCGGGCGATAGCGCCACGCGCAAGCGGCGGGCGGCATCGGCGGGCAAAAGCTCGTCTTTGAAATCTACGGAAACGGATTCATCCCCTGCCCGCCAACTTACGCCGCCGCCATAGGTGAAGAAGGCGACCGAGCGGCACACTTCGTCTTCGATGGCTTGTCCGTAGGTGTAGCTATAGTCGGGCTGGCTGACGCCGCCCGCATAGCGCACAAAGGGGATGCTGTGGTTGTCACTGCGAAAGGCGGTGCCGGAGAGGGCGAGGACAAAGCTGGCCGCGTTAAACGCTTGCCATAAAGCTGTGCCCCAGCGCAAGCCGTCCCCCGCGTGGTGAATTTCATCGAGGACAACCACGGCCGTGTGAGCCAACCGCGCATACGCTCGCGGGTTTTGCGCCACCTGCTGATAGGTCAGCACCAGCCCGTGATAATCAGTACTCAGACCGCGTCGGGCAGTGTAATGGCTGTCCAGATGCAGGCCAAAGCGCTGAGCGGCCGTGGCCCACTGTATTTTTAGGTGGCGCGTGGGCACAACGATAATGACGCGCTGGCGGCGCAAGTCGCGGAGCTGGTGCAAAACCAACTGGAGCGCGGCCGTGGTCTTGCCCGCCCCAGGGGTTGCTTCCCATAGCAGGGAGGTCTGCCCATACAGCCCTCGCTCATGGTAATGTTGCAACGCTTCCTGTTGCCATTGTCGTAATTGCATAGTTGTTTTTCCGTGAGCAGTTCAGCCTGTCAGCTAGTCAGCCGTTCAGCCGCCTAAACTACGTGCCCAACGCGCTTGCTTTGGCGTAACAGACAGTTTATCGAAGGATTCCATTCACAATTCACCATTCACCATTCACTATTTACAATTCACCCCCCTCTAACGCCGCTACAAATTCGGCCAGGGCTTCTTCCCACGGCCGTGGCACAATCCCCAACGCACGGCCGTTATTGTTATGTAAAGCACCAAACGGGGGCGGGGTCGAAGCCCGCTGGAACTCATTGCTCAAAATCGGCTCGTTAACCACCCCCGTTAAGCCCGCCAGCCGCACAATCTCATTGGCAAACGCCCAGCGGGAGCAAGCCCCTTCATTGACAAAATGATACGTGCCATAGTGCCCCGTCTCGATAAGCTGGGCGATGGCTTGCGCCAAATCGTGCGCCCAAGTGGGGTTGCCGATCTCGTCGGTGACGACGCGCAGGCGACCCGTTTCGCGGGCGCGATTTAGAATGGCGTGGATAAAGTTGCGCCCCGTGCTGGCGTAGAGCCACGCCGTGCGCACGATGTAATGGCGCGGCAGGGTGTGGCGCACGTTGAACTCGCCCGCCGCTTTGGAACGGCCGTAGGCGTTGCGCGGATGCGGGTTGAGAGGCGACCATTCGTCGTACCCAGCTGGATTGTCGCCGCGAAACACCTCGTTGGTGCTGATGTGCACGAGGGGAATGTCGTGCTTGAGGCAGGCCAGGGCGAGGTTGTGCGGCCCGTGGGCGTTGGCGCGGTAGGCGAGCTGGGGGTTGGTGACGCAGGCGTCTACGTTGGTGTAGGCGGCGGCATTGATGATGAGATGAGGCTGGACTTTCTCGAGCAAATCCCCCACGGCCGTGGGGTCGCTAATGTCGTGCGTGGGCAAGTCCACGGCCGTGGTGGTGTGGTTGGTCAGCGTTTTTTGCAGGGCTTGGCCGAGCTGGCCGTTGCCGCCAGTGATGAGGATGTGCATGGGGGAATGCTCCTGTTTAGAGGGAAGAGGGGCGTAGAAGGCAGAGGGAAGAAGGAAGAAGGCAGACACCACTACCTTCGTCCTTCTTCCTTCTTAATTTGTCTTGTCAGGGCGCGACGGCCAACAAGCCTGCGTTGGCAATCAGCTCCACGGCCGTGTTTTCTGCTTCTGTTTGCACGAGGGCGGCAATGTGCCGTCGGGGCAAATAGTCCGACCGATCATCGCCAAGCGTGTCATTATTGAGGGCCGTGACGAACTCCGTTTCGTTTTCGACCCATACAAAGCGCACCGTGCCATCTGGCGCCTCGTGGAGCCGGGCCACACCGTGGACGGAAGCGTTAAAAATGGGGGTTTCCGTCAGAGTGTCGTCCACGGCCGTGGCTCGCCATATCGTCGTCTCGTAAAAGCGAAAACTCATCATCCCCTCCTCTTGTTTCGACTCATCCAGCCCCGTGGGAATAGCTTGGCGCGAGGTGTAGAAAATATCGCCCGACTGTTGCCCCACAAAAGCCAATTCCACGGGCGCACTGGTGGGCAAGATCGTAAACGTCTCGGCCGTGGGGTCGCCTATCGCTAATTGGCCGCTTTCTGGCTCATAAGGGAAGCCATGCACGGCCACCCAGCCCGTTTTATCAGGGGTGAGCGATAAATTACGAAGCGGCGCGTTCTCGTAAGCGGGCAGTTGGGTCGCGCTGTTCATGTCGTAACGGCTGATGCCCACATTGGCACAATCGTCGGTCAGAAGCAAGATGCCTTGGGCGGACCAAGCCAAAACGCCCATGTAATAGCCATAAGCCGTGCCGCCTTCCGTATCGTATAGCGTTTCGCTCATGCTACGCCCACCCCCGCCACATCCACCAGAGGGAAGTTGGATGGTTCCGTGCGTGATTGCGGGGGCAAACCCACCACCATCGGGCAGGCGTTCGCTAAGCTGGAGCTGGAGAATCATGCCCATTTGGTCGGCGGTCATCTCATCGGTGATTTGCAAATAGACGATTTGCTGGCCGTCGGGTGACCACGCGGCGGGCTGTAACGTGCGGGCGTCTGTGCCGATGGTTTGCCAATTGCCCTGACGGTCAGCGACGCGAATCTCGGACGAAGAGGGATTGTCGGGGGTGGATTGGGCGCGGTAATAAAGCAGGTATTCGCCGTCGGGTGACCAGATAGGATAGGCGATGTAGTCGGTGAAGTCATCGAGGGTTTGTTCGACAATGATGGGATCGCCGCCTTGAGCGAGGTCTTGGATGTAGAGGGTTCCTTCGCTGAGGTAGGCGATGAAGTCGGTTTGGCCGTCGGGGGAGATGGGTTCAGGGTCTGGCTCTGTCTCTGGTTCAATAGCGGTTTCGGTTTCGGTGGGAGCCACGGCCGTGTTGTCGGCTGTTGCTGACTCGATTTCCTCCTCCTCAACGACTACAGCCGGCGGGGGGAGGGTCGGGTCTGGCTCAGATTCGGCGGCGGTCTGGGACACGGCCGTGGGTGGGGATGGTGCGGTTGGCTCTGGCTCTGACGGCGTGGACACGGCCGTGCAGGCAGTCATCAAGGCTAGACTCAAAATGACCAGTAAAACCGATTTTAATTTGGTACGCATAGCTATCATTATCAGAAAATCTCCTATGGTTTAGATCGATTGGGCACGTAGCGTAACAAAAAAGCCTCGCTTGGACAAAGACCAGCTGAGGCAAAGTCCAGGACACAGGACATCCTTATCCTAGCCCATTTTGACGCATTCTCTCACCTTCGGTATAGTTTCCTCATTACTTTACTTATCATTCAGTAAGTGGATTTACAACCGTAAGGATGGCAACATATGAGCAGAATTTCTAGCCGACAGCAAGAAATCATCATCGAGGCGGCGCGGCTTTTTCGTGATAAAGGGTATCTGGCGACCAGCATTCGTGATATTAGCGATTCATTGCATATTACCTCGGCCGCGCTCTACTACCATTTCAAAAACAAAGAAGAAATTCTGGCCGAAGTGATGCGTCTCAGTCTGCAACGCCTGCATGAAGCGGTGTCGTCGGCCGTGGAGACCCAGCAAACCCCTTGGGAGCAAACCCGCATCGCTCTGCAAACCCATTTGCGCATCAGCCTTGAGCATCAAGATTTTGCCATCGTCTTGCTCAAGGATTTGCGCCACCTGACCCCCGAGTGGCGCGAAGAAGTGGTCGCCGCCCGGGATGCGTATGAAGCGATGTGGGCCGACATCCTGATTCAGAGCCACGAAGCTGGCATTTTTCGCTCGGGCGTAGACCTTGACCTGTTGCGCCTGCTGACCTTTGGGGCCTTGAATCTGGTGGTAACGTGGTACAAACCGACGGGTAAATACACTCCTGAACAAATCGCCGATGCGTTTCTCGACTATATCAGCCGCGGCGTCTTGCTCGATGAGCTACCTTTCCCCGCTTTTTTGATAGATAATCAGACGTAACGTTGTCAGGAGGACAAACTGATGGAGGAAACCCCCATTGCTCATCTGTTATTGAAAGCGTTACTGGATGAAGACCGCTTATTGATTTTGGGCTGTTTAGCGCAAGGCGATGTATCGCTGTCAGATTTGGCGGGGCTAACCAACCTTAAAGAGGGGGCGTTGCTCCGCCATATGCAGTTGTTGCAGGAGGTGGGGTTGGTGCAAATGGCTGGGTCACTGTATCAGCTTGACATCACGGCCGTGCAACAGCACAAGCGGCAACTGTTTGCTCCCGCCACACGTCCCTCACCTGATGATGTGGTGGCGCGGTTTGTGCGGGATGGGCGACTGCTGGCGATTCCGCTGGACAAAAATTGGGAGCAGGTCAAGCTGGTGATGGGTTGGTTGGGGGAGGCGTTTGAACACGGCCGTGTCTACACCGAAAAAGAGCTAAAAGAGATGCTCGCCCATCATGCCATAGACCATGCCACTCTGCGCCGTTATCTGGTGGATACGGGAGTCTTGGAGCGGGACAACAAGGGGCTATATTGGCGAGGGGGAAAACATGACACATGACACGTGAAACATGACCCCGTTCAAAACCCCACAAAATCGCAAAAACTCGAGACTATTTATTCATAGCTCAGAACTTCACGAACGGTCACACGGGAAGCATTACGCGCGGGAAGATAGCTGGCAAAAATGGCGAGCAAAATCACAATAACGAGCCAGAGCGCGGTTCCCCCAAAAGAAAAGCTATAGGCAGGCTCTGCCCGCAAAACCAGCGTACCGACCTGTATAGCCAACACATAGCTGGTAGGCACGGCGACCAAGCCGCCAATCAACCAGCTCAGCAAGCCAATAATCATCCCCTCCAGCAACACAATCCGCAAAATCGAACCATCCGACGCCCCAATCGCCCGCATCACCCCGATCTCTCGCAGGCGTTCGATAACGTTAATGCTCATCGTACCCATCAGTCCCAAGCCCCCCACCACGCCTAACAGGGCGGCCATCGCCAACAAGAAGACAATCACCACATCAAAAAAGAGGGTAATCACGCTCTCTAGCTCGGCCACCGTCTGCGTGATTTCCACGCGGAACCCTTTATCGCGGAAATGTTGCTCAAGTGCTTGCCCCACTTCAGCTTGAAACACGGCCGTGCTTTCCGTCGTGCGCACGAGAGCAACTTGCCCTAGTCCGACACTATTGGTGATGCGGCTCAGGTAATCATAATTAGCGTACATGCTGGGCGTGGGAATAGCACTGCGGGCAATGCCCACCACCACAAAATCATGTTCGCGGCCGTTGATTTTCATCGTCACCACACTGCCCACACCCACATCAGCATCATTACGCAGAACCTCGGTATTAACCACCAGCGTATTGGTATCCTCAGGCACAAGCCAGCGACCCTCAACCAGCACGGGGTCAATCATGCGCGAGTCGGCCGGCGGGGCATAGGTGAGGATACTGTCGCTTTCGCTCCCGTCAGGGCGGACGCGGCGGGCGTTGACAATGCCCCAGCTTTCCACTTCTTCCACGCCCGGCACCCGCAACGCTTCTTGCTGGATGCGCGCCACCCGATAAGGGCGGCTAAATTGCACCTGCACATCATAATCAAAATAGCGCAGAGCCTCGTCTAACGTGCCTTGTAAAGAGGCGCGGATGCTAAAAATAGAGATAAAAATGGCCGAAGCCAGCGACAAGGTTATCAGGGTCAGGGCGAGTCGGTCTTTGCGGCGAAAGGTGTTGCGCAGGGAGATTTGAGCGGGGCGCTGCATGGGAATAATGCGCTTGAGACCCACAATGAGTAAATCAATCAGATGGGTCCCAAACTGCCCTTTACCCAAACCATGTTCGCTGATCGCTTCGCGCACGGTAGTGCGTGACCCTTTGACCACGGGCACAATGGCGGCCAGGATAGGCACGACCAGCGCAATGACCACCTGTATCGCCACCACCCCATAGTCCAATCCCGTGACGTTGACATCAAAATTGAGAAAATTGGCGAAGAGGGTAGCCAGCGCAATGCCGCCCAGCGTGCCGAGGGGGATAGCTATAAAAAGGGAAAGCAGGCCAAAGATGACGACCATGACAAAATACATCACGGTGATTTGGCGGGTACGCGCCCCTATCGCTTTCATGATGCCGATTTGGCGGATTTGCTGGGCGAGAATAGCGGCCAGCGTATTCACGATAAGAAAGCCGCTGAGCAAAAGGGAAAGAATGCCCATCGCGCCGAGCAGGGTGGACATGGCGGTCAGAAAAAATTGCAGAGGGTGTTCCCCAGGGGTAAAGGCGAGGACAAAAATGACGGCGATGCCACTGCGCTCGAGGCGGTCTTGCACCAAATCGGAGACGACCTTAACGTGGTCGGCCTCGTCCCGATTTTCGGCCACGACGAAGTTGAGCAGGTTGTAGTTGCGGGGTTCGCCGAGATTGGCGAGGGTGTCGTAGGTAATGTAGCCGTAGGCCGTGTTGGCAAACACGGCCGGGAATTGGTTCAAATCATGCGCAATACCAGCGACTTGCAACACTCTTTCTTTGCCGTCTGGCGGCTCGATGGTCAGCATGTCGCCCGTGCTCGTTCCGCTTAAACCCAGCGTGGCGACAAAGGAGGAACGCTCGATAAGCACGCCATCGGTGGGAGGCGGCCATGTGCCTTCTTCGAGGGTCAGTTGGTTGATTTGGATGTTGTCGAAGTTGGGCACGGCGAATAGTTGCATATTGCGCCATTCCCCCTCGGCCGTGCGAAAGCGAACCACCACAAAGCGGCGACCCTCGGCTTGGCCGACTTCGGGCATGGCGCGGATTTGCTCAACCATGTCATCGTCGAAAGTGGTGAGGGTGAAGGCGGTCGCGCTGGCGGGATTAACGGCGCGATAGGCGGCGGGCAGGTCGCGGTCAATGATGTTTTGGGAGCCAAGCACCATACCGATGGCGGTGACGCCCACAGCGATGGAGAGGACGACCAGCAGGGTGCGGGTTTTGTTACTGTTGAGGTCGCGGATAATTTTGAGCCAGCGGGGAGGAATCATTTTTTTACTGCTGAGCAATGAGTGAGAAAAGGACAAGGGAAGAGGGAAGAAACACGTCCTATTTCTTCCCTCTTCCTTCTTCCTTTTTCCTTCTACTTAGGCTATCGAAAAAGAATAACTATACGTTCAGTATTTCAGTCTGTGGTTTGATGAACACAAATCATTTTGGCTCTTTGGGATCTCATGGGGTTTGGTCTGAAATGGAATACGTGATGCGCAGGTCTTTCTGGACACACATGGCGTTTCGCGCATCATTTGATGTCAACCCCCTGAATTCCTGAAGAACCATCATTTTTCGAGACCATTCAGGCGTTCAAGCCAACATGTCTCGAATTTCTAGTGTGATTTCTATATTCCCCTCCTTAGGGGAGACGAATATATCAACTGCTCACGAATACTTTAGTTTTTTCGTTGGCCTAAGTCAAGGATGAGACTGAGTGCTATCTTCAGGTAACAAAGGCAGCGCATTCGACAAAACTGGTTTGGATAGGCATCAAAATCCTCTCCCTTTCGGCAGCGCCGGTCTACTTTTGGCATAGAGCCAAAACGGCCCGATCTCATCCCGCCCCTCTTTTTCAAACGCCATGCCGATTTTTTCGGCCACGCGAATGGACGCGCCATTCTCTTCATCAATCAAGCAAATCAGGCGCGTCATTCCCAGCGTGTAAAAGCCATAATCCAGGATCGCCTGCGCCGCTTCTGTGCCCAAACCCTGACCCCAGTGGCTTTGGGCAATCGTGTAAGCCACCTCCACTTCAGCCTGCTCATCAATGGTCCACGGCAGCAGCCCACAGCGGCCGATGAACTGGTTGGTTGGTTTGTACATTGTCGCCCACAGCCCCAGCTCTGGGTGCCGGGGGTGGCCGTGCAAAAACCAGTCCAATTGCTCCTTGACCTCAGCCACCGTTTGTGGCGCGTCGGGAATGTAGCGCCGTATGTCTGGATCAGCGTACAAAGCGACCAGATCGTCCAAATCATTCGGTTCCAAATGGCGCAACAACAGTCGGTCTGTTTCCAAAATCTTCATCAGCAATTCTAGTATCTTCTCAAAAATCCGTGGTGGAAACCCCCGGCACTCAGCGGGAGTTAGCTAATCGCTCTGGATAAAAAGTGTCAGGGGAGGAATCTCCCCCCATATTTTGGGAAGATACCAATTCTAAATCTAAAAAACTCGATGACAAAGCAGGGAAAATATGATAGCTTCTGGTTTTCGCTACTTGGAGAACCACATGCTAAATCAACTAAGGCTAGCGAAAAATAATAACTATACGTTCAGTATTTCAGTCTGTGGTTTGATGAACACAAATCATTTTTCAAGACCATTCAGGCGTTCAAACCCGTATGTCTCGAATTTCTAGTGTGATTTCTATATTCCCCTCCTTTGGGGAGACGAATATATCAACTGCTCACGAATACTTTAGTTTTTTCGCTAGCCTTAGTCATTTCATCATGGCTAATCAAGCCGTCAGTGATGGTGAGGGTGCGGGTGACGCGGTGGGCGAGGTCGTGGTCGTGCGTGACCATGAGAAAGGTTTTGCCTTCGGCGACGAGTTTCTCGAAGAGGTCGAAAATGGCGCCAGCGGTTTTGCTATCGAGGTTGCCTGTGGGTTCGTCGGCCACAATAATGGTGGGGTCGTTGGCTAGAGCGCGGGCGATGGCGGCGCGTTGCTGTTGACCACCAGACACGGCCGTGGGAAGTTTCTTAGCCTGCTCCGGCATTTCGACCAGTTCTAGAAGGTGCATCGCCCGGTCAATCCGCTCCTGCGTGGTGTACAGACCGCAAAAATCCATGGGCAAAATAATGTTCTCCAGCACCGTCAGGGTGGGCAGAAGCTGAAAAAATTGAAAAACAATGCCCATGTTTGTGCCGCGCCATTCCGCCATTTGCCCCTCGCTGAGCAGATGAATGGGGGTATGATTGACGATGACTTCCCCGGCCGTGGGGCGGTCTATGCCCGTTATCATGTTAATCAGGGTCGATTTGCCACTGCCCGATTTGCCCACCACGGCCACAAATTCCCCCGCTTGCACCTGTAAATCAATGCCGCGCAGGGCAATAAAGTCGCCCGCTTCCGTTTCATAGGTTTTCTGAATGCCGCGCAGGTCAATCAGGGCGTCGCTGGGAATGTGTCCCATTTTGGGGTTGGACGAACGCTTAAGCCAGTTAAACATGAGCAGATTATAGAAGTAAAGAGCGAAAAGTGAAACGGAACAAGCGAAAAACAAATCATAGCTGTTCAGCACTCCGCTTCGTCGTGGCCGCAGGCCACGA
>JBGTIZ010000358.1:0-8461 GCA_041745395.1 Promineifilaceae bacterium (SeqCode) | reverse complement strand
GGCCGTTGCCCACGACGAAGCCGTTATTACCGAATTAAATTTTTAACCTTCAAAAGCCGTTACTACGAGCGTATGTGTGGCGAATGGACATCAAGATAAGGATGGCGGATGAATAGGCAACGTGAACGAGGGACACAATTTATACGGCAGATAGAGAAGCAGATTGCGGCGCAGGCGGGGGCAGAGGGCGCGGTGCTGGCCCCGCTCTATACGCAGTTGGCGCAGTTGCATTTGGGGCAGGGCCAAGTGGCGGAAGCGGCCAAGGCGTTGGGCGAGGTGGCGCGATTGGCGGAGGAGACGGGTGAGTTGGTCGTGGCGGCGCAGACGACGCAGGTGCGCGGGCTGTTGCTGGCTCAGGAGGGAATGACGCCCGAGGCGCGGCTGGTTTTGCTGGAGGCGGTGGCTCTGTATGCGGCGGTAGGGGATGAGGGGCAAACCACGGCCGTGGCTCACCAACTCGTCCAAAAATTCCCCGAACTACGAGAAGATTTACGACCCTATTTGGGGGACAACTTGCCCGCCGAAGTGCAGTTAGACCAGCTTTGGGCAGAAGTGCGGGAGGCATGGCAGGCGGGACAGATTGAGCTGGCGCAAGAAAGGTTAGACACGGCCGTGTCCTTCGCCTACACACATAACCTCGTCACGCCCGCCGAGCTAACCCTTCTGCGCCAGCTACTTTCGCTGACCAACGGCACCATCACCGCCGAGCAAATGGCGGATTTACTCGAGCAATCGCCGACCCAACTGCCCGCTGGCATCGTTGACGACAATCTGCATTACGCCCTGAGCTACCTGCAAGGGGGGGCATTGGAGCCAGCCATTGAGCGGGCGCGGCAGGTGCGCTTTGCGGCGCGAAACAGCCACGACCCGTACCGCGTGGTGCGTTATCAACTCGCTTCGCTGGTGCTGGCCGAAGCGCACAATCAGCGGGATGAGCGGGTGCAGGTCTTGGCCGCGTGGCTGACCTGCCGCGAATTTTTGGCCGCGAATTTAGGCTCAGCCGGGGCTGAGGCGATTGACCAAATTTTGGATGCGCTCCGCCTGCGCTGGGGACAGGAAGAGATGAACACGGCCGTGGCCGACTACCAAGCCTACACGGCTATGCACGGGTCTTTTCAAGCGTGAGAAAGAATGAATAATGAATAAGGCGTAATGAATAAAGGGGAGCACTGGTTCAGTTAAGTGGGATACCAGAGGTGACTTACCAGAGAAATCCCATTCAATAGAACCAGTGCCTAAAGGGGCTTCTCTCATTAACGATGAAGCGCGTTTGGGGACGTTTGCAAGCAATCTGCGAAGCCCTTGAGTACTTTCGTCGTTACGCTACCTGAGAGAAAAAGTGAAATTTTATAAGCAGACCGACCCCTTTATTCATTATTCATTATTCATTACTCATTACTCCTTCCAACTGGATAAAATAACGGCATGTCTGCCACTTTGCCAGCGCGATACCAACTTTTAGAACCATTAGGTGCGACGCCGTTCTCGGCGGTGCATCGCGTTTTTGATACCCGTTTGGAGCGGACGCTGGCTCTGCATTGGCTGGAGCGGCTGGATGAGCCATTTTTGGCGGAAATGGGCGCGTGGTTGCGCCAGATGGGGCAGGTGCGCCATCCCGCTATTGCCCAAGTGACTGACTTTGACCTTGAGCATGAGCCGCCTTATTTTTTGCTGGAGCTAGGCGGCGAACCGCCAGCCGAGGTGGCAGAGGGCGACACGGCCGTGTTAGCCGCTTTGCTGGAGCAGTTTGTACCCGTGGCGCGGGGTCTGGCCTCTGCGCATGAGCGAGGCATGGTCCACGGCCGTGTGCATTGGCGGAGCGTGCTGACCAAACAAAGCCAGCTTGAAAACGAGACGCCCCCGCTATTTATCACCGATTTGGGTTTGCCCGGCTGGATGCCTGCCACAGAAGAAGTACCTGAACAACTGTGGCCCTATCTCGCCCCTGAACAATGGCGCGGCGACACGGCCGTGGCCGCCAGCGACGTGTATAGCTTGGGCATCATGCTCTACAAGCTCATCGTAGGGCAATACCCTTTTAGGGGCGAGCAAGTGGGGCAATGGGCGGGCCTGCACCTCAATCGCCAAGCTCCGCCCGCCCACACCGTGCGCCCTGCTGTGCCCCTTGAACTGAGTGCCCTGCTGGCCGACCTGCTTAGCAAAGAGCCAGCGGGTCGCCCCACCATGCGCGAACTGGGCGACCGATTGAGCGTTTTGGCGGGGCAGGTGGCGCAAGCTCCGCTGGCCGATAGCGAAGATAGCTTGCAAATTGTGGTGACGTATAATGACGTCGCCAGCGGCGGAACCCAGCGTGACCTATTTACCCTGCCCGCCACAGTCGAACTGTGGTACATAGGGGCGGCGGTTGATTGTGAAGTGCGCCTGATGGGTCGCGCCGTGTTGCCCCAGCATGTGCGCGTGCATCGTGAAGCGGGTCGCTGGCTGGTTGAGGATTTGGGTAGTGAGCAGGGCACGTTTTTGCAAGGGCAAAAATTGGTGGCGGGGCGGCCAGAGGTGTGGCTGGCGGGCGATTCGTTGCAGATGGGTGGGTATCAGATACGCTGGTCTCACAATTGGTCGGCGGCGGACACGGCCGTGTTACGTGCCCCTACCACGGCCGTGCAGGTGCAACTCAACCCCACTCAGCAAACCGTCACTCCCGGTGAACGCGCTTTTTTCGAGATAGAACTGCTCAACCAAGGGATCGCCGTTAACCATTGCGTCCTGCAAATAACGGGCGTGCCCAGTCATTGGGTCACGCTTTCGGGGCAGATGTTACAGCTTTTGCCGCAAGCCCGCGCCACCGTGCAACTTACCCTTGCCCCGCCGCGCACCCATGCCGCCTTGGCGCAAACCTACCCGTTTCAACTATTATTAGCGGTCACGGGACACAAGGCGGCGCACGAAGCGACGGCGGGCACGTTAACCGTCCGTCCGTTTGTCGCCCTGCGGAGCGATATTCAATCCCAGCAGTTGGTGAACGATGGGGTTTGTTATCTGACTATCTATAATGAAGGCAACGCCACGGCGCACCTCTCCACGACGGGGCGGGATGGGGCGGGCACGTTAATTTATGAAGATTTGCCAACGGGCGTCCCTTTAGCGGCGGGCGGGTCGCAGACGTTTGCGGTGGGGGTGCAGAATCCCACACGGCCGTGGTTAGGCTCCAGCAAGGTTATGCCCTTTACCCTGACCAGCACGCTCGCGCTCCCCAGTGACCCCGCCCAACAGGCGGTGCAGACCAATATGGGACGGCTGGAGGCGAAGCCTCGGCTGTCGCGGGTTTTGCTCACGGCCGTGTTTGGCACCCTCATTCTATTTTGCATCATGAGTTTTCTTATCAGCACCAGCTACACCAGCAACCGCCAAGCCGTCACCGCCACCGTGCAGGCCGTCAACACCGAACGCGCCCTTGAGGCCACCCTCACCGCCGCCGCCCGCGCCATCGAAGAAGCGCAAACGCCCCGTCCCACCGACCCACCCACCCTGACCCCCATCCCCGTGCATACATTGACCCCGACGGGGGAGTAAGGGAGGAAGGGAGTAAGAGAACCTTGCACCTTGTACCTTGTACCCTGCACCATTATTAGAAACCTTATGCGCTATACACGTTCTTATCTGCTTACATTACTCACCATTTTTCTGCTGACCAGCCTAACCAGTTGTCGCGGTCCTTCCCTGTCTGGGGGCATAGACACCAGCCAAGGGATTTTCATGGCGATTGGGGGCGTCATTTTAGCCATTATCCTGATGGCTCTTTTCTACGCCATTATTTATGCCGAACGGCGTTGGCAAGTTTTACGCTTCCTGCGCCTCAAATCCATGTTGCGTAAAATTCCGGGCATGGAGCAATATTTCGCGCAGGGCATGGTGCTCCAGCGCGGGGCGCGCCAAGTAGAGAGTGCGGGGCGACAGGTCAAACGCTACAGCCGTGACTTTACGGGAGATAATCAGCAAGGCGGCGGCCAGCAACGCACCAAGAAGAAATCTTGGTGGGGGCGGCTAACTGGCTGGTGGCGGGGCGACAAAGAAAAAGAAGAAGAACAAGATGCGGGGCAAGATGACCGCTCGGGCATGGGCGACGCTACGGGAGGAGCGGCACGGCGGGGAACCAATTCAGGGCAGGGGGTGAATGGACAAGGGGGGCCGCGCATCGTCGTGCCCGTGGCCGAAGCAGAGGCCGCGAGCGAAGGTGAGGCGGTCAGTTCCCTCTATCGGCCACAAGTGGGGCGCATCCCCGTGCCCGCTGAATTCACCGTTGATTTACTGGCTGATGTGCAAGACAGCGAGCTAATTGGGCGGCGTATTGACCGCTACCAAGTGGATTCGCTCCTGAGGGATAGACCCACCGACCGCATTTACCAAGCGTATGACCTCAAAATGGCGCGACCCGTCGCCCTAAAAGTGTTCCGCCCCGCCTACGTGCGTGACGAGGCGCAAAAAGAGGCGTTGTTGCAAGATATTCGGGCGGCGGCCAATCTTGACCACCCCAATTTGGTGCATATCTATGATTACGGCACGGCGCAAGGCCAGCTCTTTATGGTCAGTGAGTTCATCAATGGCTCGCCCATTAATGAGTATATTGACCATTTGCACGAGCAAAAGTGGCATGTCGCTCTGAGTCATTTGCTCAATATTATGGCTGATGCGGCGCGGGCGATGGCGCAGGCGCATCGCTATGGCATTGTGCATGGGGGGCTGACGCTCAACCGCATTTTGGTCGCCACCCAGGATGAATTTCAGCAAAAAGAGGGCATTCTGCCCTTGCAGGTCAAAGTGGGCAGTATTGGGCTGACCTCTTTTTATAACGATATGGAGGAGATGGAGCCTGATCGCTGGCCCTATTTATCACCCGAGCAATGTCGCGGTGAAGCGATTGATGCGCGAAGCGATATTTATGCGCTGGGCGTGATTTTGTATCGGCTGACGGTCAAGCGATTGCCATTTGAGGCGGACAGCTTGGCTGAGGCGCGGGTGCAACACCTGAATGAAATGCCTTTGCCGCCTAGTAAATTGCGCCCCAGCTACCCGCTTAAGCTGGAAGAGATTATTCTGCGGGCGATGGCCAAAGACCCCGCCGAACGTTATCAGACGGTGCGGGAACTGGCGGATGATTTGGCCGCTTTGGCGGAGACGGTGCATCGCAAGGGGGAAGATGAGTATGTGCTGTATGCGGGCGAGCAAATTTTGAATATTAACGTGGCGGGGGAGTCACCTCGGGCGGAGCGACTGGATAGATCGCCTCTTTTTGTGGGCGCGGCGGCGGATAACGATATTATTTTGTCTGGCCGGGGGGTGAATCCGTATCACATGCGGCTGGAGCGGGATGGGGAGCAGTGGCGGGTGGTGGATTTGGGGAGCGAGACGGGCACATTTTTGGAAGATGCGCATCTGATTCCAGAGTTGCCGGAGTTATGGCTTCCGGGGCAGACGGTGGTGGTTGGCCCTTATTTCTTGCTGTGGGAGGAGGTGGCTGAAACGCGGCGGGATCAAGTACGCACGGCCGTGGACGGGGAGCAACTTGTCGGCATTAGCGTCCTGCCCCTCTATCTCGAAGTGGCGCCGGGTGACTGGGGCAACCTGCAACTATCGCTGGTCAATCAGGGGCTACACGTCGACCATTTCCATGTGGAAGTGGGCGGACTGCCGCCTGAATGGGTGCAAATCTCCAACAACAACGTGCATCTTTTGCCGGGCAACCAAACCTATCTGCTCCTGACCATCAACCCGCCCAATAACAGCACGGCGCAGGCGGGTCTGCACGAATGCGAGATTCGGGTGCATCCCGTAGCGTATCCTGAAGCGGTGGCCTCAGTCATGATTGAGGTGTATGTGCTAGAGTCGGCGCGTCTGCTGACTGATTTGCATCCCGCCGAACTGACCAACGACGGAGTCACCAATTTAACGGTGGAGAATCAGGGCAATTTGGCGCTGACCTACATGGTGCAAGGGCGCAACGCGGCGGACGCGCTGGAGTTTATTTGGCCCGAACAGGAGGGGGAACTGTCGTTAATGTCTGGGGGCACAAATGCGTTGCCCGTGCGCGTGAAGCCTAAAACACGGCCGTGGTTTGGCACACCCCAGCAACACCCCTTTGAGCTAATGGTCTCCTATCCCAACGGCGAAACGCACATCGAGCGCGGCCAATTGCAGGTTAATCCGCGCATTCCTATCTGGTTGCTGAGCATCCTCGGCTTTTTGACGATTCTGCTCTGTGCCGCTCTGCTGTATGGGGGCACGTATTTGGATAGTCGCAATCAGCAAGCGGCGGCGGCGGCCATTGCCAATGCGACCCCTATTCCAGCCACGCCCACACCTGCGCCCACCAGCACGGCTGTGCCGCCCGCCGCGCCCCGCACCTGTAGCGATATTTTTGCCCAAAACAGCGAAAACGTGCCGGGGGATTACACCATCTATCTCAACGGCAATGTCGAGCTACCCCTCACCGTACATTGTGCGGAGAGCGGACAAACCTACATCAACCTCATTAGCAACGGCGGCACGGCTAACTATGCCACCACTATTATTGAAGGGCAGAGTCTGACCGCGCAATACGAGCGCGTGCGCATAGACCCCCGCACCTTGACTCTCGACCGCACCGACCGCACTTTTGCCACCGTCACGGGGTCATTACCCCTGAATATGAGCCGCATGAATGACCCCGATTATGGCGTGGCGATGGGGTGTAGTCGCATGGCCGAAGGCATGGCGGAAGGCCGCGCCAATATTGACCTGACCGGGACGAATCTCGCTTTGGCCGAGACGCTTGAGTTTCAGCTTAATGGCCCATATGATGTGGAAGTGAGCCGCATTGACGTGTCTGCCAGCAGGCAAATGGCGGATTTGCAGGTGCTGGGGCGGTGCGGCTGGATTTGGACGACAGGTGATTTTCAACTGGTTTATTTGCTAGAGCCTGAATCTGCCTTTGAGTCTGGCGGGGATTAAGGGCATTCGTGCTTTCCCCAAAAACTATGCGCTATGCCAAAATTTCCCCGCGCTAGTAAAATAATGAGATGACCACCCTACCCCACCTCCGCCTTGCCAGCCAACAGATTGCCCACCCCCGCTATGCCACCCCGCGTGAGGTGGTGGCGGCCTTGGGAGCCATCCAAGCCCAAGATTATGGGGGGGCGTTGTGGTCTATTGGTTTACGACTGGCCGTGCCGAGTAGCGCCACGGCCGTGGAACAAGCCATCGCCGCCCGCCAAATTGTGCGCACTTGGCCGATGCGGGGCACACTCCACTTTGTGGCGGCCGAAGATGTCCATTGGATGGTGGCTCTGCTAGCCCCGCGCAACCTCGCCACGATGGTCAAGCGGCAGAGGCAATTGGAGCTAGACGAAGGGCTTTTGGCGCGATGTGGGGCACACTTTGAGGAGGCGTTGCAGGGGGGGCAAACCCGCACGCGGGCCGAAATGTACCAACTTTTAGAGGCAGGTGGCATTTCCGCCTCTGGTCAACGGGGGTATCACATTCTGGCCTGGTGTGCCCAGAAGGGGATTCTCTGTTTTGGGCCACAGGCGGGCAAGGAACAGACCTTTGTTTTGCTGGCGGAGTGGGTTCCTTCCACGGCCGTGTCTTTACCCCGCGAAGTAGCCCTCGGACAAATCGCTTGGCGTTATTTTGTGGGGCACGGCCCCGCCACCCTGCACGATTTTGCGGGTTGGACGGGCTTGCCTATGGCCGAAGCACGAGCCGGGCTGGCCTCGGTGGCCGACCAATTGGCCCAAATGACGGTGGATGGTCAAACCTATTGGCTCTCAGCGGCGGCGCAGTTGGGGGTCACGGCCGAACATTACCTTCTGCCGGGCTTTGATGAGTACATTTTGGGCTACAAAGCGCGGGAGGCGGTGCTGGCTCCCGAGCATAGTCAGGCGATTGTGCCAGGGAGCAATGGGGTCTTTCGGCCGACGATGATTGCCGATGGGCAGGTGGTGGGAGTGTGGAAGCGTATCTTGAAGGGTCAGCGGGTGATGGTGGAACTGGCTCCCTTTGAGGAAAGAGGGTTGGATGGCTGGCAAGAACGGGTGGCAGAACACGGCCGTTTTTGGAGCAGATAGACGGCCATTACCGCTGGCAAATCATCATCCGCGTCAAGAGGCGGTTTTTTCGTTTAGGCGAACGCCCAAACGAAAAAACCGCCTTTATGTCACAAACTATTTACCCGTTTTATTTCTCAACTTGCAAGTGGGAGCCGCTCTTTTTGGGTGGCTAACGCCTGAATTAAGCCGCGCCGCTTCGCGGCGTCTCGGCTTGAATGAAATGTTAGGCGCCGCCACTACGGAGCCTCAGATGCGATTGCGTGGGCTGTAGTAAATCCGGCTCTCTGAGGAATTGTGTGGTCAACCGCAAGCCCAAAGAATTCTCGCACGGAAATGAGCAAAGTTGGGGAGACCAAAGGCAATGCGTTTGATAACTCTGATCTTGTTATTCATCCCTTCCACAAAGCCGCTGGTGATGC
>JBGTIZ010000357.1:0-5122 GCA_041745395.1 Promineifilaceae bacterium (SeqCode) | reverse complement strand
TTCCGCTTCGTCGTAGCCTACGGCCACGACTCGCTGGAAAAAACCCCCTTTTTATTGGTCGAGCCGCCGCAGGCGGCGAGGCGTGTGGCCGCTATTTGCGCACCAACTGTAAAGGTAACTTGAACCGTGCCCACTATTCCTTATTCATTTCTCGTAGTTTTTCGTAGGCTGGGGGTTCGGGCAGGGAGTTGTCTGCTTGTCCGGCGATGAGGTTTTGGAACAGATTGATGTACTCGGCGGCGGTTTGGGCGGGGCTAAAGCTGGCGGCGATGAGGTCGGGGTCGCGCAGGTAGCGGGGTTTGTCGGCCAGAATACGCACGACGGCGTCCGCTAGGGCGTGATGGTCGCCGATGGGGGTCACTTCCCCCATGCCGGTCATGGTGACAGATTGACGCACACCGGGCAAATTGCTGGCCACGACGGGCACGCCGTTGCGCATCGCTTCGATTTGCACCAGCCCAAAGCTCTCGGTGCTGTTGAGTGAACAGAGAACCAAGCAGTCCAGATTTTGGTAAAAGGCGGTTAGCTCCGCGCCGTGGAGCGTGCCAAGTCGTTTGTAGTTGGCGGCGTACTTTTGGAAAAGAGGTTCGAGGCGGGCGGCGTACTCTTCTTCGCCCAGTACGTTTTGGTAAGGGCCGGCGTGTAGCACAAGGGCGTGGGGGTATTTTTCCAGGATGTGGGGCAGGGCGTGGAGCAGGACTTCGACCCCTTTTTCGGTGGCGAGTCGGGCGGAGATGCCGATAATTTCACGGCCGTGTAGTCCGTGCTTCTCATAAAACCCATCCTTCACTGCCAGCGGACACTCGTCCAACGTCACGGGCGGCGGAATGATGTGCAACTTTTTCTGCGCATATTGGCGCAAGAACGGGGTATTCATCCCATAATCCCGCGTGTACGTCACCACCGCGTCCGCCAAATTACCCGCCAGTTGGTTCATCGTGCCCACTACTTTGTCCACCACACGATTAAACGCGCCGTCGGGCAGTTGCAGGTCACAATGATAGGTCAGAACCACAGGGATTTTGCGCACACGGCCGCGTAGAGCCAAGCCCGGTGCGTCAAACTGCGGCAAATGAAGGTGCATCACATCCGCCCAGCGTGCCCATTTGGTCGCCTGTATGCCAAAGGTGGGCATGATAACCCCCTTGCTGACGCGAAACGCGACGGGCACACGCACGATGCGCACCCCATTCTGCACCTCTTCCCGAGACAGGTCATCTTCATATTGGGCGGTCAGCACGACCACTTCGTGCCCCTGTTGAACCAAAGCGCGGCTCAGTCGCTCCACATAAATGGTCAAGCCGCTCACGTGCGGCCGATAGTAGGTTAAAACTTCGAGAATACGCATAGGGGGATTATAGGATAGCTATAAGCTGTGAGCCATAAGCTATAAGCTGATAGTTCGTTATGTCTTGGCGAAACAAGCCGCGACCAGAGAAAAAAGTACGTGATACATGACACGTGACACGTGATACCGTTGAAAACTCCATGCGCCTACTCTCCGCGTCCCTCTCTCGCTAGCGAGAGGACACGGCCGAATGTTGTGCCGGCTCCGAGGAGGCCGATTAAGCCCATGAAAATCATCATCGTGTAATAGGAAAGGTGGTACAGAATAGCGAAGCTGACGGCGGCCGCTTCGGGCTGGCCGAGCAGGGTCAGGGCAAAGGTGACGCTGGCGTGGAAAACACCGAATTGGCCGGGCGATGAGGGGGCGGCCACGCTGAAGGCGGCCACGCTGGTCACAAACGCGGCTTCGGCGGGGGTGACGGTTAGCCCCACGGCGATCATCATGATGTAGTAGGCAAAAATCACGGGAAGCCAGATGAGGATGCTCCAAAAAAGGAGTTGCAGGGCGTCGCGCCAGCGGGTAAGGCTGTCTAGCCCCGTGAGGATTTCGTCGGTTTGGGTGCGCCAGAAAGGGGTGTTGTTTTTAAGAAGGGGCAGGCGCGAAACCACGGCCGTGACCAAAGCCAACACCCGCGCCCGCTGATTGGCCGCCACAATCAAGACCAGCAAGCCCGTCACCGACAGCCCCGCCGCCACGAGAGCCACCGTGCGTAACTCGGGCGGGAACTGCTGGATTTGGGCCATGGTTAAGGGCAACACAATCGCAAAAAAGAGCAGATCCAGAATGCGCTCGACTATCATGGTCGACAGCCCCTGCGCCACGGACACCTTGGGCTGGGTGGCAATCAGCCCCACTCGTGCCACGTCCCCCAGCCGGAACGGCAACAGCATGGTCAGCAAATAGCCGATATTCTGAATGTGAAAGACTTGGCTCCAACTGGCCTGCTGTTGCAGGAGCAGATGCCAGCGAAAGGCGCGAAAAACGAGGAACAGCACCGTGCAAACCGCGCTGACCAGTAAGTAGCGATAATCCGCCGTTTGCAGAGTCGCCCAAATGTCGGCGGGGTCAATTAGGAGCAGGATGATGACCACACTGCCCACGCTGACGGCTAGGCCAAGCCACAGTTGGCGTTTGTTTCTGTTTGGATGGGGGGTGGTTAGGGGTGTTTGTTTGTTTTCCGTCACAAGCGGGAAATTATAGCAGATGCGCGGCGTGGGGGCGGGGGCTACTCATTTTTTGGGCGAGGTGCAAGGGTGCGAGGTGCGAGGTGCCCTCGAGGGTTTTATGGTTCTTTGGAAATTTGCGGGGTCAATTAGTGACTGTCTTGCCTAAACAAGCCACGCCCAGAGAAAAGTACATGACACATGACACGTGAAACATGACACCATTAAAAACCCCACGAAATCCGAAAGACCCAGTTTTATTTAGGCTATGGGTTTGTTGGTTAGTCGTTATGTGCAGGCGATTTGTGGTCAAACGTGATGCGGCCAGCGGGCGTCAGGTGCCATATTTCGGTTGCCACGGCCGTGGCAAACCAGCGGTCGTGAGTCACGGCGATGAGCGTACCCGTGAACGTTTGCAAAATCTCTTCCAAGCGTTCCAAACTGGGCAAATCCAAATGATTGGTCGGTTCATCGAGCAAGAGCAAATTGGCGCGGCTGGCGGCCACTTTGGCAAGCTGAAGCTTTTGCCGCTGGCCGATGCTGAGCTGGCTGACGGTTTGAAAAACGTCATCCCCCGCGAACAGCGCATAGCGGTGCAAATCGGCGCGGAGCTGTATTTCGTTCCCCACGGCCGTGTCGGCAAACTCACGCAAAACAGTACGGGACAAATCAAGCTGAGCCTGCTCTTGGTCCAGATACCCTATCACGGCCGTATCCGCCACCACGGCCGTGCCTGTATCTGGCCTCACCTCGCCCATAATGATTTTGAGCAAAGTGCTTTTACCACGGCCGTTGGGCGCCATAATCACCACCCGCGCCCCATTGCCCACCACCAAACTCACATCCTGAAACAGCACCTGCCCCCCATACTGTTTGCTCACCCCTTCCAGCCGCACCACCTCCTGACTCACCAGCGGTTCTGGCGCAAACTCGGGATTGATAGCCCAGCGGCGGGTCGGGCGTTCCAGAGCCGTTTCTTCCAAGTCGGCCAGCCGCTTTTGCGCCTGCTGAATGGCCTTGCCCGCCGTAAATTGCGCGTTTTCTCGCGCCCCTTTATAGGCGATTTTGTCCCCATCACGCGGGGCGCGACCGCCCCCACGGGCAAACGCCTCCCGCTTCATTAACTGCCGCAACTGTTTGATTTCCGCCTGTTGCGCTTCCCATTGCGCAATCTGCTGGGCAAAGAGCCGCGCCCGCTCGGCGCGATAAAAATCATAGTTACCCGCAAAGAAGGTTAATTGCTGGTTGAGGGGCGACAGTTCGGCAATTGTGGTCACGACTTGGTTCAAAAAGTGACGGTCATGGGAGATGAGCAGAACCGCGCCGCTGTATTGGCTCAGATATTGCTCGAGCCAAGTCAGCGCGGCCGTGTCCAGGTGATTGGTCGGTTCATCGAGCAGGAGCAGGTCGGGCTGGGCGAGCAGGAGTCCCGCCAAGGCTAACCGCCGTTTTTCGCCCCCGCTCAGAGTGGTTAACGGCCGTGTGCGGTCTACGTGGCTCAGGTTCAGCCCCGCCAGCACTTGGTCTAGGCGGTAGTCGAGGTCGTAGCCGCCGCGCCGCTCGAATCGCTCTTGGGCGTGGCCGTATTCATCCAACGCGGCCGTGAGTTCAGTCTCGGTCAGCGGGGCACTCATCCGCGTTTCTAACTGGTGCATCGTCTGGCGCAACGCCTCCAAATCCCCCATCGCCTGCCGCAGATAAGCATCCACGCTCCCGGCCGTGTGGGTGTCACTGTCTTGGGGCAGGTAGCCCAGCGTGCTGTCAGCGGGACGGGTGACGGTTCCATCGTCGGGCATGAGTTCTCCCGCGATGATTTTGAAAAGGGTGGTTTTGCCCGCGCCGTTTTCACCGACAAGGGCCAGCCGTTCGCCCCGGTTGAGGGAGAGGTTGATGTCGCGCAGGAGCGGACGCTGGGGGTATTCGTAATGGAGGTTGTGGATGTGGATGGCTTCGGGGCTGGTTGGGTTTATCATGGGCAGATTGTCGGTTGCTCACGGCCGTGTGTCAAGGTTAAGACGCCCCCAGGGTGCACGAACAACTTGTCAGTGAATTTACATAACATCAAAAAGTGGTTCTAAAAGCAAGATTGGACACAGAAAATTTAGCTTTATGTCAATTTTTTTGCCTGAAACGCTTGCTTTGGATGTGGATTACTTATTATGTCAACTTTTTTGACAAGTTGTTCGTAGACCCTCCTAAATGAGCAAAATGGGATTGCCGTGGTGTATGATATGGAAGCTGATTTGGTTGTGACCGTTTTTAAGCCCATCGAAGGGGCACTATTTTTTGAATGGCAGATTGCGGCTGTTCAGATTGATAGAGAGGCTTGGCAAGTATGAACCATTCCCTAGAGCATCTTGTCCGTAAATATTATGGTTATGTGGCTGATTTAGAGGGGTCGGGCGTGGAAACGTTTGACTTGCTTTTTGTGCGGGACAACATTCAACTCATGCTTAATCAAAGTATGCCGCATCAGGCTATTCCAGCGGCTCTGTATGAGCAGATTTATCAGCTTGATTGGCTGTTGTGGCAGGAAAAAGCGACTTTCTTGGCGGTGGTGGGTTTGCCAGAGTTACAACATGCTCGCCAGCAACAGCAAAGCCCGCGTTCC
>JBGTIZ010000356.1:0-5361 GCA_041745395.1 Promineifilaceae bacterium (SeqCode) | reverse complement strand
AGGCCACGACGAAGCTAGTCGGTTGAGAAGAGACGCCTTTTGTCAAAAAAAGTACGTTACTGATTCGTGACCACTACAGCTTTTTTCGTTTTATATCCAAACCAGCAGGATTCTACGGGTAAGTAATGGTTTGATTCCCTTCAAAAGTCGTCGTGCCTAACAAGTAAGCCATTACGTCTGCCATATCCTGTGGCGTCATGCGCTGTCCAAAGTTAGCTGGCATCGCGCTGGGCGGCCCAGCACATGGCCCACTTGGGCAATTAGGCGCAATATACGCACTAGGATGCAAGATAGACTCATACTGGTAATCGGCCGTCGTATACCCTTCAATCCGCGTAGCCCCCACTTCCCTAAAATCACCAGCCCATGGGCCAACTCGATTAGAGCCAGGCTCATTCAGATCACCGTGGCAAGCCGCACAACCATAAGTGAGATTGTAGTGGGTCTCGCCCGCCACAGGATCACCTTCAGGCAGGTCAGCCACGCTTGCTGGCCACGGAATCGGGGTTGGCGTTGGTTCCGAACACATCTCAAACGTTTCCCAATTCAAAACGAATTCAGTCAGGTAATCAACTTGGTACGGTTCCAACGGGCCACCATACTCGGCACCCCAAACAGGCATACCGTTGTGGGGACGACCAGTCATAATCGTCGCATTGATATATTGATACCGTGTGCCAGTCCACCGCATCTCTTGCAGTTTACGAGATGGCTCACCGCACAACAATTCAGGCGTATTTAAGGCAACACCAGCGCAAGGAATCTGCTCATCATCGCCATCTAAACAAACCTCAGCCCTGCCTTGCTCACCATGACAGGTAGAGCAGTTGTTATAGTACAAATCAGCGCCTTTTTCTATTTTTCGAGCCACTTCAGCCTGCTGATAAACTTCCATCCGCGCTGGTTCACGCAAAGCCGCGTAACCAAACACAATCATAGTCAGCATAAAAGCGACAGTACCGATGACAATTTTAACTTGCATGGACTGGTTTACTCCTGTTCGTATGCCGCATCTGCATGGCGATGCTTAGTGTAGTGGAAGTCTGCCAACAACACATCAGGGTTATCTGGGTTAGGTACTTGAATTTGAACTGTTAGTGACAATAAATTGTGTTGTACCTGCTCAATTCTTAACGAAGCGACGGGGTCAGGCATTACATCTGATTTGCGCGAATTGTCATACCGCACGCCACCATCAACTGGCGTTACCACACATGGTTCAAATAAGGGGTTACCCGTCAAGGTACAACTCCAAGTCGTCAACGCCTTTTCATAATGGTGCAACACTTCGGTCAAATGAGGAGCGGCGGAGATACTCTGCCCTGGCTCAACCTCTGTCCCAGCACGGCCGCCAAGAACAGCCTCTAGCTCATAGAATGGCACAGCCATTAGCTCACTATGCCCTTCCTGCGGCAATATAGCTTGTGCCGCTTCTGCCTCTGAAGAACTTTGTACCAAATATTCGGGTGACCCCATCCAGTTAGAGATGAGCATAAAGGCGATAAACAAAGCCATGACGCTCAGGCCAGCGCGACGGTCTGCATAACGACGACTGCGTCCCACTTCAAGATAGGGCATCACAATAAACAACGTTGCCAAGGCCGGAATGAAGACAAAGGCAATAAACACTTTATCCGCCAGCTTGAGCCAGCCCTGCGACCAAGATAAATACCACGGTGCAACCACATGTAGGGGGGTAATCAAGGGGTCGGCGTGACTTTCTAGCGGCCACGAGAAGAAGAAGTAAGACCCAACAACCAAGGCTAGCGTCGCCAAAGAGGCCCACATGATTTCGTTGGTAGCAATATCGGGCAAGAAATAGACGCGCTCGTCACGCGGCACACGCTTGGCTGTATCTTCGCCGATTGCTTCACGGCCGGGGGGCAATGAAATGCCGTACAAGACGACCTTGTAATAATGGACAAAGATAAAAATACCTGTCAGCAGAGGTAACAGAATGACGTGCAACAGATAGAAGCGTAACAAACCGCCTGCCCCAATAACGGGCGCACCGCGCAAGAGCAGGTTGATGTTTTTACCCACAAACTCGGGTCCAGGAGCAGATTCAGCGGCACTAACGGCAACGGTTACGGCCCAGTAAGCCAATTGGTCCCACGGGAGCAAATAGCCACTAAAGCTCAAAACGAGGGTTAGCATGAGCAAGATCATGCCCGTAAACCACGTAAACTGTCGCGGCTTCTTATAACTGCCAGTGACAAATGTGCGCGTCATATGCAACGCCACAACAAGAACCATTACTTCCGCACCCAAGCGGTGCATGTTACGCATCAACAACCCTAGCGGCACATTGCCCATGATATTCCACATATCTTGGTAAGCAACCATAGGAGATGGCGTATAAAACACCATCAAAAAGATGCCAGTAATGGTTTCCCAAACAAACATAAAAGTTGACAGCCAACCCAAACGGAAAGTGGGATAAATATGGGTCACTTCCGTATGATAAAAACTAGGCCGTATGTGCAACCAAAAGCCGTCCGCATGAGGACGTAGTCGGGGATTTGGACGGCGTGGCTCATCACCACGAAGCATGCCGCGAATGTCATTAACGTTTAACCCTGCGGTTATCCGTTCGACTGCGTCATCAACTTTCGCAATGCTAGCCTGCTTCAAGCCCATTTCTTTGACTTGATCAACAAAGGTAGCCATTCTGAAAACTCCTTCTAAGTAACTCTCTGCGGGACGTCTCTTAACAGCACAATAACAACGTCAGCGTAGAAAAAAGCACAGTTGATTATGATTTACTATTTGCCACTATTTGCTATGGCGAATTGCCCACCACATCTATTAGTAATGTTTCCTGTGCCCCAGCCACGGCCGCGCCTGTATCTATCTTAAGCTCGGCCACCTGACTCATGGTAGCCTCGTCAAGAACTAGTGGAGCAATCTGCCCATTGGCGTTAATATCGGCCTGAGCCAGTAATGCACCAGACGCATCATACGCACCTAGGGGGAAACGGTCTAAGTTGCGCGGGGCGGGGGACTCAATGCGACGGCCATCCAAGCGGAATTTGGAGCCGTGGCACGGGCACTCGAAGCGATGAGTGGCATCGTTCCAAGAGTAGATGCAACCCAAATGGGTGCAAACTTTATAAATAGCGGCCAACCCCACAATAGAAGTCCCTTCTCTGACTTCATCACCAGCCAGAGACATGCTTTGTGTCCAAGCATCGGGATCGCTAGGCTCTGCATCCAAATTAACCAGCCAAAAGCGACCGTTGGCATTGTCCACAGGGGGGTCATTGGGTTTGGGGAGGACGTCTGGGTTGACGGGAATAAGGCCGCCGAATGTTCCTTCTTTGATACGGGGCAGGGCAAACCAAAGGGTAATACCCGTTACTTGTCCTAAATAAAGGACAATGGACGCACCAAAAATGTAATAAAGAAATTCGCGGCGTGATATGCCGCTGTCGGGGATTTCAACAGATGATGTGGCAGACATGGGAAACCTGCTTCTCCTACTGTACTGATTGGTTGTGTTTGGATTTACTGCATGCAGTTTGTGTTTGTGAGGGGAAGCACATTTGTTTATCTGTGCTTTTTGTCACAAGCGGGATTATAGCAAACTGGCATAGGTGCGGCAACAGAAGTCGCTGGGCACAAATAGGCTGGAACCAAAAAGCATCCAATAAGTTTCGCTAGGGTAATGGCTCCTAGCGGGGAGTATTGGATGCCATCTTCTAAATTGAAATTAGATTTAAGATGGGCGCTGAGGGACTCGAACCCCCGACCCCTTCGGTGTAAACGAAGTGCTCTAACCAACTGAGCTAAGCGCCCGTCATTTATTTATGAGCCTGATTATAACCATCCTGATAAATCGTGCCAACAAAATCGTGACTATTTTGTTATTGGTAATCTATTGTTCATCGGTTGAGGCCGTAAAGAGTGCGGCAAACCATTCCCGCGCTTCGCTGGGGCGGATAAATTGACCGAGGTAATAGGTGTCGTTGAGCCATATTTCATAATGCAAGTGGGCGTCTTCCGTTTGGTTGGTTTCGGAGGCGGGTGTGCCAGAGTTGCCGATCCAGGCCACGATTTGGCCTTGGGTGACGGTATCACCGACCTGTAGTGTGGGGTCAATCGCTTGCAAATGAGCGTAACGGCCGACCGTGCCGTCGCTGTACTCTAGCCAAAGCTGTCGCCCACGATAAAAATCGAGCGCGTCGGGCGGGGTGTAGCCAGCTTGGCGGGCGGCTTGCCGCTGGTTGAAGTAGTCGGCGGGATAGGGCTGGGTATAGCCGTGCATGACGCGAGCGACCATGCCGTCGGCGGCGGCGCGGATTTCTTTGCCAGCGGCCCAGTAGAAGTCTACGCCTTCATGGACGCCAAAGCGGTAATGGCGGGGGGCACCGGGCATTTGGATTTCACGATTGGGGAATTGCGCTCCTTGGACGGGCCAGAGGCGGGGGATAAAGGTTTGCCACACGGCCGTGTCATGTGGTTGCGCTCCTGTAAGTGGCTCCCCCCCCCGAATCGTTTGCGTCTTTTCGGGCTGTTGCCAAAAATAAAGCGTGTCGCGCCCGGCCAGCACCAGTTGGCTATCGTCGGGGCTGACCCAGAAGGTCGTGAGAGGATGCGGCAGGGGAATGTTGTTTTGCACCCGCCCTGTGCGCGGGTCAAGCTGGGTCAGGCGGGCGCCCGCTTCGTCCAAAACATACACGGCCGTGTCACTCACCCGCACCTCACGCGGCCGATTAAAAGTTATATCCACATCTGGCCGAAAATGGGTCACTTCTTGCCCCGCTTCATAAAAGAGGAGCCGCGCCTCGCCTGTGCTAAAAGGTGGTTGCATCAGCACATAAGCATGGGAAACGCCCTCGGCCGTGCGCCAGAGAGCGATGTCCACCAACTGCCCCTCTGGCAAAAGCCAGCCGCTTTCTTGATTTGCTTCGGTCTCAGAACCGGCTTGGTAGCGCAAGCCGTAGCGATAGCCCGCGTCGAGCAGGTAGCGGTCTTGCTCTAGCAGATCCAGAGCGACGTAGTAATGGCTGGCGCGTATCCCACTGGGGCGATCATAGCGGTCAAGCGTCCACACGGCCGTGGTGGGGTCATAACGATATACATCACCCGCTCTGTCCAGCACCAGCAAGCCATCACTTCCCGCGACCAAATCGAGCGGCTCGAGAACCCGCGTCCCGCTGACCACATCGCCTGGCGCGAGCAGGGTGACGGGCGGCGCAAATTGGCTCAGGGCGAGCACGCGCCCGCCATCGAGCAAATAGAAGGTGGCATCGAATTGGTCGAGAGCAATGGGGTGGGGAAAAAGTTGGCTCTCGAAGCACCAACTGCCCCACACGGCGGGGTCGGGGGAGAGGCACGGAGGGGTGGTGGGGCTGGCCG
>JBGTIZ010000355.1:0-3781 GCA_041745395.1 Promineifilaceae bacterium (SeqCode) | reverse complement strand
TTTGCCCTACGATACGACAGATTAAAGCTCGTAACGCTTGAGCCAGTAGCTGTATTGGGTGGGTAGCACGTCGTCTAAATCTTGCTCGAGAGCCACGGCCGTGTGATACGGCCAATACGGGTCAGCCAGCAACTCCCGTCCCAGCAAAACCAAATCTGCCCGCCCCTCCGCCACAACGCTCTCTGCAAAGTGCGGGTCACGGATGCCACCTACGGCCGCCGTCAAAATCCCCGCTTCCTTTTTAATGCGCTCCGCCAAGGGAACCTGCCACCCCTGCTCAAAGGTCGGGCGTTGGCCGCCCGGCATGGGCGAAGAGCTACAATCAATCAGGTCAACCCCCACCGCTTTGAGCCGCTGGCTCAGCACCACTGAATCATCAAGCGTCCAGCCGTCGTCATGCCACTCTGTGGCGGAGAGGCGAATGGTGAGGGGCACGTCGTCGGGGGTGATTTGGCGCATTTTCACGGCCGTGTCCAACGTAAAGCGCATCCGATTTTCCAGCGAACCGCCGTACTCGTCCTCACGCTGATTGGTCAGGGGGGAGAGGAAGCTGTTGTGCAAATAGCCGTGCGCCCCGTGTATTTCGAGCCATGCAAAGCCCGCTTCTAAGGCCCGCACGGCCGCGTCACAAAACGCCTGCTGGGTCGCTTCGATGTCGGCGGATGTCATTTCGCGGGGGATGCGCCACAATTTTTCACTGCCAGCCACGGCCGTGGGGGCGATCGTTTCCCAGCCGCCGTCTGCGTCCGCCAGAGAACCAGAGCCGTCCCACGGCCGTGCGGTGCTTGCTTTGCGCCCCGCGTGGGCCAGTTGCACGGCGGGCACAGCCCCATTCTGCTTGATAATCTCGGTCACGCGCCGCCAACTGGGGATTTGCTCATCGTTCCAGAGGCCAGCATCTCCGGGAGAGATGCGTCCGGCGGCGGTCACGGCCGTGGCTTCGACAACAATAAGCCCTGCACCACCAGCGGCGCGGGAACCTAAATGGAGGAGGTGCCAATCCGTGGCGCGGCCTTCATCCGCGCTGTATTGGCACATGGGGGACATCCCGATGCGGTTGCGCAGGGTCACGCCCCGCACGGTGAGGGGGTCGAACAGGGTGGTCATGGATTCTCCTTGAGGTGTCATGTTTCACGTATCATGTGTCATGTGGTTTTTCTTTGGACGTGGCTTGTTGTGCCAAGGCGGTCGCTCATTGCCAGTTTTTTTAGTCTAACAGTCTGCTGGGCTGTTAGCCAGTAAGCGCGGCAAGCTGTTCATGGTAAAATCGTCACGGCGTAAGCGGTCTTGTCCTCCAAGCTAAACAAGCCAAGCCCACCTGACCCATGAAACATGACACGTGACACCTATAAACCCACAGGAGTAAACCCCATGAAACTTGAGGCCAATGAGTATCCCCATCGGCGATTAAATGCGTTAACAGGCGAATATGTGCTGGTATCACCCCATCGCGGCAAACGGCCGTGGCAAGGTCAGGTCGAGCGGCTTCCCCCAGACGAACGCCCCGCCTACGACCCCACCTGTTACCTCTGTCCGGGCAACAGCCGCACCAGCGGCGAGACCAACCCCAACTATACCCACACTTACGTCTTCCCCAACGACTTTGCCGCCCTGCTCCCCGAAACGCCCGACCGGCACAGCGACTCTGAGCTTTTTCAGCAAGAAGCGGTACGGGGCACGGCACGCGTCATGTGCTTTTCTCCCCAACACAACCTGACCCTGCCGGAGATGAGCTTGCCCGACATTCGCCAAGTCGTGGACGCTTGGGCGGCGCAAATCAGCGATCTGGGGCAAACGTATCGCTGGGTGCAAATTTTTGAGAATAAGGGAGCGGTGATGGGCAGTTCGATGCCGCATCCGCACGGCCAGATTTGGGCGATGGACGCTTTACCCAATGAACCGTTCAAGGAAGATAGGGCGCAGAAGGCGTATTGGCAAGAACACGGCCGTGTTCTCCTGCTCGACTACACCCAGCAAGAAGCGGAAAAAAAAGAGCGCATCATCGTTGAAAACGAACATTGGCTGGCCGTTGTGCCCTTCTGGGCCGTGTGGCCCTTTGAAACCCTGCTCCTGCCCCGCCGCCACGTCTTGCGCCTGCCCGATTTAACCGACGGCGAACGGGACGCGCTGGCCGATATTCTCAAACAGTTGCTCATCAGATACGACAACTTGTTTGAAACGTCGTTCCCCTACTCCATGGGCTGGCACGGTGCGCCCTGCGACGAAAACGACAACCAGCATTGGCAACTGCACGCTCACTTTTATCCCCCACTGCTCCGCTCGGCGACCGTCAAAAAGTTCATGGTCGGCTTTGAAATGCTCGGCGAAGCCCAACGCGATCTCACCGCTGAACAAGCGGCCACGCGCCTGCGCGATTTGCCCGCCGTTCATTACAAAACGAAGAAATGAGAGGATATGCTTGCGTAACCCATGAGATAACAGCCACCTCTGGGAAATCAGTACTATCTCTTGCTGTCTTTATAACCAAATCATAACCATACTGACACGAAAGTGAGACGTTTGGGGCTACACGGCCGTGGGTAGTTTGCTACAATTCACGGTAGTTACGGTAACGTTCTCATGCGTACCAAGTATGATTTCTCATACCACGGTCAATCGTCGCAATCCTCGCAGAATGAGTGAGGTACACCAACCGCCTCACACACAAAACAAAAAAGGACTAACGTCCTATGCCCGATTCCTTAGCAGATTTTATACAATTATTGATAAAGTATTTCGCCTCAGCTTGACATATCAAACATACTCTACAAACCAGCCAAACCATGTCAGCGAAACCATTCCCTAAATAAATAGCCACATTCCCATACGTTTGTCATAGGCTTTTACTCTAGCCCCCTGCGCCTACGGCTCAGTCTGTTTTGTGCTGTAGGCACATGCGCTCCAAGCGTACATACCCATCCCACTTAGTTTGTCGAAGGAGAATCTCTCAATGCCACATACCAACCAAACTACAATCCGTTCACTCTCATTACCCATTATCATCCCCCTCCTCTTTCTATTGGGCTTAGGCTTCCTGCTTATCCAAGCCCAGCAAGCCCAAGCGGCTGGCGTATTAAGCGTCAGCATCAACGCCGGTTATAACCTTGTTGTAGACTCCAACGTCCAGTCCCCCTCTACATTTGCGCCCCGCGCCGCGACCATCATTGGCCGCTTCTGCAACACGGGGGACACAGCTTTGACCAATGTCTACGGCTACATTGGGGACGGCACCACGCCCGGTACTTATCCAGCAAGAGACAGTACCTCTCCAAGTGCTTTTGCCACGCAATACCCCCATCTGGCCAACACTGGCTCTTACGCCTTTACTCATGTCGGCGGGGCAGTGGGCACGGCCGATGCCTCCCGCTTTATTGGCACCCTAGCTTCAGGTCAATGTAGCAACCAATATTGGCACATGACTTACCCTGCGTGCGCCAACACAGGGGCTGGTAATCCTGTAGAACCTCCTTGTAGCACGGCCCCCGTCTGGGGAGCAACCAATGTGGATCAGGACGACCTCTCTCTTGACCTGCAAATTTGGGGCAGTTCTGACGATGGTTCCGTATTGGGAGATGATTGGACAATGACCATGCGCAACGAGATTTCCGCCATGGCCAACAAAATCCAGCCCAACCCCGCTGGAGAATGGTTCAACACCAATACCAGTACTGTCTACCCCGGTGACGTTATCACCTCCAACGGTATCTTGTACTCCCTCGGCAATATCCGCCAAGGGTTTGATAATGATGGGGATTTCACGCCAGACTACAACGCTTGGCTC
>JBGTIZ010000354.1:0-10975 GCA_041745395.1 Promineifilaceae bacterium (SeqCode) | reverse complement strand
TAGATCTAAGGCTGTATTCCCTGTAACCGTACTATACGTCAATGTTAAACGGCCTCCGTTAATAATACCGCCGGATATCCAATCGGCTTGGTTGTGGCTGATAGTGCTGTTAGAAACCCAAGCCTGCCCGCCATTATCAATTCCTCCACCAAACCATTGTGTCTCATTATCCCGAACGGTACTATTATCTAGCCACAGCATCCCATCACTATGAATTCCTCCACCAGCACCATACCCGAAGGGTTCCAACACATTCGTTGCATTGTGACTGATCAGACTATAGGTAACGGTCATTACCCCTTGGCGATTAACGAGACCACCACCAATGACCTCCTCATACACGCCTCCCTCGACTGGAATAATTTCATTGTGGCTCACCACACTATTGTGTATCACCACCACCCCTTCTTCATTAAAGATGCCCGCACCTCCCACACCCCCCACAGCCTGATTATAGGACACCTCGGTATTGCTCAATATCAAGGTCGCGGCGGGCTGGTTATAAATACCTCCCCCAGACCCAGGCCAATCATTGGGGTTAGGTTCATCAGTAACGGCCGTGTTGTAACTAATGATGCTATCAGTTACGTAGGCGGTGTCAAAATTATGCAGACCCCCACCCGCCAAAGCCGTATTATGACTAATAATTGTATCGGTTATATAGGCAGTACCGAAATTCCAAATACCGCCGCCCACTGCACCATCATTCTCGGTAATCAGGCTACTGTTGATGTGCAATGTGCTGTACTCATCATTGAAAATAGGCGTATAACTCATAACAGAATCTTGGATACGACTATTCTCTATCATCATGGTACTACTAAGGAAGTTGTTAATGACTATCCCTGAATTATTGTAGAATGCAGTATCACTAATGAACGTTGTACTACCCATTTGTGTAAAAAGTGCGCTGATAGCTCCGTCAGCATGATGATTACTCAGAATACTATGTGTAATGGTCACGGCCGTGTTTGGTGTCATGCGAATACCTGCCCCATCTTGTTCTTCATAAGGTAAGGCTTCCGTATTACCATCGGCAATCGTCAGATTATCAAAGGTCACGGGGCCAACCAACACATAGAACACCCGCACCTGTTCGCCACCACTAATCGTAATGGGCACATTGCCCTGAATCGTTAACGGTTGGCTAATAACAAGCGTGTCAGACAAGGTAATCGTGCCACCTGTCAAATCTGAGTCAAAGACAATAGTGTCGCTGGGGTTAGCCCACACTAGCGCCTCACGCAGGGAACAATCGCCCACGTCACAACCATCATTTTCATCCAGTAGAGTGGTCACAACCACTGTCGCGCTGTACATTTCTGCCTTGAAAGTTGAAGATGTAGAAAACGCGGCCAAGACAAACGGGACAGACAACAACCACAGGATTGTGGTGCAAAAAAACATGCTTTTGGACAGCATAAAAATATCCTCCTCAATTGTAAGATATTCGAGTATATGGGAAATCTAGTGGGAGAATACGTGGCTAGGCATTTGTGACATTGGCTTGTTTGAAGCAACCACCCAACTCGATCCCAATTCTAAATCGTGCCGTAATCAATAACATAGCGGACAACGCCCACTTAAAGGGAATAGGCCAAGTGATTATATTGAAATGGGGAAAATTTGGTAATGGGTCGTCTATCTATCTCTACTATCTGTAGCACTCAAGATCAGGCGATCCTCATACCCACGGCTGTGTTGCTACTGGCTAAACCTATGCCAAACTGTAAAGCCAAAACTACAGCGGCGGTTTGGCTAAAGCCTTCAGGCGCGTCGTACCTTTATTCATTACTCATTAAAATGACATAATCTATCCACAGCACCACCCCCTTATCCACTTATCCACCACTTTTTTTCAGCTACCCCATATTCGAGTAGAATGCGGGATGAAAGAGAGAAGGATGCCCGCTAAATGAGCCACCACATAGCGAAAATAGAATATTTAGCGATAGGCAATGTGGCGCGTGACGTGGTTCCTGGCGGATATAAACCAGGCGGCACGGCCGTGTATGCCGCCCGTTTAGCCCAGGCGTTGGGGTTGTCCACGGCCGTGGTCACCAGCACCCGCCCCGACTACGACCTCAGCCATATTCTGCCCCACACCCTGCTCCACAACGTGCCGGCTCAGGCCGACACCATTTTTGACAATAATTATGACGGCAACCAGCGCACCCAAACCGTGCAAAGCGTGGCCGAAACCATTCGCGCCACTGACATTCCCGCCGCGTGGCACACGGCCGAGATTGTGCATTTTGGCCCCATCGCCAACGAGATAGAGCCAGCGGTCATCGAGCTATTTGACCGCAACGAGCAAATTGTTGGCCTGACGCCGCAGGGCTGGATGCGGCGGTGGGATGACCACGGCCGTGTGTATGCCCAACCTTTTCCCGCCGCCGAATACCTTTTGCGCCGCGCTACACTCGTGGTCATCAGTGAAGAAGATTTATTAGATCAGGAAATGCTCACCCATTATCGGGCAGGGGCTGATATACTGGTCATGACCCAAAGCGCGGCTGGTTGCCGCGTTTTTACCAAAGAACACGACGGGCAACAGATCACGGCCGTGGCGCAACACCCCACTGACCCCACCGGGGCAGGCGATATTTTTGCGGCCGCCCTCTTTATCCGCTATGCCCAAAACGGCCACAACATTCTCGAAGCGGCCGCTTATGCCAACCAGCTAGCCGCTTACAGCGTCACCCAAACCAGCTTGGCCGCGAAGGTAAAAGTAAGAAGTGAAAAGTGAAAAGTACCAAGTTCACTCACACCTCGCACTTCGCACCTTGCACCTTGCACCTCGCACCCTGAACCATGCCCCTACTCAAGGAATTCCTAACATGAAAATTTACGCCATCGTTAACCAAAAAGGTGGGGTCGGCAAAACGACCAGCGTGATTAGTTTGGCCGCCTATTTAGCCCAAAAATACCGCGTCTTGGTGGTCGATATGGATCCCCAAGCCAACGCGACCTCTGGGCTGGGGCTGGATAAAAATGGGGAACACGCATCTATTTATGATGTGTTGCTCGATGGCACGGCCGTGTCCCAAGCCATTATCACCACCCCCGCCCTCAAAAATATTTCCGTTCTGCCCTCCTCCCCCAGCCTCGCTGGGGCCGAAGTCGAACTCGTCAGCGCGATAGGGCGCGAATATCGCCTGCGCGAAAGCCTCGAGCAAATCGCAGGGCAATACGACTACGTTCTCATAGATTGCCCCCCCAGCCTCGGCCTGCTGACCATCAACGCCCTCACCGCCGCCCAAGATGGCGTCCTTATCCCCGTCCAGTGCGAATATCTCGCCCTCGAAGGGCTGTCCCAACTGGCGCAAACCGTGCAAATGGTCAAACAATACCTCAACCCCAACCTCGAGATTCGCGGGCTGATTATGACCATGTACGACAGCCGTACCAACCTTAGTCGCCAAGTCGTCGAAGAAGTTAAAAACTACTTTCCAGGCAAAGTATTCCGCGCCATTATTCCGCGCAACGTGCGCCTCAGCGAAGCCCCCAGCTACGGTGAACCCATTAATTTGTACGCGCCCACCTCCTCGGGAGCCATCGCTTACAAATATTTGGCCGCCGAAATCGTCAAAGGGGACGCCGCGCTAGCCGCCTAATCCTGCTTCTTACTTTTTACTTTTCACTTCCAACTCTTCATCCCAACCAACAAATCCTATGAGCAAACGACGTGGACTCGGCCGTGGACTCGGCGCCCTCATCCCCGAACAAGAAGATCCCGCCCAGACCCCAGAATCAGGTCTGAAGCAAGTTGACCCTACCCACATCGAACCAAACCCCCATCAGCCCCGCACCGACTTTGAATCAGCCGAGGCCAAAATCAAGCTGGAAGAGCTAACTGCTTCTATTAAAGAGCATGGCCTCATTCAGCCCCTCATCGTCACCGCCGCCGAGCCAGGGCGTTATTATCTCATCGCGGGCGAACGCCGCTGGCGAGCCGCCCAAAAAGCGGGCCTCGCTACCGTGCCCATTGTTATCAAAGAAGCCACGCCCCAAGAGATGTTGGAGCTGGCTATCATCGAAAACGTGCAACGCGCCGACCTCAACGCTATCGAAGAGGCGATTGCGTATCGCCACCTCAAAGATGAATTTGGGCTAACCCAAGAGCAAGTTGCCGACCGAGTGGGCAAAGCACGGCCGACCATCGCCAATCTGATTCGCCTGCTTGATTTGCCCGACACGGTGCAAAACGCCATTATCAACAGCCAAATCAGCGGTCGCCACGCCCGCGCCATGCTCCGGCTGGAAACCCCCACCGAGCAAAACATCGTCCTCAACTCCGTTATTCGCCAAAAGCTGAACGTGCGCCAAACGGAAGCCCTTATCGAAAAGCTTCTGCGCCAAGAAAAGCCAAAGCCCCGCGCCAAAGCGGAGCTACCCGCTGAGTATAAAGCGGTGGAAAATGGAATTCGGGACGCGCTGGGGTCGAAGGTAGAGCTAAAGAAGAATGGCAAGCAGGGTAAAATTATCATCCATTTTGAATCTACCGAAGATTTGACCCAAATTTACGACATCATCACTGGCCGTGGGTAAGCAAGAAAAGATACTCCTTAAAGTTTTACGCGGTACTTCGGATGCTAACATTTCATTCGACGAATTATGCTCTCTGCTACATCATTTAGGATTCGACGAACGTATTAGAGGCAGTCACCATATTTTCACTAAAGCAAAAGTGCCTGAAATCCTTAACTTGCAGGCGAAGCAGGGTAAAGCCAAGGCGTACCAAGTGAAACAAGTACGTAACATTATTCTGCAGTACAAATTAGCTGATGAGGATAGTCATGAATAACTATCGGTATGAAGTTATCATTTATTGGAGCGACGAAGACGACGCTTTCATTGCCGAAGTGCCCGAGCTACCCGGATGCGCGGCAGACGGGACAACGTATGAAGATGTTCTGGCTAATTTGGAAATCATTATTGATGAATGGATAGCCACCGCCCAAGAATTAGGCCGCCCCATCCCCGCCCCCAAAGGTCGTCTTATGTTTGCGTAGGCAAAAAACTGGTTATGGACTTCACCAGGTACTCTTTACAAGGAGACTCCATCATGAACCGCGAAGATTTATGGCAAGCGTGGTCAACTTTGCCGCCGATAGCACAACAGGAACTGCTGGACTTTATGACCTTTCTGCACCAAAAGTATCAAGAGTTACCTCTGGCGGAAATTTCCCCAAAGCAGGAGCCATTCGATTGGGAAGCTGAAGCATTTGTGGGCATGTGGGCTGACCGTGAAGATATGCAGGATAGTACTGGTTGGGTACGCCAGTTGCGTGAGAAGGAATGGGAATGAGGAAGGTAACGCTTCTTGATAGCGACATTTTGATTGATGTAAGTCGCCAGAATCCAATAGCCCTCGCCTATTTGCAAACACAACGGAAAAAACACGAAACGTTAGCTATCAGCACAGTCACCGTTATGGAGCTTTTGGTTGGGGCTAGAAACAAAATGGAGTCTGAGGCAATTCAAAAATTCCTTAACCAGTTTCTACATATTCACCTCACGCCTGATATTGATCACCAAGCCATTGCGTTCTTGCAACAATATCGACTGAGTCATGGCCTGCTTATCCCAGATGCGCTTATTGCCGCCACGGCCGTGGTCATGAACTGTCCACTCGTCTCAAAAAATCAGCGTGACTATCGCTTCATTACCGAGCTAACCCTTCTAACCTACCCGCCAAGTTAACACCCCCTTTCCCCAAAATGTCCATCCTGACACAACTGGACAACGCCCGCCGCGAACTCCTCTACCTTGGGTTACGCAACCCACTTATCAACTATCGCCCCCTGCGGGCGCGAGGGGTTGAGGTTGTAGAGGAACGCCCGCCTGATTTGTATCGCTTATTGGTGCAAGAAGGGCGCAAAATGTATTTTTTGGAGCAGAACGGCCCGCCCCCAGCCGACGGCGAGACCATCCCCCAGCCCAGCCTGCCCCCCGACGAGAGCCGCTTCACCGATAACAAATTGCAAACCCCGTATGGCTCGGCAGAGTTGCAACGCCGTTTGTCCAATACGTTCTACACCGCCCGCGCCTATATCGAGGAGCAGGGGGTCAATATTTTGTATTTGGCTCTGGGCGCGTTGTGCTGGCGGGAGATGGAAAATAGTGACGTGGTACGCCGGGCGCCGCTGGTGCTGGTTCCCGTGGAGATTGACCGAGCGGATGTGAATAGCCGCTTTTATATTCGCTACACGGAGCTGGATATTGGCACGAATTTATCGCTGGCGGCGAAGTTACGGCTGGATTATGGGCTGGTCTTGCCTGAGCTAGAGCCAGTGAACGGGGAGGAGTGGCTGGACGTGGCGGGGTATTTCACGGCCGTGTCCCAAACCATCTCTACCCCCCAACCCACTTGGTACATAGACCCCACGGCCGTGTCCCTTGCCTTCTACTCCTTCAGTAAATTCTTCATGTACAACGACCTCGACCCCGCCAACTGGGACGAAGGCCACCCTATCCTCGCCAGCCTGCTCACCAGCGACGGCTTTTTAGAGCCGCCCACGGCCGTGGGCGACCACACTCTCATTGACGATTATGTCAAACTAGAAGAGAGCCATCAGGTTATTTCCGCCGACAGCACCCAGCTCGCCGCCCTGCTCGACGTGCGGGCGGGACGCAATCTGGTCATCCAAGGGCCACCCGGCACCGGCAAATCCCAAACCATCACCAACATCATGGCGGACGCGCTGGGGCGTGGGCAAACCATTCTGTTTGTCTCCGAAAAAATGGCCGCGCTGGACGTGGTCAAGCGGCGGCTGGATGCGCTGGGGCTAGGCGAAGCTGCGCTGGAATTGCACAGCCACAAAACGACCAAAGCGAACTTTATGGCGGAGCTAGCCGAGGTGCTGACGCTCGGCCAGCCAGAGCAAAATGGGGCGTGGACAGAGTTAGCTGAACTAGCACACCTGACCCAGCGGCTCAACGCTTACGCCACCGCCCTGAATGAGCCATTAAGGCAAAGCGGGCTGACCCCGTATGATATTTACGGCCGTCTGGTGCAACAGCAACACCGCTTGGCCGCCCTCCCCGCCACCGAGCTAGCAGATGTGCGGGAGCGGCTGGCGGCTCGCTTCAGCCTGCCGCCTGACTGGTCGCCGGCTCGGTACGAAGCACAGGTGGCTTATGTGGGCGAGGTGCAAGCGTGGCTGGCGCGTATGGGCGTACCCACGGCGCATCCGTTTTGGGGGAGCGGGCGCGTGTCTAGCCAGCCAGATGACGAAACGATGATACAGCACGCGGCCAACACGGCCGTGTCCCTCCTGCGCACCGCCCAGCACCTGCTCACTGCCCCCAACCTGCACAGCGTCACCATCAACCACCCCGCGTGGCAAGCAGAAGCGTATCAACTGCGGCTCGCGCTCGAGGCGGGGGTCGAAATCTCTAGCTTAGTGGCGCAATACGACGTGTGGCTCATTCCTGAAGCGTGGGAACAACCCGTGCTAGAGCTTCGCCAAAGCCTCAATCAGCACGGCCACAAATTTTGGCGTAGCCTCCTGCGAGATTTTCGCCAAGCGCAAACGAAGTTGCGCGGCCTCTGTCGCACCGCGCCACCGCCCGACGTGCCCGCCCAGCTCAAGCTGGTAGACGCCATTTTGCAGGTGCAACAACAGCAAACCACGCTCGACGCGCTCGCACCCACCCTGCACGCGCTTTTTGGGCCGCGCTGGCGGGGGGTGGCTCAAACCGCTTGGTTTGAACTGGCGAGCGTGGGGGAATGGCTTCTCAATTGGCATGAAGGCGTGGCGCGGGGGCAATGGCCGGCTGAATTGGTCACCTATGTGGCGGACGGCTTCACGTATGAGCGGCGGCAAAAGGTGCGGGAATTGACCACGGCCGTGGAAAACGCCCACCGCGCCTACCAAGACCAGCTTCGTCAGCTATTCGACCGCCTCCAGCTATCCCCCGACCATTTCCCCAGCCCCTTCAGCGAGCAAACCCGCCAGCTTAGCCGCTGGGCACAAGAGGCGAGCCGCCTGAGTGAATGGGTCACCTTCCAGCAGTTGCGCCAAGATGCGCGGTGCACCGAACTAACCAGACCCTTTATAGATGAAGTGGCCGTCAGTTGGCCGCCGGCCGCCACGCATCTGGTCACCCTCTTTGCCCACGAGTGGCATCAGCGTCTGCTAACCACGGCCGCGTCCGAACAATACGCCCTGTGGCAATTCGACACGGCCGAGCAACAGCAACACATCACCCACTTTGCCCAGCTAGACGACCGCTTCCTCGTGCAAAATCGGCACAAACTCGCCCATCAACAGTGGCAAAGCCAGCCCCAGCACGCGGGCGGCGGGCGCATGGGTCTGCTCCTGCACGAAACGAGCAAAAAACGGCAACAGATGCCCATCCGCCAGCTTATCGCCCAAACAGGGGACATCATCCAGCGCGTCAAGCCGATTTTTATGATGAGTCCCCTTTCCATAGCAATGTTTTTGCCCGCCGACGCGCTCCAGTTTGATTTGGTCATCTTTGACGAGGCCAGCCAAGTGCGCCCCGTGGATGCGTTCGGGGCGTTGCTTCGGGCGCGGCAGGCGGTCGTCGTGGGGGATAGTCGCCAGTTGCCGCCCACCACCTTTTTTGACCGGGTGCTGGGCGAAGGGCAAACGAGCGACGATGCGCCCGAGTTTGACTCCGAGCAAATAGAGACGGACGAAGAAGATTGGGCGACCGAGTTCAACGAGGGCACGATTACGGCGGATAACGAGAGCATTCTCGACCTGTTTGTGCGCCAAAACGCGCCGCAACGGACTCTGCGCTGGCATTATCGCAGTCGGCATGAGTCGCTCATCGCCATCTCGAACCGCGAATTTTACGGGAAACAGTTGCATCTTTTCCCCAGCCCTTATCCACGTCGGGCAGGCTTGGGTCTGCACCTGCGCCATCTGCCCCAGACGGTGTATGACCGAGGCAAAAGCCGCACGAATCCGCAAGAGGCCACGGGCGTGGCGCAGGCCGTCCTGAGCCACGCCCGCGATTTTCCTGAGCAAACGCTGGGCGTGGCCGCCTTTAGCACCGCCCAGCGGCAAGCCATCGAAGAAGCCCTCGAAAAGTTGCGCCGCGCCGATAGCCAATACGAACCCTTTTTCCAGAGCCACCCCACCGAGCCATTTTTCATCAAAAATTTGGAAAATGTGCAGGGGGATGAGCGGGACGTGATGCTGATTAGCTTGGGGTACGGCCGTGATACGCGGGGGCGTGTTTCGCTCAATTTTGGCCCTCTCAATCAGGCAGGTGGAGAGCGGCGGCTCAATGTGTTGATTACGCGGGCGCGGCGCCAATGCGTCGTTTTTAGCAACATCACGGCGGATGATTTGGATCTCAGCCGCACTGAAAGCGAAGGACTATACGCGCTGAAAGCCTATCTAACCTACGCGGCGGCTGAACCTGCCGCCCTTCGGCAAGCTCAGGGAGCGACGGTAGCTGAGCCTGTCGAAGCCCCAGACGATTTTGCCAACGAAATCGCCCGCCTACTCCGCGAAGCGGGTTACAGCGTTGCCCAGCGCGTGGGGCAAGATGGCGTCATGCTTGATTTGGCCGTGCGCGACCCGCATGACCCTGACCGATACCGCTTGGGCATTGTGTGTGATGGGCCGAGCTATGCCACAGCGGGTTCGGCGCGGGAGCGAGAGATTATCAAACCGGCTGTTCTGGCGGGTTTGGGCTGGCGGGTGTATCGGCTGTGGAGTACGGCTTGGTATCGGGAAGCAGAAGAGGCGCGGGAACGATTGCTCACGGCCGTGTCTGAAGCCCTCCAACCCACCCCTCAACAAACCCAGTCCACCCTGCCCGACCAAACCCACATCATCCGCCCCGCCCCGCGTGAACTCACCCCCCGCGAACTGCCTCCTTACCAAAGCAGTCAATGCCAAGCCAACCTGTACGAACGACCCTACTGGCAACGCCAACCTCGCACCTATGACCTCTGGAGCAAGCACCTGCTCAGATTTGACCCCAAAAGCAGGCAGTTCACCAATGAAGGGGACACGATTCAGAACCTACAAGCGGGGCGACAGGTCATTTATCCCCAACATTTGGGACGGCATGAGCAGTTGCCGGGGCACGTTTATGCGCGACTTTATTACAATGTGCGGCACGGCGTCTTCACGATACGGGAACCAGTGATGTTGGTCACGGATACGCATTATGTCTACCTGCAATATGATCCGCTGGCGCGTACTTTTTACAATGACCGTACCTTGCAATCTTCAGGCAAGTGGGTGTATGAAAATTATGAGTATGATGCCGCGTCGTGGTATGTGCGGCGGGGGCGGCAGGAGTATGATTGGCATTTGAAGGAAGCATTGGCGGATCCTGTGGCGTATGTGGATGAGGCGTTGACCACGGCCGTGCGGCAAGAGGCGGCGTGGGTAGCCCAAATCGTGCATGACGAGGGGCCGATTCATCGGGAGGAGTTGGAACGCGCCTTTGTGCGGGCGGTTGGTTTGCGGCGACGCACCGCGCCCTTGGCCGACATCACCGACCAAGCGGGACAACTGGCGGCGGCGCAGGGGCGGGTCGTTTATCGCGCCCCGTTTTATTACCCAGCGGATGAAGCGCGGCTGGCGCAGATTGAGCCGCGCAGTCGGCGGGAGTTGCCTTCTGGTTCGCGCCGGCTGGAGTTTGTGGCCGATGAAGAAATCACGGCCGTGGTTAAGCTCGTGGTACAAGATGCATGCGGCATTCTAGCCGAGGAAATTCCCAGCCAGGTCAGCACCCTGCTCGGCTTCGGCTCGCTGGGCACAGACAACCAAAACCGCATCCTTACCCTAACTGAACAGCTCGTCACCAAGGGGCAATTGACTTTCAGCGACCATTATTTATTTGTCGGTTAGCTGGTTAGTTGTTTGTTAACTCGTATACACATCGTTAATATTTTGTACTGGTCACGGCTTGCTAAAACAGATGTCATTGTGTCGCTTTGCAGAAGCGATAAAATGCTTCGGCGTGGCCTGCGGCC
>JBGTIZ010000353.1:0-15756 GCA_041745395.1 Promineifilaceae bacterium (SeqCode) | reverse complement strand
CCGCCCCCCACGAAGCCAGCTATTACCGAATTAAATTTTTAAGCCTCAAAAAGGAACTCAGCTCCTATAGTGACGAAACAGTAGAAATCAGTCAAGCAACAAACCACAGACAGAAACCAATGAATGGTTTTGCGGGTCAGCGGGGCACTGTTGGTACGCGATTTTGTGGCCGCGCACGGGCTGGCCGTCCCGCTGGCGCAGGTAGCGGAGCATGAGGTAGAGCGGGCTGAAACCGCACACTTTGTTGGCGTCCTGAATGGCGGCGATGTCGTTGTAGAATTGCTCTTCGTCGCCGTTTAACACGGCCGTGATTAACCGCTCATCCATCTCCACCAAAGCCGCCCGCCGCGCCTCATCCATCACAAAATCATCCTCAAACGCCGGCCCCACATGCGCCAAATCCACCGAAGCCACACACAACACCTTGCGCCCCCGCGTCTGCTCGACCAGCGTTTCGATAAAGCCCATCATCTCCTCATCGCGGAGCGGATGCCCGCCATTGCTCACAAAATGCTGAAACGACCCGATTAGCAACGGCACAACGGGCGGCGGCGTTTGCTCCCCCAGCACATGGTGCAGCCAGACGGCGGCTAGCTCGACCGAATGCTCTTGCTCATGGTTTAGCTCGAGCGCAAACGCCTGTTCGTGGCCGATGCTGTCCGCCAGTTTTTCGACTAGAGCGGGGTCGGTGGGCAGAACGCCGTACGGTGTGCCGTAGGGCAGGGGCGTGAGGGTGAGCGTGCCGAGGCCGCCGCGATGATCGGTGGCAAAAATGAGGATGAGGTCGGCAGTTTGCACGGCCGTGGAAGCGCGTTGCCACACTTGGGCATAAACTGCCCCGCCCCGCTGGTAATCAATATGGGGCGAGACAAGGGCACGGCCGTGCCAATCCGCAAACGCCGCCAAATTTTGGGGGTCATCTCCCTGACCATATTCATCCAGTTTGCGGCGCAAATGTTCGGGGTTGGCGGGATAGCCATAGCCGGCGATTTGGGGAGGGCGGTAGGGCTGGGCGCGGAATTGGTCGCGGCGGGTGCGTTTGGCCACGGCCGTGTGGTCATTCTCCAGCAAAAAGCTCTCAGCCAGCGCGGCCAGCAACTCCGCCATCACGTCATCTGGCAGAGCAAACCCCGCCTGTGCCGCCAGAAGCACGTTGGCTTCTGCCAACGTGCGCTGGCCGTTTAGATAAACCGCAAATTGCGCCAGCGCAGGTGGCAAAAGCAACTGGTTTTCGCTCAATTGCAACGGATCCACAAACAGCCACATCGGCTCACCTTGGTGGGTGTAGGGCTGAACGTCTAGCTGGGAACGGAGTTGGGGATGAGGATTCATAATCATAGGGTCGATTTGTTGGTTGCGTTCAAAGGATTGCCCAGCAAGATACGTCTAGCCAGCTAACGCTTTCTCCCGCTGGCTGGCCCACGCTTGCGTGATGCGGTCTAGAATAATCGCCAAAATCACAATCGCCAAGCCCGCCTCCACACTGCGCCCCAGCTCATTTTGCGCCAAGCCCGAGACGACCTCGAACCCCAGCCCACGGCCGCCCACCAGCCCTGCAATAATGACCATGGCCAAGACCATCATGATGGTCTGGTTGATGCCCAGCATAATGGCGGGGGTCGCTAGCGGCAACTGCACCTTGCGCAAAAGCTGGCTGGTGGTCGAGCCAAACGCTTCGGCCGCTTCCACCACCGTCTCGTCTACCTCGCGGATGCCCAGATTGGTCAGGCGCACGGTGGGGGGCAGGGCGTACAGCACCGAGGCCATAATGCCCGGCACACGGCCGATGCTGAACAGCATAATCACGGGCACAAGATAGACGAAGGGGGGAATGGTCTGCAAAAAGTCCATAATCGGCCGTAACAGTCGCTCGGCCATGTCGCTGTGCGACGACCAAATGCCGAGCGGCACGCCGATAATGACCGCCAGCAGAACAGCCACCATGACTTGGCTGAGCGTGTCCATAGCGAACGCCCACATGCCCAGCCAGCCCACCAGCAGGAGGCCAACCGCGCTCACGGCCGCCAGTCGCCAGCTATCCACTAGATAGGCGATCCACGCAAAGAGCAGAATGACGACGGGCCAGGGGAGCCAATCGGTCAGGAAGTAGCGGAGCGGGTTGAGCATTTGCAGGACGATGAAGTCGCTGAAGGCGCCGGTGCCAAAAGGGGTGTTGCCGATTTGATACAGGTTTTTTTGCATCCAAGTCACGGCCGTGTCTACCGGTCCTCTGAGGTTGACTTGCCAACCAGCGGGGAAGCTGGTGACGTCGAGGAAGAGCAACACGGCCGTGGACAGACCCAACAAGCCCAGCGCAATCAGCCAATACGCATCCCGCCGCGCATGGGGCAACCAACTCACCCGCCACGACACCCAGACCGTAAAATGGCTCCCGGCCGTGTATAGTTTATCCAGTGCCGCCTCGAGCAAATCAAAAACAAAAACCCCCTGCCACTTCTGCGGAAACAGGCGGAACCCATGCCCGCGCCGTCCCGACGGCTCCGACGGGTCATATTGACTCAGGGCGTGGCTCAGCCGGTCTAGCAAAATCGCCATGACCACAATCGCCAGCCCTGCCTCCACCGCTTGCCCCACTTGTAAGCGTCGCAGAGCGGTCAAGACCACATTGCCCAAACCGCCCGCGCCAATCATGGCCGCAATGACCACAATCCCCAAGGCCATCATAATGGTCTGATTGATCCCCGCCATAATGGTGGGAAGCGCCAGCGGGATTTTTACCTTGTACAAAATTTGTCGCCGCGTCGAGCCAAACGCTTCGGCCGCTTCGATTATCTCCTCGGGCACGCGCCGCAAGCCGAGGTTGGTGAAGCGAATCACAGGCGGTAGGGCATAAATAACGGTCGCCACCAGACTGGGAACCCGTGCCACGCCAAAAAAGAGAATGACGGGAATAAGATAGACAAAAGCGGGCATGGTCTGCATCCCGTCCAAAATCGGGCGCAGAAATTTCTCGGCGCGGTCATTTTGCGCCGTCCACACGCCCAGCGGCAGGCCAATCGCTAAGGCTACGCTGACCGAAGCCACCATCAGCCCGAGGGTCGCCATGCTTTCATCCCACAGTCCCAAAAAGCCCATCGCCATCAGGCAAAAGCTGGCAATCAGGGCGACGCGCAGGCTGGCAATTTTTTGGGCAACCAGAAAAACGGCGAGGGTGAGCACGGGCCACGGGAGCCAGAGCAGAAAGTTTTCAACGCGACGAATAAAACGGTCGAGGCTGTAGCTGAACGGGTCGAAAAAGCGGGCAAAGAGCCAATGGTCTTGCCGATTGATGACCAGCCATGATTTGAACTCATCAAGAGGGGTGCGCAGGCCAAAGTTCCACTGCTCGGGAAAACCGGCAAAGCTTTGCACGGTGTGGTGGATAAACACCAAAATGAGGATGAGCAGGAGAATGGTGATGGAGTAGATGCGTAATTTTTGACGGGGCATAGATCGTTAGGGGTAGGCGTTCCGCTAATCAGCTAGCTAAACTGCATACCAAACTTGATTTTTTGTGTTGGTCACAGATTGTTTGCGCAAAGGATTCACCGCGGAGGGCGCGGAGGGCGCGGAGTTTTTCTTGAGAAATTTTCTGTGTTTTCTGTAGCTCAATCACTTATCACTATGTTTGCACTTTTTGTAGACTGCTTCGTCATGACTGCAGGTCACGACTTACTGGAAAAAATCCCCCCATTTATGGCCGAGCCGCCGCAGGGGGCGAGGGGTGTTGACCCGTTAAAGTGAAAACTGCAAAGATAGTTTAGCACGTAGTTTTGTAAGCAAACAGATCTATTATGCTGGGGTGGTATTCATCTGGCCGCTGACGTATACCCAGCGGGTTAAAAGGAGCAAGATGATGACGTTGAGCGGGTGGAGGGAAAAGGGGGAGATGTTGAAGGAGGTGTGTAGCAAGAGCGCGAGCAGGATAGAGCTGTTGGTTTTGCGGTAAAGAAAGGTGAAGAGGAAGGCGAGGGGGATTGTCCAGAAGAAGCGAGCCAATATATCGTCCACACGGCCGTGATAAACCCCCGTCAGATAAAGCGGTAAATGCCACAACGCCCACACCCCACCCAACAATAAACTGCTGGTTGTGTCGCTATAAAGCTGTTGCAGGCGGGGCAGGGCGTAGCCGCGCCAGCCCAATTCTTCCCCAAGCGGGCCACCCACCAGCGCGGATAGCAAAATGAGTAGAGCCACGCTGAGCCAGTCGTCGGCATCGAGCGGGTGCAAAATGAAATGGGGCAAAGAATCCCCGCCGCCGTTGGTAAACAAAATGGTGCTGTAGGCGATTGCGGGAAAGAGCAAGAGGGCAAAAATGTACCAGCGGGGGTGGACGCGCCATTGCCAGAGGGGTTTGAAGAAGTTGCCCACGGCCGTGTAGCCAGACCATCGCGCCGTGAGCAGAGCCGCCACCAGTGAGGCCAAAATAGCGTCAGCCAGAAAGGTGTCGGGCGTGAAGCGCAAACTGCTGACCCACATTTTTTGCCAAGTGAGCAAGAACAGCGTCAGGCCAAAGAAGGCTAAAAAAAGCAAGCCACGACCGAGAACACGGCCGTGGCTTGCTTTTTGTTTGTTCTCGCGCTCTGTGGGGCCGGCTTGGCGGTGTACCAGCCACCACGCGGCCAGGGCTGGCCCGAACAGACCCAGACGCACGAGGAGATAGGACACGGCCGTGTTGATTCCCTCCCACACAGGCGCTATAAACCAGCACAGCCAAGAAATTCCTAGCGTTAAACTAAAAAATAAAACAAGCTGGTGTTGGGGAGTGGGCAAGCGCGGCACTGGCTCTTTCGGCGGTGTCATGTGTCACGCGCTCGGCAACCTAGATTGGACCAATTTACTCTGGTTAGGATGGTCATTGAGCGACTAAAATTGGTCCAATCTTCAGAGAAAAGTTCCTATAGTTATGTAGAAACGCTGGCTTGCCACACAAGCTGAGCCAGTAAAAACTCAGGGGTTATTTTGGACGTGCGCTGGAGCTGGCGCGGTTCACCGCTGGCTTGATAAAGGGCGGCCATTTCCCGCTTGTCGCCGCCGAGGAGCGTGCCATCTTGCCACACCAGCGTGAGCGGGCGGGGCGTGATGCGGTTGACATAACGTGTCAAATTGTAATTGTGACCCTGCTCGAGGTCAAAGATATGCTTGGCCTGAAAAGCTGACCCCATGCGGCCAATTGCCACGACGCCTTTAACTTGCTCATTGAGCGCGGCCCACAAAAGGGCTAAGCCGGCCGAAATGGGCTGGCCGATAAGGGTGGGAGGCGTGCCAATGATTTCGCAGGCTATGTTCAGGTCATCGTTTAACTGCTTGGGGGTGAGCAACTCACCACTGCTGGCGTGGAGTAAGTAGCGCATCGGGTCTAGCCCGTACACTTCATACCCAGCCTGAGCCAAGCCGAGGCAGAGGGCGTCGTCGTGGGTGTCAAAGTTGCCGTAGGTCGAAAGATAGAGCAGAACGGGGTTACCTGGCTCGACAGTGCCGTAGTAATAGGTTTCCATGACCACGCCAGGACGCACGGGAATCATATTGACCCGCCCCCCTTTGCTTAGCTCGGGCAGACCCAAAAAGCCAAAATTGATTTTGGTCCCGAACCGTTCATCTGACCACGCTTTGATACTTTTGAGGTCGGTAGCGAAATCTTTGTCCAGCATCGCCCCTTCGCTCTCCCCTGTGCCGCGCAGGTCAAAGACCAGATGGGCGATTTTGCCCGCTGGGCCATAAGACTGCACCTCTTGCCGGGCGCAGGCGATAGTGCTGGTTTTGGTGAGGGGATAGCGGGGAATCCAAACGCGCAGGACTTGCAGGTCTTCGTCGCTGGTATCGCGGGGTCGCACAAAAACGCAATCAAGGTACAGGTCGTCATCGGTTAAGATGCCGAACGCTTCTTCTTCGTAACTGTAGTTTGGTTTAAGTCTTCCAATCATGGGGCAAGGGTAAGGGTACAGGGTGCAAGGTGCAGGGTGCGATGGGCAAGGTGCAATGGGCGACGGTGGCTAAGCTTGTCGAAGCCCAGCTTACGGCTTACGGCTTACAGCTTACGGCTAATTAGGTGGTGTCGGTTCATTATAATAGGCGTAGTCGGGAATGAGGTCAACCAAGCGGTCGTACGCTTCGGTGACGGCTTGGTCGCTGGTGAAGTAGCCGCTGAGCATTTCTTGGAGCAGGATGGGGAAGAGCATTTGACGACGCACGGCCGTGGTAAAGTCACCTTGATTACTACCCAGCCCCCAGCGGTTCGTTTGGGACACATTATCAGCTAGCGAGCCGACTAATTCAGTTCCATAAATGTCGGCCAGCGTGGTGCTGTTGGCTGATGTGCCGACGGGCAAATTTTGCCACGCGCTGGTGAATTGGGTGGGGTCTTCGGCTGTGCCGCGCCGTAGGGGGACTTTGCGCTCTGGTTCGACACTGAGCCACAGCAGATAGCCCTCGTTGAACCAATAGGTGGCAAATTGTTCCGCCAATTCGAGATTAGCCACGGTAGTGATGCCTAAGTTGGTCAGGTCGCTAAAAGTGGCCTCTTGGGCTTGATTGCTACGCCCGCCCACGGCCGTGACCACCCCGCTGTTTTCCGCCAAATAAGCAGGATTGGCCGCACATTGGGGACAAACAGGCACAAAGTTTGGGTCAAGACCAGCCAACTGGGTTAAGACACTGGGCGAGGTCACAATCAGCCCTGTGCGCCCCGCCAGATACGCATTGAGCGCACTAATATCGGTCTGCACATCGCTGGGGCTGTAGCTGTTGACCAGTTGCCGATAAAAGCGAAGCGCATCGTAACAGGCTGAGGCCCCAAACAGAATTTCGCCATCGTCATCAATCAACTCACAGCCGTTGGCGAGGGCAAGTTGCTCAAAAACGCGCTGGGTGCTGATGAGGTTGGACTCGGTGGGCACGACCAGCCCGGAAATCAGGGTGGCGGTGATGCCGGTTTGGGCACTTAGGTCAGGGTTGCGATAAATAGCGGCCGTGCCGCTGATGATGTCTTGGTAGGTGGCGGGTGGATTGAGGCCAAGCGTCTCGAACCAGTCTGCCCGATAGAGCCAGATTTGTTGCCAGCCGTCGCTAGGCAGGGCGGCGATTTGATTGTCTCGCTGGGGCAGGGTGACCAAATCGAGTGCCCCAGGGGCAAAGGTGTCACGGCCGAGAGTTTGTAACACGGCCGTGGTCGCGTCAGGGTCCAGAATGCCGTCCGTGGCCCAGCCGGGACTGAACTCGAGGGGGTGCAAGATAAGGTCGGGCAGGGTGTTGGACAACACGGCCGTGTCTACCAACTCTGGCAGACGCGCTTCATCTATTAGAATCACTTCCAGATTGATGCCCGTTTCCGTCTGAAAATCGCTGGTCATTTGCGCCAGCGCGTCACGATGGGCGACCGAGGTTTCGTTGACCCACAGCGTGAGGGTGGGGTTGGCTGAAACGCGGGGCAGAGGTGTGGGGGGTATATCGGGCGGGGGCGCGGTGGGGGTGGGCACGGTATAAACCACGGCCGTGGGGGTTGCTTGTCCCGCCATGGTGGCTCGCGCTTCTTGGGTGGCGATGCGCGGCGGGTTGAGCAGGCTGGGCTGGCAAGCGGCTAAGCTCAGCAGGAGGCCGAGGAGCCAGAAGAGGGAGAGGCGCGTTTTGATTTTTTGTTTTGATACGGCTTGAAGCGGTCGTTGGGGCATAGGGTTCTTTTGGTGTGGGTTAGCGACCGTGTGATGTTTCACGACCGTGTCAAGCTGGCTATTGTACACGGCCGTGGGATGCGCGTAGGGGATATTTCGGAAAGGTTAAAGCAAAGGGCAGGGTGCGAGGTGCAAGGGGCGAGGTGCGAGGGCTGAGCCTGTCGAAGCCCAGCTTACAGCTTACGGCTCATAGCTTATGGCTGATAACTTACAGCTTCTCCGCTATTTCCACCGTCTGGCGCAACTTAATCAAGCTGTACGGCGGGTAATACCCCTTGCGCAGGCTCAGATTGGCGTAGACCATCGTGCCTCGCGCCACCAGCGAGCCGGGATTTAGGACGGCATTACAGCCTGTTTGTGCCCCATCCCCCAAAATCGCGCCCATTTTAGCGATACCCGTGTCATAAAGCTGGCCGTCTATATTGATAATAATGCTCGGCCGTGTGCCCGTGGCCGCATCTTTCTCACTCAGCATCGACAAATTGCTTAACTTTGTGCCCGCGCCCAAGTTAACATCATTGCCTAAAATGCTGTCGCCCACATAGTTGAAATGGGGCGCGTGCGCGTGCGGCATGAGCAAACTGTTTTTGGCCTCGCTGGCGTGACCCAGAATGCTCCCCGACAGCATAATCACGTTTTCCCGTACAAACGCGCCGTGGCGCACCACCGCACCCGGAGCGATATAGGCCGGGCCATGCACATACGCGCCCGGCTCGATACGCGCCCCCGCGCCAATAAAAATGGGGCGGTCGCTCAGATAGGCTCCCGGCATCACTTCGCCTGCAATCGTTTGCGTATCATTGGTTAGCCGCGACACGTGCTTGCCAAGCTGGGGCAGGATGTCCCAAATATAGGCGCAATCGGCAAAAAGCTGTGGGAGCAGGAGGTCGGCGGATAAATCAAAAAAGTCTGGGGGGGTGAGCATTGTTCCCTCTGTATGGTCTGTATGATTTGGATCTTTGGGCTTTTGTGGGGTTTTGAATGGTGTCATGTTTCACGTGTCATGTGTCAGGTGGTTTTTCTCTGGACATGGACTGTCTATTTCAGAGTGACCTCGTGAATTCCCAAAGAACCTATGGTTTAAGGTCGTAACGGCTTGCGCTCTCGAGTATGGGCTTTTGGCGCAAGCGGCTACGTTATGTAAAACTCATTGACCGTCGCTGGTCATTTTGGCATAATCATTACTGGATAATCATACCAAAAAGGTGTTGCTAACAAAAAGTAGACGCCTTCGCCCTAAATCGGGGACGAAGGCGTTTTTGGCTTGAGGTTAAGATGCGTTTTTTACTGCGGGAACAAGCATATGAACGGCCGCGGATAGCGGGCAAATATGAGTATCGGCTGGATGATATGCCCACGGGCGCGGTGGAATCGTGGCGACTCACGGCCGTGCCCGAGCAATATCAAATTCTGCGGGTGGATTTAGACGGTCGTGCTTCTTCAGGGCACAGCTATTTGTACCAAGCTCTGCTGGATGCAGAGGGCTTGGTCAGCCGTTTGCAGTATCGTTTTTGGGCGACGGGCTGGCGCATCAATGGGGATGTGCAACGAGATGGACACACGGCCGTGTGTACGCACACCGTCAACAACGAGACCCACAGCCAAGAGTTGACCCTCACGGCTGGCTTTCCGCTCTGGTTCCCCTCGGTGGCGGGGTTGCATTTGGCGGTGGCGGGCAGAGGGGTGACGCTACACGGCCGTGTGCCCCACCACACCAGCCTCGTGCCGCACATCGCCACCGTGCACGTGTCACGCCCAGCGGAGGCCCAGCAGATAAGTTGGGTAGATGCTACCGAGCAACCGCACACGCGTACTATCTGGCGGGATGAAAAAACGGGCTGGCCGCGCCGGATGGCCCGGGTTTTGGCTGATGAGGGGGGGGTGCTCACGGCCGTGGTGAGCAGTTGGCAAGTTTATGGAGAAACAGCTTACCGCGCTAGCAAAATTGAGAAATAAGCGGAGATTGATGGTGACGATGGTGACAAGGAAGGGGTTATTTTGAACTACGACGTGCAGAGAAGTAACGGGTGGTGCCTGTGCCTGCTTTTGGTGCTTGTTAACGGCCGTGTTAGCCATTCTCGGCAAAACAGCAACAAAATAGATTGACGCTATAACGTTTTGATGCTACCTTGCTGGCAGAGGTGAAACCATGACCAACACATTAAAACGCTCGACCATTTATTTTGACCCCCAACTGCACGCCGCTTTGCGTCTCAAGGCCGTCCATGCCCAGCGCACCATTTCTGACCTTGTGAATGAGGCGGTACGCGCCGCCCTGGCCGAGGATTATGAGGATTTGGCCGCCTTTGCGGAGCAAGCCGACGAGCCAACGATGAGCTATGAGGAATTGCTAGCTGATTTGAAAGCGCATGGCAAGTTATAAACTGGTCATCAAAAAATCGGTAGCCAAGGAGCTACGGACACTGCCCAACAAGGATGTGGCGCGTATTTTGGAGCGTATAGAAGCGTTGCGAGAGGAGCCACGGCCGCCTCAGTGTGAAAAATTGGTGGGGCAGGAGCGGTACCGAGTGCGGCAGGGAGTGTATCGCATCCTCTATGAGATACTGGATGAGGTGTTGGTGGTGACGGTGGTAAAGGTGGGGCATCGACGGGAAGTGTAACGGGGGAATTGAGAGGGAGTTAGACGCCCGTCCCCCTCCCTGTCAGCCCATTGACGCAACTCTGCTCATATCCCAAACTGCAATTATAAAAATCACAGAGGTGTCAATAGATGGCACTGGTTCAGTTAAGTGGGATACCAGAGGTGGTTTACCAGAAAAATTCCATTCAACAGAACCATTGTCACCCGTTCTTCTGTGTCAATCATAGGATGTTCCATCCAAAAGAAAAGCTATAGTATCAAGAATTTTCACTCATTATATTTTTGCGATTCTAATATTTTGAGGATTTGGTGACAAGTGGGGGCGCGATGGGGAACTGTCACGAATGGGGGTGTCTTATTATGTAGAAAAACGGTAGCTGGCACGAGCAGAACGCACACAGGCACGAGTAAAACGGTGGCTGGAACCAATCAATAAAACGAATAAGGGAACGAGATAAACGCAGGTAATATCCCTTTTTGGTGGCGTTTTGCCGCCCAAGTTGTCTGAACACGGCCGTGTCTTTTTTTCCGCCGAGCAAACTACCGTTCTGTGTCACTCATAGGATGCTTCCGCTTCTTCCTCTCCCCCTCTCTTACTCCCTCTCCCGCCGCAGGGCGTCATAAATCTCTTGGCAGAGGGGGTAGTGAAACTGATGGGGCGTGGCCCAGAATTCGGCGAGTTGTTGGTTGCCGGTTTGCTGTTCGTACATGAGGGCTTGCAGGTACATATCTATTTTGTCGGCGTCGTGCACGAGTTTGGCCACGGCCGTGTTGTTGCCATTCATCTCCTCCCACAGCGCCAGCAACTCCCCCGCCTGTTCCCCTTCCCCCACCATCTGACCCATCACCCCCCGCTCCACATCCGCCTTAATGCCGGGCGGCAAATAATGCCACGCGGGCGCGGGCACATCCGTCGTCAGAGCCTCTGGCAAATCATGAAGCAAGCACATCGCCAGTAAACGCCCCACGTCCAGCGTCGGGTCAATATGCGGCGCCAATATCAGAGCCGTGTACGCCATACCAAACGTATGCGCGGCCACATTTTCCGCCTGCGGCACGCCCCGTTGCACCCACCCCGTGCGCGGCGTCCGCTTCAACTGATTGCCATGCTTCAGCAACCCCAACAAACTCAAAACAGTCATCAAAACACCCTGTAGTCCTGTAGTACAGGAACTAAGTTCCTTTGAGGAACTTAGTTCCTACGCCCTAGTCTCGACACTAATCCAGCTCCGCCAAAATCGGCAACAACTGCGCCAAACGGGTAATCGTATAATCCGGCACCAGCCCATTCAGCGGATAATCCACATGGTCCGGCCGCATCCACACATTAGGCATCCCCACATTTTGCGCCCCCAAAATATCATTCTCAGGTCTATCCCCAATAAAAATCGCCTCTTCAGGCATTAAATCCAGCATGCCCAACATCCGCCAATAAATAGCGGGGTGCGGCTTCATAAAACCCGTATCGCCCGACGTGATGCGAGCGGGGAAATAATTGAGCAGGCCATACTCACGCAGTTCAATATCACGGTGCCACATCGGCTGGAACGCATTCGTAATCAGACCCAGCTTGTACCCTTGCGCCTGAATGTGGTCTAGCACCATATGCGTATCCTCAAAAGGGCGCACCCCCGGGCAGGGCGACCAATCAAAGGCATGTAACACGGCCGTCATATCAATCTGGTCACAATCCAGCCCCGCATCCGCAAAACTGCGCCACAGCGCGTCGGTCAGCCGCGCCCCTAGCCACGTCTCCTTGGCTTCCTCCCAGACCAAGCGCACATTGGCATAAAAAAGCGGGATTAGCTCATCCGCTGGCGGGGGATTAAACCCCTCATCTTGCAGATATTGATGGATTTTGCGGTATTTGGGGGTCACAAAGTCGCGCCACGTAACGCTGGCATGAGACCAATCAATCAGCGTGTCGTCGAAGTCAAAAATGACGGCCTTGATTCGTTTATGGGTACGCATGAAATTTTCTCTGAAGATAGATGGAAAGCGTCTTTGGTGCGCGGCAGAAATGCCCCCTCCCTGCACCTTGCCCCTTGCACCCTGCCTTATGCTTGCTTTTGAACGCGGCGGGCTGTTTCTTTGGTGGCGATCCACTCCAGCAGGAGCACGACGCCCAGGCCCGTGAGCATAAGAGCCACGGCCAGCACTATTTCGGTGGGAGTCACGACGATTTCTGGCGGGGGGAACAGGGGGAAAAAGTTGGCCTCTTGGCTGACAATTTGCTCCCCCGAGCTGTTTAGCACAAATTGCCCAGCGGCGTCGGTCAGATAGGCCACGTCAATCTTCCACGGCCACACCTTGCGCAAACTACCCAGCATAAACCCAATGAGCAGGGCCACAATGGTGTCGTGATAGTTGGCAAAGAGCCAGCTTAACAACCGGGCGATAGTCACCAGACCCAGCACCGCGCCGAAGCCGACCAAGCCGACCACCACGATGTCGCGGTTGTCGACCGCGCTCAGCACGTATTGGTATTTGCCCAGCAGAACCAAAATAAAGGAGCCAGAAATACCGGGCAGAATAAAGGCGGAGACGGCCAACATTCCCGTCAAAATCAGAAACCACCAAGCGTCGGGCGTGGTCGAGGGCACAAAACCAACCAGCAAGAAAGCAAACACCGTGCCCAGTAGAGCCATGCCCACGAGGGGAGCGCGCCATTTGGTAATGCGTTTGTTGACCGTAAAGACAGAGGCCAGCACCAGCCCAAAAAAGAAGCTCCAGAGGTATACGGGGTATTCATGCAGGGCAAATTCGAGGACGGGGGCAAGGGCGATAATGGCGGTGAACAGCCCCGTGGCTAGGACAAGAAGGAATTCCCAGTTCGCCTGTTGCCAGATGCGTTTGATGTTGAAGGAGAGAACGGTTTGGATAAATTCTTTGTCGGTGAGGCGGCGAATGGAGTTGATGAGTTCCTCGTAGATGCCGAGGATGAAGGCCATCGTGCCGCCGGAAACGCCGGGCACAACGTCGGACGCGCCCATCGCCAGGCCGCGCCAAAAGAGGCCGAAGTAGTCGAAAAAGTCGCGCTTAGGTTTGGTCCAGTTTTCGGGCGTGTCAGGCTTGGTAGGGGGTGATGCGGTTGTTTTGGAGGTCATCGCTGTTTTTGAGGGTTAGGTGGGTTGGTATCTGGTGAGATTGGACATAAAAAGCGGAGAGCCACAGCTCTCCGACACAGGAGGCAAAGATAGCGGATACACGGCCGTGTGACAACTTTCTTTAGCTGGGCAAACAAAAAAGACCTGACAGGTTTTTTCAAACCTGTCAGGTCTCACTCAAAGCTTACGGCTTAAAGCTAACAGCTTATAGCTAACTACCGAAACAGTTCCCGCACAATAATATTGCGCTGAATCTGGCTCGTGCCCTCATAAATCTGATAAATCTTCACGTCACGCATCAGCTTCTCGACGGGATACTCCGACATATAGCCATAGCCACCAAACACCTGCACCGCATCCACGGCGACCTTCATCGCCATATCAGCCGCTTTGGCTTTGGCAAAGGCCGCCGCCGTCGTGTTGCGCTCGCCCGTGTCCACCGCCCACGCCGCTTTCCACACCAGCAGACGCGCCGCTTCTATTTCGATAGCCATATCGGCAATCATGTGGCCGATGGCCTGATGTTGCCAGATGGGTTGCCCCATCGTCGTGCGCTCTTTAGCGTATTTAATCGCTTCGTCCAGAGCGCGGCGGGCGATACCGACCGCGCCAGAGGCCACGGCGGAGCGGCTGAAGTCGAATACTTTCATGGCGTTGATAAAACCAGAGCCTTCCGCGCCCAGCCGATTTTCCACGGGCACTTTCACATTATCAAACACGACCTCGGCCGTGTCGGAGGCGTGTTGCCCCATTTTCTCGAACGGCTTGCCCACGCTGACGCCGTCCCAATCACGATCCACGACGAAGAAGGTCATGCCGCCGTACCGCTTGCGCCGGTCGTCGCGCACGCTGGGGTCGGTGTAGGCCAGCACCGTGTAGAAGTTGGCGTTGGTCGCGCCGGTGATAAATGTTTTACTGCCGTTCATGATGTAGTGGGAACCATCGTCGCTCAACACGGCCGTGGTTTTAATCCCCGCCACGTCCGAGCCAGCTTCTGGCTCCGTCACACAGTAGGCGCATAACTCACCGTCCGCCATGCGGCCGCCATACTCACCCTTCTGCTCATCACTGCCGCCCACCATAATGGGCAACATACCGAGACTGTTCACGGCCAGCGCGGTGCTAATACCCGAGCAACCCCACGCGAGTTCCTCACTAACCAGCACCTCTTCAAACAGGCTGAGACCCAGCCCGCCAAATTTTTCGGGAATGCCCATCGTGGTCAGGCCCAACTCTTGCGCCTTTTTGACCACCGGCCACGGGTACTCATGGGAACGGTCATAATGCTCGGCGACAGGCGCGATTTCATTCCGCGCAAATTCACGAGCCAAATTTTGAATCATCTTTTGCTCTTCAGTCAGGGCAAAAGAGGGGCCAGCGACAGTGTCAGGGGTTTGTGTTGCATGAGCCATACGGTTATCTCCTTTGGGAATTTGGAAGTAGAAGTTCAACGTTTTGAAAAAGTTGAACTTCTGGCTTATCAATCGCTTAGTAAATTGACAAGCGAAAAAAAAGCGGGGGCGTTAACCGCCTTCCGCTGGGTTATCTTCATCATTATTAGAGGGAACAAGGTCTGATTCAGCGGTAATGGTCACGCGCTCTGCTTTGAGCAGGTCAATGGTCATCACGCCGTCTTCATGGCCGTTATCAATGACCACCTCGCGGGCGATGGCGCGTTGTTCCGCGATGGGGCCGTCTACCAACACTCGGCCGAGGCTAAACCCTAACACCCGCCCGGCCGTGTCCAAAATCACATCCCCGACCGTGCCCAGATGCGTGCCGCCTGGGGTATCAATATTACGGCCGATTAAATCCCCCAGCCGCACCCAATCTTCGATTTTGGTCTCTTTGCTGTCGGTAATCGCGTCCGCATTGGCGATGAGAATGGCATCCACGCCAAAAACGACGACGCTAGCGCGGGGGATAAAGTTATCCTTGCGCCTAAATAGCCCCTCACGGCCGAGGTAAATGCCCGTCATCTCCTGCAAATTGCGATCCAGATAAATATCTTTGACCTTGCCCATATGGCGGCCATCGTTAACGGTAATAATTGGTTTATCGGTGAGGTCTTTGCCAAGGCGCATGTGCTTTGTTCTCCAAATGAGAATTGAGAGAAATAAAATGGGAGGTGAGTCGGACAAATTGATTATAAATGAGATGAAGGGGGTTCGCAATGTTGCTTTGACGCAATGCGTAATGAGTGAAAGGAAAGTCTTGAGGGGCAAAACAGTATCATGTTTCACGTGTCATGTGTCAGGGGGCTTTTCTCTGGCTGTGACCTGTTGAGCCAAGACAATGACTACTTGACCTTAGGGATTGTCTAAAAACAACTTCCTGATTTCGGCAAACGGTCACACGCCTCGCCGCCTGCGGCGGCTCG
>JBGTIZ010000352.1:0-29068 GCA_041745395.1 Promineifilaceae bacterium (SeqCode) | reverse complement strand
AAATGCAATCGGCGGTTTGAAGCGTTACAACATACTTGTTCATCGGTTTCGCAATCACAGGAAATCTTTTGAAGATGAGGTCATTGGTATTGCGGCTGGCCTCTGGAATTTCAACCTTAATTATTAAGGAACAACTCTAATTAACACGAAGGAGAAATTTAATTCGTGTCATTCGTGAAATTCGTGGCAAAAATCCTTAAGTTAACGACATTGACTCATCGCTCGTCGCTCATCGCTCGTCGCTCATCGCTCAGCACTCTAAACATGGAGAAAGAATAATGGCTTCTGGAATTGCCGTTGATTTACGACAGATCACGAAAAAATTTGGAACGTTCACGGCCGTGGACAACATCTCCCTCCACATTCAAGAAGGAGAGTTTTTCTCCCTGCTCGGCCCCAGCGGCTGTGGCAAAACCACCACCCTGCGCATGATAGCCGGCTTTGAACTGCCCACCAGCGGCGAAATCTATCTGCACGGCGACCCTGTCGGCCAGCTTCCTCCCTTTAAGCGAGACGTCAACACCGTTTTTCAAAACTACGCCCTCTTTCCCCACCTGACTGTTGCCCAAAACGTCGCTTTTGGTTTGCAGATGAAACAAGTGTCTGCCAGCGAAATAGAACGCCGCGTGCGCGAAGCTCTCGAGATGGTGCGCCTGCCCGACGTGGCCGACCGACGCCCCCGCCAGCTTTCGGGCGGCATGAAGCAGAGAGTGGCATTGGCTCGCGCCCTCGTCAATCGCCCCAAGGTGTTATTACTCGATGAGCCGCTCGGTGCGCTCGACTTGAAATTGCGCAAGGCGATGCAGTTTGAGCTGAAGCAGATTCAGCAACAGGTGGGCATCACCTTTGTCTATGTGACCCATGACCAAGAAGAAGCCCTGACCATGTCTGATCGCATTGCGGTCATGAATAGGGGCTTGGTGCAACAGGTGGGCAACCCGCGCACGATTTATGAACATCCCCAAAATCGCTTTGTGGCGGATTTTATTGGGGAGACGAATTTTGTAGAGGGTAAAGTGGCGCAAAAGGGGGAGGTCACGACCATTCAAGTCGGCCAAGAAACCTTGCAAGGCACGGCCGATGGGCGAGATTTACAAGCGGGGCAAACCGTTTTCCTCGCCATTCGTCCCGAGAAAATCAACATTTATCCCCAAGGGCAACTCGCCCTGCAAAAAATGGATTACGTGAATCGGGACGCCCTAGCCAAGCTGTTTAACGGTCGTGAACTGCCCGAAACGATAGACGTGGGGCACTATCTAGCCGCTGAAACGGACCAATCTATCGTGCGCGGCACGATAGAAGACGCCGTTTATATCGGCACAGATACCCGCTATCGGGTCACGCTGGAGGCGGGGGCGGAGGTCATTGCCCGCGTGCAAAACTTCGGCGACCGATACGACATTCCCCTGAAAAGCGGCGACCCCGTGTACGTGCATTGGGCGCCCGAGAATGCGCAGTTATTGACAGAGTAACGAGCGATGAGCGATGAGCAATGAGCAATGAGTGGCGGGTCACTCAGCACTCAGCACTCATCGCTCATTTTATGACTCATTGGATTAGAGATGACTAGACGACAAAAAGGTGTTTTAGGCTTTTTGCTAGGGCCGGGGGCGATGTGGATTGCCCTGTTCTTCATCGTGCCCTCTTTGCTAGTGGTGGTGTACAGCTTTTTGGAGCGGCAGAGCGGGGGCGGCGTGCTGTGGAGCTTCACGATTGAAGCGTATATCAAGCTGTTTTCGGCGACAGGGGACACGCTCCTCAATGACTTTTTGGTCATTTTTTTGCGGTCGCTGTGGTGGGCGTTTTTGACCACGGTGATTTGTTTGCTAGCTGGGTATCCGCTGGCCTTTTTTATTGTGACCCAGCCGCCTAGCCGCCGCGTGACCTATCTCTTTTTGGTCATGATTCCGTTTTGGACCAATTTTTTGGTGCGGTCGTATGCGTGGAAGTTCATTTTGAACAACAATGGCTTGCTCAACACGATGTTGCAGGCGTTGGATTTGCCCCGCGTGGCGATTATTAACACCCCCACGGCCGTGATGATTGGTCTCGTCTACGGTTCATTGCCCTTCATGGTGCTACCCCTCTATGCCTCCATCGAAAAGCTGGACTTTAACCTGATAGAAGCGGCGCAAGATTTGGGCGCGGGTTATTTTCGCGCCTTTGTGCGCGTTATTTTGCCCCTGACCCTGCCCGGCATTGCCGCTGGCTCCGTTTTGGTCTTTATTCCTGTTTCAGGGCAATACATCGTGCCCACGATTTTGGGCGGGGGCAAGGTGGATATGTTGGGCAATTTGCTGGCGCAACAGTTTGGTTCGGCGGGGAATTGGCCGTTTGGCTCGGCCTTGGCCGTGATTTTTATGGCTTTGTTGATGATAGGCGTGGTGTATTATTTGCGCAGTGAAACGAATGATGAGGTGACGATATGAGTCGCAGATTGTTAAAGGGGAGTAAGGTGGATGAGGACACGGCCGTGTCCACCGCCGACCACATAGACGAAATAGCCGCCCAAAGTCGACCCAACACCATCTTTCGCATCGGCAAAATGCTCCTGTGGGGCAACGCCATCTTTTCCTTCCTGTTTCTCTACGCCCCCATCGTCGTCTTGGTCGCCTTTTCCTTTAACGATTCCCGACTGGGCGCCCGCTGGGAAGGGTTTACCCTGCGCTGGTACGGCGAAATGCTGACCAGTAGCTCTGTTCTAAACGCCATGGCGAACAGCCTGATTGTCGCTTTTGTGGCGACCATTATCTCCACCATTATCGGCACTATGACCGCCCTAGCGATGGAGCGTTACCGCTTTCGCGGCCAAAAAGCCTACGACGGCATTCTCTACCTACCCGTTATCGTGCCCGATATTGTGATGGGTATCTCGCTGTTGGCTTTCTTCTCCCTCGTGATTGGCGCCATGAACAATGCGTTTGGTTGGTCAGGGGCAGACGCCTTGCGGCAAGGATTGGGTACGGTCATCATTGCTCATGTTGCCTTTAACATTTCGTTTGTGGCCATTGTGGTGCGCACCAGCTTGGGCGAGCTAGACCCCGTTTATGAAGAAGCGGCGCAAGATTTGGGCGCGGACGAATGGACAACCTTTCGCAAGATTACTTTACCCCTGATTATGCCCGGTATTTTGGGCGGGGCGTTGCTGGCCTTCACCCTGTCGCTTGATGATTTTGTCATTACGTTTTTCACGACTGGCCCCGGCGGGACAACTCTGCCTATCGAGGTGTTTGGCCGTATTCGTCGCTCTATCAGCCCCGAAATTAACGCCATTTCGACCGTGATGCTGGGGGCTTCGATGTTGTTGATTGTGGTTTCGCAGTTGGTTCAGCGGCGGAGTAATTATTGAGCAAGCTGTGAGCTATAAGCTATAAGCCGTAAGCTGGTCTGTGCTAGAAGTTCAACTTTTCACAAGTGGGTCGAACAATTCGAAGGCCAAAAGTTGAACTTCTTGTCGGAATGCTGACTAGCTTTTTTACTGACCGTATTAGTGTAAGAAGGAGATTGAATGATGCACACCAAAAATATTTTATTGACAGTTTTACTCACTGCCGTGTTGCTTCTTTTCACGGCTTGCGGTGGCGACACCGCCCCCGCACCTGAGCCAGAAGCCCCGGCCACACAAGTAGAGACCGCTTCCGAAGCCACGGCCGTGCCGGCTGAGGAAGAAATGGCTGAAGAGGAACCCGTGGCCGCTACGGGCGACCGCTGTGGCGACCGTGACCAACTCGTCGCCCAAATCAACTTGTTCAACTGGGCAGAATATATGGATCCCGACATTTTGACCCAGTTTGAAGAAGAGTGTGGCGTGCGCGTTAACGAGGACGTTTTCTCCAGCAACGAAGATATGATCGCCCGCATCCAAGCTGGCAACGCTGGGTATGATGTCATTATCCCCTCAGACTACGCCGTGGATATTATGGTTCAGCGTGGCCTGTTGCACCAGCTTAATAAGGAAAACATCCCCAATATTGCCAACCTGAATCCGCAGTTGATGGGGCTGTATTATGACCCGACCAATGATTTTAGCTTGCCATTTCAGTATGGCACGACGGGGCTGGCTTATAACACGGCCGTGTTTGATTCCCCCCCCGATAGCTGGGCCTACGTCTTCGACCCTGAACTCATCTGCCAAAACAGCGGCTTTGTCTCTATGCTCGACGACGAGCGGGAATCCATCGGCGCGGCTCTGATTTACCTCGGCTACGACGTTAACGACACCGACCCCGCGCACCATGCGGAAGCGTTAGCCATTCTGTCTGCTCAAAAAGATTGCCTCTCCGCCTACAACTCCGACAACTTCAACCAAACCCTAGCGGGTGAAGAAGTGGTCATGGCCCACGCTTGGAGCGGCGGCACGGCTCTGGCGCGGGACGAAAACGAAAACGTCGCCTTTGTCCTTCCGCAAGAGGGCGCGGTGATTTGGATGGACAACATGGCGATTCCCGTGGACGCACCCAACACCTACACCGCCGAAATCTTCATCAATTACATCCTCGACGCCGAAATTGGGGCGCAACTTTCCAACTACACCTACTACTTCACCCCCAACGAAGCGTCCGAACCCCTGCTCGACGAGTATTACTTTGAACTACTCGAGAGCGGCGGCATGTTGCTGACCGATGAAATGTTTGGCAGATTAGATTGGATTGTCCGCACCGACGAAAGCATCATCTTCGCCGACACGTGGACCGCCGTGAAGGCGCGTTAGTTTTATCCCAGTGAGAAGTAGGAAGTAAGAAGTGAAAAGTAAACTCTCGCTTCCAACTTCTTACTTCTCGCTTTTAACTTCTCACTCCCCAAGCCATGTCAACCGAACTCCTCTCCCCCGTCTGGACTCACCTGACCCACATGCAACCGGCCCGCGCCGAGGGCATCTATTTGTATGACGAAAACGGTCGCCGCGTGATGGACTTCACCAGCGGCATTGGCGTGACCAACACCGGCCATTGCCACCCCAAAGTGGTGCAAGCCATCCAAGCCCAAGCGGCCAATCTAATTTTTGGGCAAATGAACATCGTTATCAGTCCCAAAGTGGTTGAATTAGCCGCCAAGTTGAACGAGGTCACACCGCCCGCCATTGACCGCTTCTTCTTTTCCAACAGCGGCGCGGAGGCGGTCGAAGCGGCCGTGAAGCTGGCGCGGCAGGCCACGGGGCGACGCAATATCATCGTCTTTCAGGGCAGTTTCCACGGCCGTACCCATCAAACGATGGCGATGACCACCAGCAAATATATCTACCGCTACAACTACCAACCCCTGCCCGGTGGCGTCTTTGTCGCCCCTTTCCCCTATGCTTATTTTTACGGCTGGGACGAAGCGCAAACCGTTGATTTTTGCCTCCAGCAGTTAGATTTGCTCCTGCACAGCCAAACCTCTCCCAGCGAAACGGCGGCGATGGTCATCGAACCCGTGTTGGGCGAAGGGGGTTACGTGCCCGCACCCGCCCGCTTTATGAAAGAACTGCGCCGCATCTGTGACGAACACGGTATTTTGCTGGTGGTAGACGAAGTGCAGTCTGGGTTTGGGCGCACGGGCAAGTTTTTCGCCTTTGAACATGCCGCCATTGAGCCGGACGTCATTATTATGGCCAAGGGCTTGGGCAGTGGGATGCCTATCTCGGCCATTGCCAGCCGCGCCGACCTGATGGCGAAGTGGCAACCCGGGACGCATGGCGGCACGTATGGCGGCGGCAGTGCGACCTCGGCGGCGGCGGCTTGCGCCACGGTGGAGGTGTTGCAGGAGGAGAAGCTGGTTGAGAACACGGCGTCGCTAGGGGATTATCTGCAAGAAAAACTAAAGGAAATGCAGGCCGAATATCCCGCAATTGGGGATGTACGCGGGCTAGGTCTCATGGTAGGGGTGGAATTTACCACACCTGAGGGCAAACCTGATGCGCAAACGGCCACGGCCGTGGCGAAGTCCTGCGTCGAAAACGACCTCCTCCTCTTAATTTGCGGCAGTTACCAAAACGTCATCCGCTGGATCCCTCCTCTCGTGGTCAACCAGTCGCAAATAGACGATGCGCTCACGATTTTCAATGAGGCTTTGGCCGCTAATAGTGCCGAGCGATGAGCGATGAGTGGGGTTGGTGGATAACTGGGGTTGATTGAATTTATCAATAGGCAGTGAGGTAAGGCAAAATGGCTAGGGTTGAGCGGTTTGAGGAGTTGATTGCGTGGCAAAAGGCGCGGGTTTTGACTCGTGAGGTCTATTTAGCCACACAAAAGGGTAAATTTGCCAAGGATTATGGGCTGGCACGACAAATTCAACGCGCGGCCGTGTCCATCATGTCCAACATTGCCGAAGGATTTGAACGAATGCACCCTAAAGAGTTCCATCAATTTTTAGCCATATCCAAAGCTTCTTGCGCCGAAGTCCGCTCACAGCTTTATGTTGCCGTTGACATAGGCTATCTCACCCAACCCGAATTTCAACAGTTACTCACGCTGGCCGAAGAAGTCGCGCGCATCATCGGCGGCCTACGTGCTTCTATTGCTCGCAAATTCTAGTTCTGAACGCCACTCAGCACTCATCGCTCAGCACTATCTTCTTCTTATGACAATTACACAAAAAATTGAAACTGGTTTGTTTAAGATGGCGAAAGCCGTCTCTTTTGTCAGTTATCCCGTCAGTTGGGAAAAGCTGGAAATAGACGAAAACCGTTCCCTCTGGGCAAGCTACACGCCTGATTATCAGCCAAACCCGCCGTTGCGGGAGGACATCACGGCCGATGTGGCGATTATTGGCGGGGGGTATACGGGCATCTCCACCGCCTACCAGATGAGCCAACGCTTTCCCGACAAAAAAATCGTCCTGCTGGAAGCAAAAAGCCTGGCCAACGGCGCCAGCGGGCGCAACGGGGGCATGATGCTCAACTGGGTCTATGGCACTGGCCCCATGTCGGACGAGATGACTCGCCGCGTGTATCAGGCGACCAACGAGACGATTGACGAAATCGAAGCGATTATTGCCCGCCATCAGCTTGAGGTCAGCTATCGGCGGGATGGCTGTCTGGAGGTTTTTACGGATGAGCAACGGGCGCGGGAAGCGGAGCAGGAGGCGGCCTATTTGCAAGAGTTGGGGATTCCGGTGAAGTTTATTTCGTCCACGGCCGTGCAACAACGCATCAATTTGCACGGCATTTATGGCGCGTATCTGGATGAAAACGAAGGGCAACTAAACGGCGTGCAATACATCCGTGGCTTGCGCCCGGTGTTGCTTGAACGGGGAGTGGCGATTTATGAAAACACGGCCGTGACCAAAATTATTGAGGGGAAGGTGGTGGAGGTAGTGACGCAACACGGCCGTGTGCGCGCTAACGCCATCGTTCTAGCCACCAACGGCTACACGGGCAAACTCGGCTACTTCCGTAAGGAGTATTTCCCGCTTCACTCCCACGTTTTCGCCACGGCTCCGCTCACCGTTGCCCAAAAACAAGCCATCGGCTGGCAAGCCACTGCTGGCTTCGCTGACGACCTCAACCGCATCTCCTACGCCACCCACACCAACGAGGGGCATATCGTCTTTGGCGGCGGGAGCAACCGCTCCTATGACTACCTTTTTAACAACCGCACCGCCTGCCCCAAGCCCCCTCCCGCCGCGTTTGATGCTATGCACCACACCATGAGCGACTACATGCCTGCCACGGTTGGGATGTCCCACGCCCATCGCTGGACGGGAACCCTAGCCATCACCCTGCGGCGCAACTGTGCCATCGGCGTGCGCGGTGAACACGGCAACGTTTATTACGCCCTCGGCTATAGCGGCCACGGCGTGACCGCCGCCAACATGGCGGGGCGCATCCTGACCGACATTTACAGCGACCATGCCGACCCGTGGCACGACCTGCCCTTTGTCCAAGCGGATTCCAGCCAGCCCGCTGGCCTTTCCCCCATTCCCCTCGAGCCATTCCGCTGGCTTGGCTACCAAGTGACCACCCGCCTGACGGGTAAATCTCCCCGCGAAGCGCATGGATAGGTAACTAAAGGCAAGCAAGAGAAAACGATGCCAATTACATTACCGAACGGTAGCACCTATAAATTGTGTCTTCTCGATACGAACGCCTTGAGTGAAATCGTCAAACGCCCAAGCAACGAAGGACGTGGTTTTGTTGAGCAGTTTCCACCAAGTGAGTTTGTTCCATGCTTCTCTGTATACAACCTTTTTGAACTCCGTAGACAACCAGAGGTCTTTCATAAATTCATCAAATTCTTTGGCATTTACCCGTCATTTATTAGCAAACCTTTTCAAGACATTCTTAAGGCAGAGATTGCCGCCAACGGACGAGCCAAAGTCAATGACATTCTACTTTGTGCATTTACATCATTAGGTCATGATTCATCGGATCAACTTGACAAGTTCATTGACCGACTTTTCAGAATGCCTCCAATAACAAAACTTGAAAGCGAATGGCGAAAAAATGATCAAGTGGTGTTAAATTCATGGCAAACCAATAAGGTGAATTTCACGCCCACAAGATCAGTTCAAAATGCACGAGATGCTAAACAATTTGTGCATGATGGTTGTATTGATACGCTCTGCCAACTTCACCCCGATTTGGTTCAGGCCAGCATCAACGCCAACAATATCTCTCTCTTGCAATCATTTCCTTCCATGCAGATGATGCTTTACAGCCAGTATTATCGCATCTTTGATCCAACATGGATTTCTAATGATCAAGAGGTAACGGACGTTTGTATATCGGCTTGTGTACCTTACGTCGATGCAGTAGTCACCGAGAAATTCCAAGCCGAAATCTACAGAAAAATTCGCAAACATATTAACGGTATGTCAACAGATATCAAGACGCTTCGTAATATTCGGCGTTAGTTGAGGCTTTGGGCAACCGCACCAACGCACCTACATAGTTATGACTAAAATTGCTGTAATTCAAACGAACTGGCCGGGCGACCGCGCCGAGATGATTGAGACTTATGAGGCTTTGCTGGCGGAAGCGGCGGGGCAGGGGGCGCAACTTGTCTGCTTGCAGGAGTTTGCGCTTTCCCCTTATTTTGCTAGTGTGATTGATGCGGAAAATTATAAATGGGCGGAGCCGTTGCATGGGGGAGAGACGGATGTGGTGATGGGACGTTTGGCGCGGAAGTATGGGCTGTTTTTGATTAGCAGTATTTTTGAGCAGGGTGAGGGGGAGGGGGTGTATTGGGACACGGCCGTGCTTCACAACCCCCACGGCCAACAAATCGCCCACACCCGCAAAGTCCACATCCCTCAAGGGGAAGGCTACCACGAAGACCATTACTTCGGCGGCAGTGATTTATTCCCCGTCCACCAGCTCGACGGCCTCGACCTCAAGCTGGCCATGCCCACCTGCTACGACCAATGGTTCCCCGAGATGTCCCGCATCTGCGCCCTCAACGGGGCGGACTTCATCTTCTACCCCACCGCCATCGGCTCCGAACCCACCAATCCCAAGCTAGACACCAAAGAAGCGTGGCAAACCGTCATGCGTGGCCAAGCCATCGCCAACGGCGTCTACATTGCCGCCGCCAATCGCGTCGGCACGGAAGGGGTGCAGTTCTACGGCAGTAGCTTCATCTGTGACCCGATGGGCAACATTCTGGCCGAGGCTAGCCGCGACCAAACAGAAATCATCTATGCTGACCTTGACCGCGACGTTTTGACCGAATGGCGCAGATTGTTCCCACTTTTGCAACAACGCCGCCCGGCCGTGTACCAACGTATAATGGAGGCATAAGCAGATGCCAACCATTGCTACTTTCTACGGTATTCGCATCACGATGAACTACAATGACCATCCGCCGCCCCATTTTCATGTTGAATATCAAGACTACGAGGCTGTTATCAACATTCTGACTGGTGAGGTGACGGGGAACATCCCCCGACGCGCCCTCAATCTTGTGTGGACTTGGTTGGATGAACACCAAGATGAGTTGCTCGAAAATTGGGAACGCGCTCGCCAGCATGAATCCTTACACAGAATTGACCCATTACCATAGGTGACAAAATGTTTTTACATGTAACGCAAGCTACCTATATAGACGATTATCGTTTACAGCTCACATTTAACAATGGGGCTGAGGGCGTGGTTGATTTACAGGCTGAACTATACGGCTCAATTTTTGAACCTTTGCTTGACATTGAGACTTTCAAGCAATTTACGCTCACCAAACGCACCATTGAATGGCCGAATGGGGCTGATTTTGCCCCTGAGTTTCTCTACCAACAGGCAGAGTTAACTGTGCCCCCTGACCCCGACACCTCTGTCTTGATTCCTCAACCCCAGCTTTATCCATGAGGATGTGACTTGTGGCTATCACAATCACCATCCCCCAAGAAGATAATGCTTTCCCTAGCCTTGAAGAAGTGGTTAGAGAAATTCAGGAGAGTGGTCAGCTTCCTCATAACGTCCGCACGGCCGTGGGGTCATTAGCCGAAGCCCTCGAAAACGCTCCCCAAGACCCTGATTTTGATTTGGCGACTTGGCAACGGGAATGGGCAGTTGTTGAACGAGAAATGGCTCTTATGACGCGCATGGATGACACGGCCGAAGGGCGAGGTTAGCTCATCTCTATTACCCATCTTGTATCTGAAAATTGGCTCTCTTAACCAGTTAACTATCCCCCACCATTCCCCCCTTACATGGAGTAATCACTTTAGAACATGAACGCGATCGCTGAAAAATCAATCAAGTTAATAACCGAAATACCAGGGCCGAAAAGCCAAGAAATTGTCAAACGGCGCGAAGCCGCCACCTCCGTTGGCGCGGCCAAGCTGACCCCCATCGCCGTCGAATCCGCCAGCGGCGCGGTCGTGACCGATGTGGACGGCAACCAACTGCTCGACTTTGCGGGCGGCATTGGCGTGCTGGCTGTCGGCCACTGCCCCTCCAGCGTCGTCGAAGCGATGCAGGCGCAAACGGCCAAACTCATTCATATGTGTTCTATTGTTGCCACTTATGAACCAATGGTGGAACTGGCCGAACTCCTCAACGAGGTCACGCCAGGCGACTTTGCCAAGAAAACTGTTTTTATGAATAGCGGTGCTGAAGCGGTCGAAACCGCCGTTAAAATCGCCCGCGCCTACACCAAGCGACAGGCCATTATTGTGTTTGAAGGGGCTTACCACGGCCGTACCAACCTCACCATGGGCATGACCAGCAAATACGCTCTTTTCAAAAAAGGGTTTGGTCCCTTTCCCTCCGAAATTTACCGTCTGCCGTTCCCCAATCTGTACCGCAAACCAGCCCAGATGAACGATGATGAGTTTGTGGATTACGCCATCAGCCAGCTTAACAACGCCCTGATTGCCCAAGTTGACCCCAACTATGTGGCCGCCATTGTCATCGAACCAGTGCAGGGGGAAGGGGGCTTTTTGCCCGTGCCGCCTCGCTTCATGGCGCGTATCCGCGAGATTTGCGATGAGTATGGCATTGTCATGGTGGCCGACGAGATTCAATGTGGCTTTGCGCGGACGGGTAAGCTGTTTGCTATGGAGCATTACGGCTTTGCCCCAGATTTATTAACCACTGCCAAATCGCTGGGCGCGGGGATGCCTATCTCGGCCGTGGTGGGCAAAGCGGAGATGATGGACGCGCCCCATCCGGGGGGGCTGGGCGGCACGTACAGCGCAAATCCTGTGGCTTGTGTGGCCGCGATTGAGGCGATTAAGCTGATGCGTGAGCCAGCCTTTTTGGAGAGAGCCGTAGAAGTTGGGAAACGCATACGCCATCACCTCGAGCAACTGCAAGCACAATACCCCGACATCATCGGCGACGTGCGCGGCCTTGGGCCGATGTTGGTCATGGAGATGGTGACGGACGCGGAAAGCAAAACGCCCAACATGGAATTGACGGGGACTATCACGGCACAAACCCTGCAACACGGCCTCATCACGATTAGGGCTGGCCTCTACAGCAACTGCGTCCGTTTTCTCCCCCCGCTCAACATTACCGACGAACAAATTGACGAAGGCATGACGATTTTAGGCGAATGCCTTGCCCAAATAACAGCTAATCAATAGTCAATTATCAATGGTCAATAGCCAATGGTCAATGATGTGCGCGAGCGGACATTGATTATTGGCTATTGGCGATTAGCAATTGACCATTAAAAAGGATTCCAAATGTTCACATTTAAGCAATACATCAATGGCGAGTGGGTAGATGCGGCCAACGGCGGCACGTGGGATTTAATCAATCCGGCGACTGAGGAAGTGATTGAGCAACTGCCGTTTGGCGATGCGGCGGATGCGGAGGCGGCGATTGACGCGGCCGAAGCGGCGTTTAAGAGCTGGTCGCAAACGACGCCCTACCAGCGGGCGGATATTTTAATGAAGGCGGCGGAGTGGATTAACGCCCATACGAAAGAACTGGCGAAAATCACGACGGAGGAGAGCGGCAAGCCGTTTGGGGAGTCGCTGGGGGAGTGGCGCAGTGCGCCTAGCTATATTGTTTGGGCGGCAGAGGAAGCGAAACGAGCGTATGGGCGGATTATCCCCGCGCGGTTTAGCTCCCGCCGCATTCAGGTCACCTATCGGCCACTGGGCGTGGTGGGCACGATTACGGCGTGGAATTTTCCGATTTATAACGTGGTGCGCTCGTGGAGTTCTGCGCTGGCGGCGGGCTGTACGATTGTCGGACGGCCGAGCGAATACACGCCGCGCACGGCGATGGCTCTGGCGCAGGCGTTTCATGAGGCGGGCGCACCTGCGGGAGTGGTCAATTTGATTAACGGCGACCCAGCGGCAATGGGGCAGGCCATGCTCAACGATGCGCGGGTGCGCAAGATTAGTTTCACGGGTAGTACGCGGGTCGGTAAATTGCTGATGGATGGCGCGTCGCGCACGGTGACGCAGTTGGCGTTGGAGTTGGGGGGGAATGCGCCCATGATTATTATGCCCGATGTGGGGGATGTGCAGAAGTTTGCCACCACGGCCGTGGCATGGAAATACCGCAACTGCGGCCAAGTGTGCGTCTCTCCCCAACGCTTCTACGTCCACAGCCAAATCGCCGAAGAGTTCACCGACTACGCCGTGCAGGCCGCCCAAGCCCAAGTGCTAGGCAACGGCCTCGAGAAAGGGACGACTCTCGGCCCCTTGATTAACGCCACCCAGCGCGACCGCGTGGCGCGTATTGTGCAGGAGACGCTCGCCCAGAGTGGGGAACTGCTGGCGGGGGGACAACGTCCCGCCCATCTGGAAGCGGGCTATTTTTATGAGCCAACGGTCATCATGAATCCGGGGAAAGACACGGCCGTGATGAATGAAGAAATCTTCGGCCCCGTCCTGCCCATTGTGCCCTTTGACGACATCGAAGCCGCTATCGCCCAAGCCAACGCCAGCGAATACGGCCTCGCCGCCTTCGTGCATACCAACGACCTCAACACCGCGCTCCGCGTCTCCGAACAGCTCGAGTACGGCATGGTTTGCGTCAACGATTGGCTCCCCGCCACCCCCGAAGCACCATTTGGCGGGGTCAAACAATCTGGACTCGGCCGTGAAAGCGGGCGGGAAGGGTTGTATGAGTACATGGAAGAAAAGACGACCTTTTTTGGCGGCGTTTCTCTTTGAGTAAAAAGTGAGAAGTGAGAAGTAAAAAGTCCACTTCTCACTTTTCACCTCTTACTTCTCACCTTTCACACCCATATGCCTACTCCCCACACTACCCACATGCCCGCCGAATACGCCCCGCACGACCATTGCTGGATGCTTTGGCCGGTGCGGCCTGACGTGTGGCGCGATAACGCCGCGCCTGCCCAAGAAGCGTTTGCCCGTGTGGCGACCGCCATTAGCCAGTTTGAACCTGTGACTATGGGCGTTTTGCCTGCGCAGACGGCCTCAGCCCGCGCCCTGTTGCCGCCGCAGGTGCGCGTGGTCGAGATGGTTTATGACGATGCTTGGGCGCGAGACACTGGCCCGACTTTTGTGGTGAACGACAAGGGCGGCTTGGCGGGAGTGGATTGGGCGTTTAATGCGTGGGGCGGACGCGAAGAAGGGGCTTATTTTCCGTGGGATAAAGATGAGCAGGTGGCGCGGCAAATTTTGGAGCTAGCCGGGGCGGAGCGGTTGGTCACGGAGATGATTTTGGAGGGTGGCTCGATTCATGTGGATGGGGAGGGGACGCTCCTGACCACGGCCGAGTGCCTGCTCAACCCCAACCGCAACCCTGACCTGACCCAAGCGCAAATCGAACAAACTTTGCAAGATTATTTGGGGGTGCGGCACATCATTTGGCTTCCGCGCGGGCTGTATCTGGATGAGACGTATGGGCATGTGGATAACATCGCCTGTTTTGCCCGTCCGGGGGAGATCATTTTGGCGTGGACGGATGACCAAGCAGATCCACAGTATGAGATTTCCCATGAGGCGTATGCGTTTTTGGCGGGGGTGAGGGATGTCCACGGCCGTGGTTTGACCATTCACAAACTCCACCAGCCTACCCCCATGCACATCACCCCCGAGGAAGCGGCAGGCATTCAGGTCAACGCCGAGGCGAAGCACCGCCACGAAGCGCGACGCATGGGCGGCTCTTATGTCAACTTTTACCTGCCCAACGGCGGTTTGGTCATGCCCGCCTTTGGCGATGAAAAGTATGACCAATTAGCCCAGCAAACGTTAGCAGACATTTTCCCCGAACGAAAAATAGTCCCCATCTACAGCCGTGAAATTTTACTGGGCGGCGGCAATATCCATTGCATCACCCAGCAACAGCCCCGTCGCCTGACACCATAATTTAATGTGCGTACCGTAGGGCAAAGGCATGCCTTTGCCCTACGGTACGCTTGTCGAGAAAAATATGAGCAACCAAATCAGAGTCTTACCCCTGAGTGGAACCCCGTATGAAATGGGGGCAGAACACGGCCGTGTGTACCGCGACGATATCCGCCGCTACACCGAGGAGCGCGTCAAACTGGCGGGCAACGGCCAATGGAGCGGGCACGTCCTGACCCGTGCCGAAGTCCTGACCATCGCCGAAGCGTGCGTGCCCGACCACGACGCCTATGCTCCCGACCTCATGGCCGAACTGCGCGGCATGGCCGACGCCACCGACCTGAGCTTGGGGGAACTGCTCATCGTGGGCGGCTTCACCGACTTTGTAGACACCCTCTACAATTATTATCGCCAGCCCGACACCGCGCCCGACCGTCTGCCCATCGATGATTGCACCGCCTTTCTCGTCCCCCCCTCAGCCACGGCCGACGGCACGAGCTTTTTTGGGCAAACGTGGGACATGCACGACACCGCTACCGAGTTTGTCATCCTGCTCGACATCAAGCCCGAAAACGGCCCCGCCGCGCTGGTGTTTACCACCACGGGTTGCCTCGGGCAGATTGGCCTGAACGAGCATGGCATTTGCATTGGCATCAATAATTTGCTGGGGGCGGATGGGCAGATTGGGGTGATGTGGCCTTTTGTGGTGCGCAAGGTGTTGCAACAGGACAATTTAGAGGATGCGCTGGCTTGTATCACGGAGGCAAAACTGGCGGGGGCGCATAATTTTATGCTGATGGACAAACACGGCCGTGGGTACAACATCGAAGCGATGTCCACCCGCTACCACCTCACCGAACTGACCGCTGAGGCCATCATTCACACCAACCATTGCGTCATCCTCCGCAACCATGAAATCGAACAAGCGCGGGAAGCCGCTTCCCAAGCCAGCTCCGAAACCCGGCTCTCCCGCGCCGCCGACCTCCTGCAAAAACGCCCCCTCACCCTCGATGACCTCATCGCCCTCACCCGCGACCCCGACGCCATTTGTGTCCGTGCCGCGCCGCCCAAATACATCGAATCCTGCGGCGCGGCCATCATGCGCCCCCAAACGGGGGATTTTTGGGCCGTCTGGGGCTTGCCCGATGAGAACGAATACGAACATTTTATTTTGAGAGCCACCACGGCGGAAGCCGTTCTAAAAAGCGAGCAACAAGCTTGACATAAAGCCTTATTTCTGAGTAGCCGTAAGCCGTAAGCTCTAAGCTATAAGGAGCGGGCTTACAGCTTAAAGCTCATGGCTTAAAGCTGAAAAAAACTATGCTAACCTACACCAACATCAAACCTGAACACGCGCCTGCGTTGGCGCAACTCCAGCGCATCGCTTTTCCTGAAACAGACCTCAACCTTCTTTTTAGCGAAGCAGATTTGCGCAAGCATGTCGAAATTTTCCCCGAAGGCACCTTTGTCGCTCTCGATGGCGACCGCGCTGTGGGCATGGGGGCGGGTATTTTCGTTGACTTTGATTTTGACGATTATCAGCACACCCTGTACGGCATCGCGGGGGAAAGTGGTATTGCCAACCACAAGCCGCAGGGAGCCTACTATTATGGGACGGACATTTCCGTGAATCCCGACTATCGGCGGCAAGGTATCGGCCAAAAGCTGTATGACCTGCGCAAGAGCGTGACCCAGCAGTACAATAAAAAAGGGATTGTGGCGGGCGGCGTTTTGCCGGGCTTCAAGGCGCATAAAGCGCATATGTCGGTCGAAGAATATGTGGAGAAGGTGGTGGTGGGGGAGCTATATGACTCGACGTTGAGCTTTCAACTGCGCAATGGGTTTGTGGTGCGCGGCATTTTGCGTGACTATTTTCATGATGAACGCTCGGGCAGTGTAGCCGCGCTCATTTTTTGGAAAAATCCAGAGTATAAGAGCTAGTCAGCAGGTCAGCTTTTGGCTGACTTGCTGAAATGCTATCAGAGGAAACAATGAGTACACAACAAATTATCAACCCGTATGATGACTCCGTAGTGGGAGAGGTGTCACTCTCCAGTGAGGCGGATGTGCGGCAGGCGATTGCGCGAGCCACGGCCGTGCGCACCACCCTTGCCCAAATGCCCGCCTACCAACGTGCCCAAATTCTCGAGCGCACGGCCGTGCTTCTCCAAAACCAGCAGGCCGACCTCGCTCGGCTCATGGCGCAAGAAAGCGGCAAACCCCTGCGCTACGCCACGGGGGAAGTCGCCCGCTGTGTCGAAACCTTCACCTTCGCCGCCGACGCCGCCCGCAGTATGCACGGCGAAACCATCCCCATGGACGCCGCCAAAGGGGGCGTGGGGCGCATCGGTTATTACATCCGTGAACCCGTGGGGGTGATTGGGGCGATTACCCCGTTTAATTTCCCGCTCAATCTGGTGGCGCACAAGGTTGCGCCCGCCATTGCGGCGGGTTGTCCGATTGTGTTGAAACCCGCGCCGACGACCCCGCTCACGGCCGTGCGGTTAGCTGAACTCATGTCCGAAGCAGGCCTGCCCGACGGCGCGTTTGAAATCGTCATTGGTGACGCCGATGTCGGCCACTGGCTCACCACCGACGAGCGCATCGCCATGCTCAGCTTTACGGGCAGTCTGGGCGTCGCCCAAGTCATTAGCAAAGTGGCCGGCCTGCGCCGCACCGCCTTCGAGCTAGGCGGCAACGCCGGCACGATTATTGACGAAGGCACAGAAATCAACGACGCGCTCATTGACCGCTTGGTCGTCGGCAGTTTTGCCTATAGCGGCCAAGTGTGCATCAGCGTCCAGCGCATCTACGTGCATGATTCGCTCTATCCGGAGTTCAAAGAACGCTTTGTCGCCAAAACCAAGCAATTGCAACTGGGCGACCCCGTTGAGCAAAGGACGGAGATTGGCCCGCTGATTAACGATGTGGCGGGAGAGCGTATTGAAGCGTGGTTGCAGGAGGCGCGGGAAATGGGCGCGGCCGTGGTGGCGGGCGGCCAGCGGGAGGGGCGCATGTTCCAGCCCACCATTCTCGAGAACGTCACCAAAGAGATGAAGGTGATGTGCGCCGAGGTGTTCGGCCCCGTGGTCAATCTAGTGCCCTACAGCGATTACGACCAAGCCTTGGCCGACCTCGACGATTCTGAATTTGGCCTGCAAGCGGGCATCTACACCCCCAGCCTGAGCAAAGCGATGCAGGCCATCCAGCGGCTCAACGTGGGCGGGGTGATGATTAACGATGTGCCCACCTTCCGCATTGATAACATGCCCTACGGCGGCAACAAAAAATCCGGCGTCGGCCGTGAAGGCCCCAAATTCGCTATCGAAGACATGACGACGCTCAAGATGGTGGTGATTAAGCCGTAAGCTGTTAGCTGTAAGCCATAAGCGGAGTAGCTGGTCAGCTACTCCGCTGAGGGAGAGGCTTGAATGACGCATCAATTTCTGTGCTATGCTATGAAGCAACAATTTGAACGGGATGAAGACCAAACAGCATAAATTCCCTCTTGGTAGAGAAAGAGATGACGTCACCAGAGGAAAAGGATTTGGAGGTAGATATGGCGTTGATAGAGCAAATTGAAAAACAGCTAAATATATTACCACCAGAAAAGCAGAATGAAGTGCTCGACTTCATTCTGTTCTTGCAGCAACGTGCGCCGTCCCTACCGACACCGATGGTTGCCGAGGAGGAGCGCAGTCAACGGATTCGTGCCGCTTTGCAAACTCTGGCGGAGTTGAAAACCTTTGCCAGCATTAGTGACCCAGTGGCTTGGCAGAAAGAAATTCGCCAAGATAGACCCTTGCCCGACGGCCGTCATGATATTGGCCGATAGCAATCTGACTCATTGTTGAGGTAGATAGAAAAACATGATTGTAGATTGGCCTGAAAACGACATTTATCTTGAGTGCTGGGAAGGTGCTGGCAAGATAAACATAGGTGGACATCCCTTGGGATGTGATTTTAGATTGACTCGATTGTCCAATGGAAGGTTGGAAATCCTTTGTCAGCATCAAGAATCACTCCAAAGTAACATGTTACCTTGGGATCGTGTGGCGGAATTTGAGGGAGTAACAGAGAATGGAGTAACAATAAATGCTAAAGGAATCACATTTACATACCGCCAGATCAAAGAGGGCGTAGTTCTTCTAGTGGGTATCGCACAACAAGTTGAGCGCATCATGGATAGAAACGTGGAAGACGATGATGCTTCAATTCGTTGTGACTTGACCAACTTTAGCCTTCGTAATCGAATGCCACCTATTGGTTTGCATTTAGGCGATTTTGAGGTGCAACTGTTTAGCCTAAATTGGGGGAACAGGACGCAGATGCTCAGAGAGCATGCAAAAGTTTATCAATACGCAATGGTGGCTAGCTGTCTTAAAGTTGACCATGTTGCTCCTGACCAAGAAGCAGAAATATTGGATCATTTGCAGGAAGTTGCCTTTCTATTGTCGATTGCGTGTAGAGGACATGTTGATATCGTGGCACAGCATGTGCAAAAGGCTGGGAAGCTACACAGCACTTTCATTGAGCCAACTTTCACCGAGGCCAAGTGGATACGCCCTCTGATTCCAGATGAAGCAATCGCTGATTTTTTGCAGGATGTATACCCATTAAGCGGCTCGCAAATGGATCATCTGGCGATTGGCTATGCAATAGAACATTACCTGAAAGCGTTGACTATGGAATCTGCATGGCCGTTATCGGCTGGTATATTCACTGCTATGGAAGCGTTAAAAACAGCCTTTTTTGCCCAAAACCAAAATAATGAAGAGGTTGAAGCATCTGCTTATTGGGTAGTCCCATATCAAGATTTTGTAGAAAATCATGACATGATTAATGACATATTGAACGTTTTGAGAAGGTACTTTGAAAGGTTTGGGGAATTGCAAACAAATGAGCGTGATAGTCTGAAAGCTCAAATAAAAGGATTGCATAGGCGCTCCTATAAAACCCAGCTTCGATGGATGTTAGAAGCTCTAGAAATAGAGCCTAATGGGAAAGAACTTCAAAATTTTATAAATGCACGCAATGATGTTATTCATAGAGGCTCCCCTGTTCCACTCGATAGTACCCCTGAAAACTACGATGCTAACGTTGATAGGGCTTGGCGTGATGTTTGCAACGCTATTGCTTTGTTTGAGCGTACTTTGCTGGCCTTCCTCAAATACAATCACGATTCGCCCCGTGAGCTTTTCAATCAACAACCCACCTTATAATTTGTCACATTAAAAAGGACTTCTAATGAGTACAAAATCCCAACAAATCATCGAAAAACAACAGAAATACCTCTGGCCGAACCACATTTTGTACTACACCGACCCGCTCCCCCTCAGCCACGGCGATGGCATGTACGTCTGGGATGTCGAGGGCAAAAAGTACCTCGACTTTTTTGCGGGTATTCTGACCACCAGCGTGGGGCACAACCGCCCCGAGGTGGTCGAAGCGGCGCAGGCGCAAACGGCCAAACTCATCCACTCCTCCACCCTTTACCCCAACGAACAGCACGTCAATTTGGCTGAAAAAATGGCGGAAATCACGCCGGGTGATTTACAGGTCAGCTTTTTCACCCCGTCGGGTACGGATGCGGATGAAACGGCCGTGATGCTGGCTAAAACGGTCACAGGACACCAAGAAATCATCGCCCTGCGGCATGGGTACAGCGGCCGTTCGGCGATGGGTATGAGCCTGACGGCGCACAGCCCGTGGCGCATCGGCGGCACGCATATTTTGGGCATCAAACACGCCCTCAACCCGTACTGCTACCGGTGTCCGCTCAAAATGACCTACCCCTCCTGCGGCGTGGCTTGCGCCCAAGATGTGGAGGATGTGATTCGCACCACCACCTCTGGCCGTGTGGCCGCTTTCTTGGCTGAGCCAATTCAGGGCGTGGGGGGCTTCATCACCCCGCCGCCTGAATATTTCAAGATTGTGCAAGAGGTTATCAAGCATTATGGGGGGCTGTTTATTGCGGATGAGGTGCAAACGGGCTTTGGGCGCACGGGGGATAAATGGTTTGGCATTGAGCAGTGGGATGTAGAGCCGGACATCATGACAATGGCGAAGGGGATTGCGAATGGCTTCCCGCTGGGCAATACGATTACGACCAAAGAGATTGCGGACGGCATGATTGGCAAGGGGTTGACCCTGAGTACGTTTGGCGGGAATCCCGTCTCGGCGGCGGCGTCGCTGGCCACGATTGGGGTGATGGAGAAGGAAGCGACCCCGGCCCATATTGGGGAGGTGGGGCGGCATTTGCGGGCGGGGCTGGATAAGCTGTATGAGAAGTATCCCGTCATTGGGGATGTGCGCGGCATGGGGCTGATGCAGGGGATTGAGATGGTGACTGACCGCGAGACGAAGGAGCCAGCGACGAAGGCGATTGCGCATCTGTTTGAGGAGACGAAGCAGATGGGGTTGTTGATTGGCAAAGGGGGCTTGTATGGGAATGTGATTCGGATTTCGCCGCCGCTGACGGCCACGAAGGATGATGTGGATGCGGCGTTGGAGATTTTGGATGTGGCGTTTGCACGGGTGCAGGAGGGGGTGTAGGGCAAAGGCATGCCTTTGCCCTACGTCACGGATAGTTGCCGGATGTTGTTGATTGGCTGGATTTGGATATGTGACACGGGAGAGGATGATGACGGAAGCTGAGTTGTTGGCGATTATTGAGCAGGCGGAGCGGGAGGGTTGGACGGAGTTGGATTTGGAGGGGGAAGAAATTGAGGTGTTGCCGCCAGGGATTGGGCGGTTGACGGGGTTGCGGCGGTTGCGGGTGGGAGTGAAGAAGGATAGGGCGAGCGGTTGGTTTCTGAGTGATGACTTCAATGTTTTAAAAGAGTTGCCTGCGGAACTAGGTCAGTTGGTTAACCTGATCGAGCTGGATTTAGCTGGCAACCACCTCACGGCCGTGCCGCCTGAAATCACCCAGTTGGTCAACCTCACTTCGCTTAACCTTGGTGGCAACCACCTCATGGCTATGCCCTCTGAAATCACCCAGTTGGTTAACCTCACTTCGCTTGACCTCTTTGACAATCAACTCATGTCTGTGCCGTCTGAAATCACCCAGTTGGTCAACCTTGCTTCGCTTAACCTTGGTGGCAACCGCCTCACGGCGATGCCGTTTGAAATCGCCCAGTTGGTCAATCTCACTTCGCTTAACCTCGGTGGTAACTACCTCACGGCCGTGCTGTCTGAAATCACCCAGTTGGTCAACCTCACTTCGCTTGACCTCTTTGACAATCAACTCACGTCCGTGCCGCTAGAAATTGGCCAGTTGGTTAATCTTACTTCACTTAACCTAGAGAGTAACCACTTCACGGTCCTGCCGCTAGAAATCGGTCAATTAGTCAACCTCATCGAGCTTAGGCTTTCTAACAACCAACTGACGACTGTGCCGCTGGAAATCGGTCAGTTGGTCAACCTCATTTTGCTTGACCTCAGAGTCAACAAACTCATGTCCGTGCCGCCGGAACTATTTTTTCTGCCCCGTCTCAAAAACCTATATCTGGCGGGCAACCCACTTACCATTCCTCCACCTGAGTTACTGGGTGAAGGCTTATTAAATAATTGGCGCACACCCGTGAGCCTCGCCGCCGTGCGTCGCTACTACGAAGAGCTACGCCAAACGGGAGAAACCTACTTTTATGAAGCAAAACTACTCATCATCGGCGAAGGGGGGGCGGGCAAAACGAGCTTGGCGCGTAAACTGCAACAGCCAGACAAACCATTGCCCGCAGAAGCAGAAAGCACAGAAGGGATAGATATTTTGACGTGGCCTTTTCCTCTGCCTGACCAGCCCGAAACCGATTACCAGACCCATATTTGGGATTTTGGCGGCCAAGAGATTTACCACGCCACCCACCAATTTTTCCTCACCCGCCGCTCTGTTTACGTCCTGCTGGCGGACACACGCCAACAGCACACCAACTTTTACGATTGGCTTTTGATGCAGGAGACATTTGGGGGAGATAGTCCCGTCATCCTGCTCAAAAACAAAAATCGGCACAAGGGAAACCTGTTCACGATTGAAAATCTGCCCGAACTGCGCAAACGGTTTCCCAATCTGAAAGAGGTGTTGGAGCTAGACCTCAACGATGTGCCCCATGCGCTAGGGTGGGCGACCTTGCTCCAAGAGCTAAAACATCGCCTGCTCCAGCTTGACCATATCGGCCAGCCCCGCCCCGGTAGCTGGACGGCCGTTAGAGAGGCTTTGGCGGCGGATGAACGGGACATCATCAGCGAAAGCGAGTACCTCGCCCTCTGCGCCGAGCAGGGTTTAGAGGGGGCATATGCCCGCGACCTGAGCGACTATTTGCACAATGTGGGGGATATTCTTCATTTCCAAGATGACCCCGTGTTAGGGGAGTTGGTCATTCTCAAACCGACGTGGGGGCTAGATGCAGTGTATCGGGTGCTGGATAATCGGGAAATTGTGGCCCGGCAGGGGCGATTTTCCCGCCGCGACCTCAAGCAGTTGTGGCAGGAAGCGAAGTATCGGGGGCATCATGAGCAGTTGTTGCAATTGATGCGCCAGTTCCAGCTTTGTTACCCGTTGCCTAACCAAGCGCATGAGTACATTGCCCCGCAACTGCTGGACATTACTGTGCCCTTATATGAGTGGGATTACACGCACAACCTGCAACTGCGGTATCGGTATCCCGTTTTTATGCCCAAAGGGATTTTGAGCCGGGCGATTATGCAACTGCATAAATTGATTGAAGACCAGCGGCTGGTGTGGCGGGCGGGCGTTATCTTAACTGATGGTCACGCCCGAGCGGAACTGCTGGAGCTACGCGGGGCGCGGGAAATCCGTATCCGCCTCGCGGGGGAACGTCAGCGGGATTTGCTGACGCACATTGTGCGCACCCTTGATGAGTTGCACCGTGGTTTTACCAAGCTCAAGTATGAGAAGCTTGTGCCCTGTAACTGTGCCGTTTGCCATGAGGCGGAGGAGCCGCACTTTTTCCCGCTGGAAACGTTGCATTATCGGTTGCAACACAACAAGCGCACGATTGAGTGCGGCTTCGCTCCTTTTCATGATGTCAAGATTCAACCGTTGCTGGATGATTTGTTTGTTTCTGTGGGGGCTGGGGCGCGTCAGGTGGATGGACGCACGCAATTGCTCGAAGAGCTTGACCGTCAGTACAATGAGGGGGAGTTGCGGACGCTATGTTTTAAGTTTGGGGTTAAGTATGAAAATTTAGCGGGGGAAACGATGGAGGCAAAGGCGCGGGAGTTGATTTTGTATATGGAGCGCAAGGGGCGTTATCGTGAGCTAGTGGCGGGTGTCGCCAGTGTATAGATTTGACAAATCTTGAAGATTTGTCAAATCTCGCTAACCAATAAATAGACAACAACGGAGGTTAAAAAATGGCACAGTGGGTATTTGACCCGGATTCTGGGGGAGTGAATATTCCCGAGCGGAAGCGGCGGGAAGTGAAACAGCGCATTGAGCAGTTTGCGGCGGAAAATTATGCGGGTCAGTATGAACGGCTGGACATTCGCTTTCGGGGCAAGTTTTGTTACATTGATGCGTATACGGAGCCGTTTGTCGCGGAGGGTTGGCCGCCAGAGGATTGGCCGGAGACGCGGGAGGAGATGATTGAGCGTCTGCGAAATACGCCGACGCATTTGTGTCGCTTGCGCTATTTTGGTGGGGATAAGTGGGGGTTTTCGTTTTACACGTATAGTAGTAATTCGTATAAACTGTCTGTTTTTCCGAGTGGCAAGTTTTTTGGTACGCCAGAGGAGGCGTTTACCGCTGCGGCACTATATTTGACGAGTTAGGGGCGTACAGATTTGATAAATCTTCAAGATTTGTCAAATCTTGTTAGCGGATGGGAAACGGCTGAAGCCGTTACTACGAGCGGGGGGGGAATAAATAAGACCCTAAAGGTTTGGGAAACCTTTAGGGTCTTGTTGTTTGGGGTACACAGATTGGACCAATCTCAAAGATTGGTCCAATCTCGTTGCGACGAGCTTACTCGTCGAGGGTGAAGCCGATTTTGACGGTGACTTGGTAATGGCTGACGGTGCCGTCTGTGATGTGGCCGCGAATTTCGCCGACTTCAAACCAGCGCATGTTGCGCACGGATTCGCCCGCTTTGCTGAGGGCGTTTTTGATGGCTTGTTCGATGGACTCGGTCGAGGAACCGACTAGCTCTATTTTTTTGTATATGTGGTCGCTCATGGTTTTTCTCCTTGGGTTGGGGGGCGATAAGGTGGGGGGCGTCTGTCGCATGACAACGCCTCTCTTTAAGAATAACAGCCAAATCTAACAGGGGCGTTAGCGTGGGCAGGTCAGATAATTAACGATGTTTTTGCCTGGGGCGGCCAACTTTCACACTAAACTCACGGTTCTCTGTGCTACTATCCCACCATACGTAATGGTCATTTTCTTTTTATAGTGACGTGTGACGCATTTATTTTGGTGAGAGGTAACGTGATGGAACAGGTAAATAATCGCTTAGCGATGTTGATGAAAGTTGGTCGGCCGCTGAATGTGCCAATGGGGAAAGGCGACAATAAGATGCAGACTTTGCTGGATCTGGTGCTGGATTTGCGTTTGGATAATGAGCAATTACAGCAGGAGAATGCGTATTTGCGTCAGCTTTTGCAAGAGTTGGAGGGGAATCCTGGGTTGGTGAATGAGCTGTTTAAGCACGCTTCACCCTCAGCTACTCCTAGAGACGAGGCCCCCTCAAACGGGTGGCACGAGACGCCTGAGGGGGCGACGATTGATTGGGAAGCTCTTTATTTTGACCCACGGCCGTGGCCCAAAAAAGAGACCCATGCTTCCTACGACGCGACGCACAGTAAGAGCCAGAACGGCAAAAATGGTCAGCATCATTTTGCGGCCGTGGCGGAGATGCCCGACACACCTTTAGCCAGTGTTCCGCAGAAAAATGAGGCTGACAGAGAGCCGGAACCGACAACCATTGAGTCTATCTCGCTCGAACAGCTTATGGCGGAGATTGGGGAGCATAAACAAGATGAGCCAGCACCCGCCCACGCGGCCAAGTTTTCCCCAGCACCCAACCCTAAAGCGGAGACGGAAGCTAATGGCGTGGGACGAACTGCGTTTGACGCGATTTTGCGTGACCCTGTGAGCGGTCGCCGTTTGGCGGATGTGGTGCTGGAAGAGCCGCTGATTTCTTCGCGCGATTTGGCGGGCAACCAGCGGCGGGTGTGGGGGTTTCGGCTGGTGCAGGGCAGTGTGCAGGCGGAGTGGCGACGGGGCAAGCATCTTTATTTGTGCCTGAAGAATGGCACGGCCGTGCGGGTGCGTGTGGCCGGTCTGCCTTCGGATGAATCGAACAACGGGTATGTGGAGTTGGTGTAAGCGTAAAAAGTGAGTAGTCGCTGATTATTTATGGCGGGGCATCGTTAACAACGGTGTCCCGTTTTTTTTGTCTGCGTTACAATCGGGGCAAAATTTTGCACATTGCTGAAGAGGCACAATAAGGAAGAAGACACGATGATGAAGACGTTTATTTTGATTGCTTCGCTGTTTTTACTGTCGGGCGTGGGGGCGGGGGCGTTTGGGGCACATGCTCTGAGCGATATGCTTAAAGAGTCGGGGCGGGAGATGACTTTTGACACGGCCGTGCGTTATCAAATGTACCACGCCCTCGGCCTGCTCGCCGTGGCGATTTTGTTCAACCACCTGCCCGAAGCCACCAATTGGCTCAACTGGTCTGGCTGGCTCATGGTGGGGGGCATATTCATCTTTTCGGGCAGTCTCTACCTGCTTGTCTTGACGGGGATTCGCCTGTTTGGGGCGATCACGCCCATTGGCGGCGTGGCGTTTATTGCCGCGTGGGCTTGTTTATTCATTGCCGCGTGGCAGAGCTAATCTGAGGTAAATAAAAATGAATCCATTTGGTGTCCCCGAAACTGACGCCCTGACTGTGGCCGCTCGCCGCGAGCAGGGTGATGACTTTATCTTGCTCGATGTGCGCGAATCAGCCGAATTGCAAATTGTGAACTTGGGGGCAGAGGTGCTACATCTGCCGCTGAGCCAACTAGCGGCAGAGCAGTTGGCGGCGATTCCGCCAGAGTTGGCTGATAAGGAGCAGGAGATTGTTGTCCTGTGCCATCATGGCTCACGCAGTGCCCAAGTGGTCGCCTATTTGCGGGCGAATGGCTGGACAAATGTGATTAACTTACAGGGAGGGATTCACGCTTGGGCGGTGATGGTTGACCCTTCTTTGCCGAGGTATTAAGCGATGGCCTCTGCTTTACCCGAAACGCCAGAGACGCCAGAGACGCCAGAGACGCCAGAAACGGAAAAGAAACCCACGGCCGTGGAACTACTCCAGCTAGCTGGCCTATTTCTCAAGCTCGGCTTCACCGCCTTTGGTGGCCCAGCGGCGCACATCGCTATGCTTGAAGATGAAGTGGTCGAGCGACGGTCGTGGCTGTCGCGCCAGCACTTCCTCGACCTTGTGGGCGCGACCAATCTTATACCCGGGCCGAATTCGACTGAGATGGTGATGCACGTGGGCTATGAGCGGGCAGGCTTGGTGGGGCAAGTCATCGCGGCCGTCTGTTTTATTGGCCCGGCCGCTTTGCTGACGGGTCTGCTGGCGTGGGTCTATGTTGAGTTTGGTACTGTGCCCGCGCTGGAGCCGTTTTTGGCGGGGATTAAACCGGCCGTGCTGGTCGTGATTTTAGGCGCGGTGTGGAAGCTGGGCAAAAAAGCGGTCAAGGGGTGGCAGTTGGTGGTGATTGGGGTGGCCGTGATGATAGCGATGGTGCTGGGCGTGTGGGAACTGTGGGCGTTGCTGGCGGGGGGTGTGTTGGGCATGGTGTGGCTGGTGTGGGCGCGTAGTCGAGGGTCTAAAGGTGGGGGTGAGGGGGATAAAAGGCACACGGCCGTGTTGCTCCCCTTCCTACCTAATTTGCCCAATTTGCCCAACCTACCCCACATAAACGTCCTCGCGCCCATTGGTCAACAGCTAGCCAATGCGCCCTCCCTGTGGGAAATCGGCTGGTTTTTTCTGCGCACGGGCGCGGTTCTGTACGGCAGTGGCTACGTGCTGATCGCCTTTATTGAGCAAGATTTGGTGCAACGCTACGGTTGGCTCACCCAAGCCCAACTGCTCGACGCCATCGCCATCGGCCAATTTACGCCCGGCCCCGTGCTGACCACGGCTACTTTTATCGGCTATGTGCTGGCTGGCGTGCCCGGCGCGGTGGTGGCGACTCTCGCCATCTTTTTGCCCTCGTTCGTGTTTGTACTGATTTTGAATCCGATTGTGCCGCGCTTGCGCAATTCGGTTTGGGCGAGTGCGTTTTTGGATGCGGTCAATGTGGCCGCGCTGGGGCTGATGGTGGTGGTGACGGTGGGGCTGGCCCAGGGGTCTTTGGTGAGCTGGTGGTCGTGGGTGATTGTGTTACTCACGGCCGTGGGTACGTTCTATTTCAAGCTCAACTCGGCCTGGATTATCCTGGGGGGGGCGGTGCTGGGGTTTTTGTTCTCCCTGCTGGGTTAGGGCGAAGCAAGCCGTGAAAAGCAAAAAGGGAGAAGTGGTTGCTCAACCACTTCTCCCTTTTTATTTTTGAGCTTACTGAAAAAGCAGTTTCTCGCCAAGAGGCAGAGGAGCGAAGAAAAGTTTTTTCAGGAAACTTTGCGCTCTTCGCGTCTTGGCGAGAGATTCGACTTTCACGCCAAAATTAACGGCCGCGAATGAAGTTAAATATGCTCAAGACCAGCACCGCGCCCACAACGGCGACCAAGAAGCTCCACCAGTTAAAGCCGGTGACGCCCGTGCTGTCAAAGAAGCTGAAGACCACTCCGCCAACCCCTGCCCCCACGATACCGATGAGAACATTGGTCAAACAGCCGTTGCGGCCGCTGTTGCCCGTTAGAACGCTGGCTAACCAGCCCGCTAAGGCCCCAAAAACAATCCAAGAAATACAGCCCATTGTATTTAAAAATTCCAAATCCATGGTTCCTCCTAGGTGAATGTTGAACGTTGAATCGTATGTCGTGGCGACAGCTTTGGCTGAACCACAGCAACAACGCTACTCGAGACTATACGCATGGTGGACTGGTCGAGTTGCGCTGTTGTGATGGGGCATACTCTTGCTGTCGCCTAGATATAGTATAACGTCAACCTGTTTTTAAGGCAGTTAGACATGGGTATGGCTCCAGTTACCTTTACAGCTAATTGATGAACGAGCGGTCATACGCCTCGCCGCCTGCGGCGGCTCGGCCATTATAAAGGGGTTTTTTTCGTTTGGGCGAACGCCCAAACGAAGAAAACCCCTTTATAATGGCCGAGCCGCCGCAGGCGGCGAGGCGTATGACCGCTCGTTCATCAATTAGCTGTAAAGGTAACTGGAGCCATACCCATGTCTAACTGCC